>CAYFUB010000432.1:0-5537 GCA_964346195.1 uncultured Pirellulales bacterium
CACCAACAGCATTCTCTGGGGCAACACGAACAGCGACACGCTTGGATTCGAGGTAACATACAGTTGTGTGGAGCGGGCCACCGTCGGATGGAGCAGTTTCAGGGTCTTCGGCGCGGGCACTTTCAGTGAGGACCCGCTGTTTGTCGATCCTGAGACCGGCGATTATCACGTACGCAGCGAGCGGGGCCGGTACTGGCCCGAGCACGATGTCTGGGTTCTCGATGATGTGACCAGTCCGTGCGTTGACGCGGGCGACCCGGCGGCCGACTTCTCCGCCGAGCGCAAGCCCAACGGCCGTCGAATCAACGTGGGAGCCCACGGCGGCACGGCTTACGCCGCGCTGAGCGACTCCCCGTTCGCGCTCGATATCAACGGCGATGGCGTTGTCGACGCCGCCGACCTGGAGACGTACGCCGATCTGTGGGAACAGCAAACGCAGCCGCCAGTCGGCCCGCCGGCACGCGCGCGCTGAGAAGCGCCGGCAGGTTCTGCTGAGTCCCAATGAATCATTCGGGCAATAGCCGGCCATACCCTGGTCATTGTGCCTGGTGCATAGAACCGGATCAGCCGTGTGCGACTAATTTTCGTGGGGGGGCATGCACCCATGTTGTCATCCCTTCGACTCTGCTCAGGGCAGGCTCTGAGCGCCAGCGAAGGATCTGGGTCGAGCCTGTCAGCCGGCGTGGGTTCTATTCATGGGCGAGATGCTTCGCTTCGCTCAGCATGACAAATCGAGGGGGCTCCGCCACAAAATGTAGTCGCACACGATCAGCCGGCCTTTCTTATTTTTGATCCCAACACCATGAGAGCGATGTACAATACGAGACCGCCTTGTGCCGCCTTGACGACGAGGACAGATCCTTGCGGGTGAAGGAAACCGAACGTGAGGACGACGGCCGGGATGGACAGGCCAACCGCCATGCTCCAGACAGGCGGGACGCACTCCCCGATCCACAACAGGAAGACCGCCAGCGGGAACAGAGCCAGTACAACACCGGTCCAGAGGAATATCGGGGGAGCCGTCCACACGTCCGGGTCAATCGCCAGAAGAAGCAGTACGAGCAGACCGGCAAGGCCAAACGACGCGCCGTCGAGCGTCAATTCCTCAGGTGTCGCTTTTCTGAACCGTTCCCCGCGCAGCACTCTGACCGGAAAACTGAGAACGTACAGCACACGGCCCATTAAAGTCTTCCCGTTCCAAGGTCCGGCGCGTGGCGCACGACGCGTGCAGACATTATCCATCCACGCGCCGGGCCAGGCCCGCCTTCTTCTTGGGCGCCGCTATTGGCGCGTCGTCCCCGTGCGTGAGGTCGTCTGCGTCAAAGTCGCCCGTCGGCTCACCAGCCGGACCAGGGATCGATGCTTATATAGGGCGGCGTCAGGTGCCAGCCCGCGTCGGCTATCGTCGTTACGAGCAGGACAATCGTGACGATGGTCAGCACGGACATGGACACCAAGGCAAACACCGGCAGCACCAGGTTCAGGACGTGCTGCCACACCAGGGTCCGGGAATCATCCCCATCTGAACGCAATGTATGCACTTCACACCCTCCGGCATACACCGCCTCCCACACAATCCTCGTCACTTGACCCATTTCTCACCCTCGGCCTCTCCCCCTGCATAAACCATGCGCCATTTTCCGCCTGGTGGAGCCGGATCCCACCGCCTGAAGCGAAGATTTATGCCGCCGCCGTGTGTGAATTTTCGGTACGGCCATACCCAAAGGCCCCGGGTCGGTGTGTAATAGGGCGAAGAATGATCGTTCTTCCCATGAGCACGCACGATGGTACAGGATAAGCTGCTTATTCTGAGGTTCAAGCGGGGCAGTCCGGACGCCCTGCGGCAGATCTATGACAAGCATAAGGTCGAGCTGCTCCGGCTGGCCGTGGTGCTCGTCGGCAACGTCCATACGGCCGAGGATATCGTTCACGACGTGTTTGTCGGGTTCGCGCGGTCGGCCGACCGGATCAAGTTGACCGGAAGCCTCCGGAGCTACCTGATCACGAGTGTGATCAATCGGGTCCGCAATCACCTGCGCGACGGCAAGCGGCACGGCGGGACATCACTCGACCAGGCAGAGCGGTGCTCGTCGCCTGCGCGAGGACCTCAGCAGTGGGCAACTCTCAGCGAGGAGCTGGCGCTGCTCAGCCGGGCGTTGCAGGAGTTGCCCTGCGAGCAGCGAGAAGTGGTTTGCCTGCGTGTGGAGATGGACATGACGTTTCGCCGGATTGCGATGTTGCAGAGTACTTCAGTCAACACAGTGAAGGGCCGGTACCGGTACGGTCTGGAGAGACTGCGAACATTGCTGAACGGCAAGGTGGAACGATGAAACCTGCAGATGACATCAAACGATTGTTCAAGAGTGCTGAGCTGAGCATCCATCCGGACGCCGATGAGCAGGTGTTCGATGACGTGCAGCAGGCTCAGCGACAAACCATCAAAGACTCACCGGCTCTGCCGGACAGGACATGGAGATCGATTATGAAAAGCCCAATAACCAAGCTTGCTGTGGCCGCGGCGGTGGTCGTCGCGTGCCTGATTGGTGTTTCACTCTGGAGGCAGACCGGATCGGGAATTGCTCTCGCGGAGGTGCTGGCCCGCATGGAGCAGGTCCAGGCCTACCGGCTTTGCATGAGCACGACCTTTCGCGCCGAAGGCGCCGAGGACAGGCCGATGGCGGAGGCAACCATGCTGGTTTCGCAGACCCTGGGCCAGAAGGTGACCATTCAGTTGGACAATCCCCTTACGGGACAAAGCATGCTCGAGGAAATCTACATCCAGCCGCTTCAGCGGTTCGTAACGACGCTGATGCCCAATGAGAAGAAGTACTCGAAGGTCGAGCTGGATGAAGCGTCGGTCGAGCGCTGGCAGCGCGAAAGCAATCCGTGCCGGATTGTGGAACAGGTCGTGCAATGCGAGCACACGCGCCTGGGCCGGTCCGTCGTGGATGGTGTCGAAGTCTAAGGCTTCGAGACGACCGACCCCAACTGCCTGGGCGAAACCTCCACGACCGGCGCCGAGATCAGGATATGGGCCAATGTGGAGACCCGGCTGCCCGTGCGGATTGAGATTGACAAGGGCGAGCCCGGCAAGGGGTACATGCGCGTGGTCGCGCACAGTTTCGAGTGGGACCTGCCCGTCGTGGCGGCCGAGTTCGAGCCGGTCATCCCCGACGATTACACCCCCGGCCGGCCCATGCTGCAAGTCGGACCGAGGCAATAGCCGGCCGTACTCCCGTCAACTACCCAAAGGGCCGGGCCGGAGGGCCCGGCCCTTTCTGTGTGACCTGAGTCCTCATTCGCAGATGGCCTTGATATCCTCCGGATCGTATTGGGGACATTTCAGTTGCGTGCGAAGAATATCCAGTAGCTCCCCAAGAGCGTCTATTCGCCGTCCAGTGGTATCACTGCACAAATGCGCCACTGTCCAGGTATGCAGTAGTCATGCCTGCGCGTTCCGCGATGGTGCGTGCGAGCCGGTCGAAGTCTTTGCGACATTCGTTGACAGCCGAAACATGCGCTCCAATGGCGCCATCAGCAGGTCTCAAGTGAAAAGTGGGTTTACCGGCTTCCTGAGCCATTGGCATAAGACTGCGGTAGTGTTTGAGTAGCGCCAGACATTGCGTGTCCTTGCCGATGGTTAAAGAGGGTGGGACGCTCTTGTCCAAAACCGACTTTGCATAGGTGGGTGGGATTCTTGCCATCCACTTGTCGTATGCTTTCGCGGGACGGTCCAGTCTGATCGAGTGCTGTAGTACGACGTATCCAAGCGGATGAATAGACCCTGAAGGCAGACGTAAGTCGGACACAGGATTCTTTCCAAGCCGCTCTTGCCATTCGTTTCGCCACCGTCGCAAAGTTGGCCCCAGATTCTCCAAGCCCTTCAGAGAGAAGAGGTCAGGCGAGAGAGGTATGACGACGCAATCGGCGGAAACCAAGGCGACCCTATTGATGGCACCGAGATTCGGCCCCAAATCAACGAGAATGACTTTCGCGAGTCTCGTCTCCGCCATGCTCTGCATGGTGCGATAGAACGAGGACAGTACACGGAAGGCGCGTTCCTTTCTGTCCAGGCTCGCGGACCATTGCTGTGAAAGCTCGTCCTCAAAAGCGGACAAATCGAGATCCCCAGCCAACAGTGTAAGGCTATCCGTGATCCTGACGGGATAGGGTTCGGCGATATCCCCGATGCCCCGCAGCAACGGTTGGACGCAACCGAACACTGTTCCATTGCCATGTGATTCGTAGAATTCTTCCAGTTGGTGTTCCGGCATAAACGCGGCGGTCAGATTAGCTTGCGGATCAAGGTCGGCGGCGACCACGCCGACGTCGAGATCCGAGTACATCCACGCCAGATGGTAAACCAGCGACGTCTTGCCCACACCGCCTTTGTTGTTGAAGAAGGCGATCACCGGCACACTCATACGCCTCTCCAGACAACCACAAGCGTATATGTATCTTCCAATACGAACTCCGGCGGTGGATTCCCGTTCCTGCGTAGTGCCTCTCGTGCGAGTTGGATACCGACCCCAAACTGCTGGACATATCCGAGATTGCGCATAGCCTCGGCCAGATACCGATTACGGTAGTCCGTGATACCCGGCTGCCCAAAGTTCTGACGGGTGACTTGACCATACGGACCACCCGGATTCATGATCTCAACGCGATCGTCGAACCAGTAGATGCGAACCGGGGCATTCGTTCCTTCATAGGTGCGATGCATCACCGCATTCCTTGTCAGTTGTTGCAGGGCCACAATTGGATAGTCAGGTCTCTGACGCTCAGTTGTACTTGAGGTAATATCCGTCTCGACAGAGATGTGAGCGACAAGCGCGGCATCCAGACTGCGCATCATCTCCGGGAGTGGTCCTTCGATCCGTTTCTGATCCTTGATAGGGTCACTCAGCCCGTCGCCGGCGATCCGGAGAAACTGAACATAAGCGGCGGGTATATACTCGGTTGGTAATTTGCCGGTCACGAGCAGACCAAGTACGGTTGGGACTCTCGACGGGTCAGCCGTGACGAACCGAAGACCGGCCAACTGCTCCTCGCGACTTCTCCTATTCTGCTCCGGGACCTCCAAAGCGACCGAAGATGGCAGGTAGACCCGCTCAAAGAGATCCACGTCCAGATCAGCAATACTCGAGCCCGCCACACGGCTAATGTCAAACGGCAGGTCGCGGGCACGGCGCTTTTCAGTAAGCCGCCGTTCCTCTTCCACGGTGGCGATGGCCCTCCGGGGGCCCACACGTATCCACACCCTGCCGCGAAGACGAACGGGTGGTGCGAATGATGGCTCGACAATTACGACAGCCATATCAACATTCTTGAGCGTGCGTTTCTGGACGGTCATGGATGGAAGTGGCAAAACGTTGCCATCCGAACGCATATCGGAAAGGGCCCGCAATAACTGATCAGTGATCGGCAGATGGGCAGGCGTCCCGTCGTCATGGGCGCCCACGAAAATGACTCCCGGAAGCTGATGGTCGGGCATATCGTTCGCAAACGTACAGATTGCCTCACGTATCCTCTCGGCG
>CAYFUB010000433.1:0-3702 GCA_964346195.1 uncultured Pirellulales bacterium
TAGGGCAGCATGAGAATCGCCAGGGCGAAGAAGCCGTACACCGCCCAGCCGGCCAGTGCCACGGCCGGGTAGATCCTGATTCTCAGGCCCAGGTACAGCGTGATGGTGGCGATGAGCACCCCCATGACCGCCGTGGAGAAAGCCGCCGTGCCCAGGAGCCGGCCGAGATAAATGTTGCCCCGCTCGGTCCGCAGGAGCAGATAGCGCAGGCCGTGGCTCTGAATGTCGCCGGTGACCTGGTTGAAGGCCAGGAAGGAGATCGCAAAAGGCATGCCGAAGACCAGAACCAGGAAAATGGCCGACAGCAGGGCCGGCTTATCCTCCAGCAGAAAGCTCGCCCAACGGTTGAGCCGGGCGAGATCCTCGCGTGCCGGTCCCGCCGGCGCAGCATTCTCGCGGCTGGGCTGCTCGGGCACATCGTTTTCCCGGACCAGCTCTTCCATGGACCTGGCTCCCAGGACGAATCGGGTGATCGGCTGGCCCACGCTGATAATTGTCTTCCGGATGGCCTCGGGGTCTGTTTTCCCCGCTTGCCGCTGCTGCGCGGTCATCAGTTGCTCGACGGGCATGATGACCATGTGAGCGACGGACAGGCCGAAGACCAACGCAATCATGAGGTACACCAGACCGGCCCCACTCCGCACCGCATGGCGGCTCCAGTGCAGGCTGATCAGCCAGATATGGCGGGCGTTCAATGTTCCGAGATTCATCGCAGGCCGACTCCCGACCGGGGCCGCAAAGAAGTATCAAACTCAGTTCGTCAGGTCGTCCTTGAAGGTCGTGTTGATCAGAATCAAGGTGAGAATGGGATAGACCAGACCGATGATGGTCGAGATATTGAAACCGCCCCCCAACTCGGGCTTGAACAGCAGGCCCGAAACGATGCTGCCGACGATAGCCAGGACGGCATACACGTTGCCGATCATCCGCCCCAGGACGCGCTTCTGCTTCAGATATCCGATGCCCGACAGCAGCAGCAGCACACCCGACAGCAGGGTCAGGACGAAGAGGAGAACCAGGACCGGCGTCCCCATGTTCTGCATGGCCTCTATCTGCGCCTTTTGCGCCTCATCCATCTGGTCTCTCGGAATCCTGTCCAGGAGCCCAGGGAGCGCCGCCAAGCTGGCCAGCGACAGCACGCTGAAGCCTGCAAGGACGAAGTTGATGACCGCCAGGGCGGTCAAACCGCCGGGACGTTTGCCCTCGTTCATTCTTCTCTCCTTTCTCTGCACACGTTCGCCGGCGCACGGCGCGCCGGTCCGCCCTCGCGCTCGGCCCATTATATACAAAGACGCCCGAGCCCCCAAGTCATTCACCGTTGCGCCAGTTTTCGCCGGCCGATTCCGCCCCGCGCGTCGAGCCCGGACCGGCAGAAGACCGGCATCGTCTCGCACCCTCGGCCCTCAACTACCGGGCGAGAAGGGGACGGGATGAAAGGGCGGAATGATGCAATGACGGAGTCTGCGCCGCGCGCGATATAAGCATTTACCCCATAAGGACTTACATGGTCTTGCCGTGGCAGTTCTCACCGCCCTGAGCCACATTTTTCGACAGACGCGCGTAACGCCGTCGCCCCGTTCCGGACTGAACGTAGAGAAAGCAAGAGAACCTGACTCTGTGTGCCATGCGTCGTATAGGAGAGAACCATGTCAACGGGTGCAAATCACCTCCGGACCACCGTCCTGACCCTGGCATTCTGCTGGGCCGTCGCCAGCCCGGCCTACGAATTCGCCGGGGGCACGGGGGAACCGAACGACCCGTACCAGATCGCCACGGCCGAGCAACTCATCTCTATCGGCTCCGACCCCAACCTGCTCGACAAGCACTTCGTCCTCCTCAACGACCTCGACCTGGACCCGAACCTCCCCGGCGGACAGGTCTTCACGCGGGCCGTGATCGCGCCCGACATGGATCCCGCTGAGGATTTTCAAGGGATGCCCTTTACCGGCAGCTTCGATGGAAATGGTCATATCGTCAGGAGCCTGATAATTCGCAACGATGCAGATTATCTGGATGACGACGACTACCTGGGTCTGTTCGGCAACCTGGGCAGACAGGCGGTAGTGCAGAACCTGAGAATTGAAGCCGCCGAGGTAGGTGAACGCTATGGAGAGTACCACGGCGTTCTGGCGGGCTGGAACGAAGGTCGCATAGTTCGTTGTCATGTCGAAGGGGGCGTGGACGGCGGTGCGCGTATCGGCGGTCTGGTCGGACAGAACCGGGGCGAGATCTTCAGTTGCCATGCGGACGGCGATTTCGTGAGCGGTCACATGGGAGTCGGCGGCTTAGTGGGCGAGAATTCCGCTGGCGCCCAAGTCGTGGGATGCGACGCAAGTTGCGGGGTCTGGGTTCAGCGTGACACGGCAGGAGGACTCGTAGGACTCAATCAAGGTTACGTTACCAGCAGTCACGCTACCGGCGATGTTCTTGCGGTGGGGTACGGCGTGTCTGCTCTCGGGGGTCTGGTGGGATATAGCGGTGCTTCGGGCATGATCACTAGCTGCCATGCTGCCGGCGATATCTCCACCTGGGAGTGGGGCCTGGATTCCGGGTTCGCACATGCCGGCGGCTTGGTAGGAAGAGCAAGTTCGACCGGTATTGTCAACTGTTACGCGAGCGGCAGCATCTCTGGAAGCAACAAGAGTTGGTCGGTTGGTGGACTGGTCGGAAGCACCCTATACGGATGGATTATGAATTCGTATGCCATTGGCAGAGTCTCCGCTGGAGGAAATAGCAAATACCTGGGCGGGTTGATAGGAGAGCAAACGGATACCACTATCATCAAGGCATCGTTTTGGGACATTGAAACGAGCGGATTGTCCCAAAGCGCCGGCGGCACAGGACTGACCACCGCTCAGATGCAGGACGTCAACACTTACATAACCGCCAAGTGGGATTTCGCGGGTGAGCGTGAGAATGGTACGGCCGATGTATGGCTGATGCCGCAGGGCGGCGGATATCCCACGCTGACGCTTGGGTCCGACGACGCCCACGAGCCGCCCGAGCTTGCCGGCAGGGGCACGGCCGATGATCCGTACAGAATCGGGACGCCCGAGGATTTGGGGGCAGTATGGCGCCATGATCCATCCGCCTGCTATAAACTGACCGCTGATATCGATCTCTGCGGCATCACGTGGGGCGCTGCGCCGATTGGCTGCTTCAATGGCAAACTCGACGGTGCCGGAAGGACCGTGTCTAATCTGAAGATCCAGGGCGATTACTGTTTGGGTCTGTTTGGCATCCTCGATCAGAATGCATCCGTGGTGAACCTGGGTATCCACGCTGCGAACATCACAGGAATGGGTACCTTGGGCATGTTGGCCGGTAGGAACACGGGCCGGATCGTAGGCTGTTACGCCAATGGCGCGGTCAGCGGTATCGACAGGGCCGGCGGCTTGATTGGCTGGAATGGAGGCAGCATCAGCGACTCCTATGCCATCGGCGAGGTGACCGCTATCGCCTCAACAGGCGTGGGGGGATTGACGGGATGGAACGCGGGTTCGATCAGCCGATGCTACGCGGCGGCCTATGTCACAAGCACGATGTCAGTGCAGGGATATGTGAACGTCACAGGCGGCCTGGTGGGCGACAATAGGGACGATAGTCTTCTTTACCCACCGGGCCAGGTTTACGACTCCTATTTCCTGATCGATGCCGACGGCGGCGGGCCAGACAACGGTCTCGGCGTTCCCCTCACGGATG
>CAYFUB010000434.1:0-11714 GCA_964346195.1 uncultured Pirellulales bacterium
CGCCTTCGCGGTAGCATTGGGTTTAGCCATGAGGTCGCTGCGCGATGTTCACGATTGACCTGCTATTGGGCAAGGCCAAGCCGCCGCGCAGCCATCCCCTGCTGGCCGCCGGCGCGACGACCGCGTTCGCCGTCCTCATCGTGGCACTGGCGTTCGATGGCGTTTACTACTACTCCTGCGGCCGGCAGTTGACGGCGGAGCAGCAGGCGACGGCCCGGCTCGAAGGCAAGATCGCCGGGCTGGCCGATGTCGCCAAGGCCCTCGCCGCCGCCGACAAACGACGGGCCGACGTCGATGCCAGCCTGGAGGAAGTCCGGACCGCCCTCGACGTCCATGGACAATGGTCCGATATCCTCGTCGCGCTCACCCGCACCGCTCCGGAGACCATTACCATCGGCGACCTCATGACCAAGCGCCAGGAGGCCAGGGGCAAGTACGAGTATTCGATGATGATGGGCGTCATATCGCCGACGGGGCCGGTGGCCGTCGAGCAGTTCGTCCGCGACCTCCGGGCCGCCCTGCCCCTGGCGCCCGGGCCCGACAACATCCGGATCATCTCGCAGCGGCAGCAGCAGATCGCGGGCCGGGAGTTCCAGTACTATGTCATTGAGTGCCGATTGAAACCGTAGGGGCGAATCATCATTCGCCCCGGCCAAAGCAGGACTAATGTCTATTTTGCAGAACTTCAGTTAGGATCGAGTGGTGGACATAAACGTGAAGCCTCCCATCCGATTGATCGTTGCCTGGGTGCTGTGCCTGGCGGCCTTGGCCGGCTTTCATTTCGGCTTGGCGGCGCCACGGAGGCGCGCCCTCGCGGATTGCCAGCAGCGGGCCGCGGAAAGGACGGACCGGTTCAATCTGCTCATGGAGGCCAAATCACCCCGGGGCCAGGAGCAGCTCCGTGAGCAGCGGGAAGAGCTGGAACGCCGATACGCGGATTTCGTCTTCAGCAGCGAGGAGTTCAGCGGGCTGGACTTCAAGATCCGCGACCTCGCGGAGCGAAACGGGCTGCGTGACTTCTCCGGCCGGCACGTCACCACCGTCACCAAGGTCGGCACCACCGAGCTCAAGCGGATCGCGCAGCGGGACCTGGTCTTTTCCTTCACCGGCGGCTTTCCCGAGTTCCTGCGGTTCCTGAACGAGCTGGAGCGGAACCAGCCGGTGGTGCTCGTTGACCAGTTCACGGTCACGGCCGCCCCCGGCAAGCAGGCGGGCCTGTCCTGCACCATGGAGTGCGCCGTCCTCTACCAGAAGGCCGGCCCGTGAGCCCCGCGCACGCAGCCGGCGTGCTGCACACCGGGGCTGACAAAACAAGGGTGGCAGCCTCAGGCACACGGCCCGATGCTGCCACCCACATCATCAGCTCGTCCGTCGCAATATCTCTCAGTCGCTTTGCTCGCAGCAGTCGAACATGACGTCGGGCCCCTGCGGTTCGCAGAACTCGTTTTCCATGCGGTCCAACTTCTCGGCCTCGATGCTGGTCAGTTGCGGATTGGCTACGACCCGCGGCGTGATGAAGACGACCAGCTCGCTGTTCACCGCCTTTTCGCCCCGGAATTTGAACAGCTCGCCCAACAGCGGGATGTCGCCGAGGAGGGGCACTTTCGAGATTTCCTGGACAAGGTCTCGTTTGCGGAGGCCGCCGATGACGACGGTCTCACCGTCTGAGATGAGCGCCTGCGTGGTCGCCTCTCGTTTGTCCACGATCGGCTGGGGACTCTCAATCGCGCCCAAGCCGGCCGGGATGGCCAGAGAAACGGTACCCGTCTGCACGCTGAAGATCGGGCTCAGATTGAGCCGGATCTTGTTGTCTCGCGTGACGTGCGGCAGGACCGTCAGCTCGACGCCGACTTCCTTGAACTTGGTCGTGCCGATATTGCCGCCGCCGGAGGTCTGCGTCAGCTCCTGGTACGGGATCTCGGATACAATCTTGATCGTGGCCTCCTGGTCGTTGAGGACGAGTATCTTCGGATTGGCCAGCAGCCGGGCTTTGACGTCATCCTGGGCGGCGGTGAAGGTGGCGTCGATGTCCACGTCGTCATTGAGGACGCCAAAACGCAGCCCGAAGGCCGACTTCGGCGCCTGCGTGATGGTCGAGCCAAACGTCGCTCTGGTAAAAGGCTCCGTCTCTCCCCCGATGGCCAGGCCCGTCGCCGGATCGAACAGTGTCAACGTCCCGACGGACCAGTTGAATCCGAAGTCCAGAAACGCCGAGCACGAGACATCATAAATCCGGGCCTCGACCAGGACCTGCGGAACCTCCCGGTCCATCGTCTCGATGAATTCGTCGATCAGCTTGATCTGCGTTTCCGTGTCGGTGATGAAAATGTCGTTGGTCTTGGGATTGCTCGTCATGCGGCCCTGGGGTGTGAGCATGGGCGTGATGGCCTTGGTGATCTCGTCCATGGCCGCGTAGTCGATGCGGTAGGACTTCGTCTCCAGCTTGGTCATGAATTGCGTCAACTCGCTGCGCGGGACGATCCGGATAATGGAGTCCGTGGCCGTGTATCCGTAGCCGTGCACCGCGAAGATGCTCTCCATCGCCTCATCAAGCGGCACGTTCGTCAGCGTCGCGGTAACTGTGCCCGTGACCATGGGGCCCTTGACGATGTCGATATCGGCCTGCTCGGCGAAGCTCTTGATCACGTCCTCAATCGGGGCCTCGCGGAAATCCACACTGACCATCGTTTTCATTCTCTTTTGCAGCTCGGAGAGGGGGGCCGGGGGCTGTCCCGTCTGGGCCGCCGCCAGGATGGGCGTCGCCCTCTGCTGGCCGTCTACGGCCGAGGCCGCCAGACAGATCCCCAACAGCGCCGCCAAAAGCAAATACTGCCAATCTCTCGTGCTCATGGTTCGAATCTCCTGGAAATATGCGTTATTCAGACCGTGTGATTTCGTGTCTCTCACTCTTGAGTCACAGTGCGCTCCCCGGCCTTGACGATCCATCTTTTGTCGCCCATGCTGAACTCCACGCTGTCTTCATTGATGCGGGTAATGGTGGCGCCGTAGATGGCGTCTCCCTCGCGTAGAATCCGGCCGTCGATAATGGCGGAGGACGGCTGTTCAGTGCTGTAAACGATGCCTGTTACCGAGAACTCGGTTCCCTGCGGCGTGGTACCGGGCGTGGTGGATGCCTGGGTGGCAAGCTGCTTGGCCAAATCCATGTGCATGGGGTCACGGACGATAGGGCCGACCGCGTCGGGCTTCTTCCACGGCACCGGAACGGCGGCGGGCGATGCCTGTGCATCCCCGGTGCCTGGCGTCACGGTACCGGTCGCCCCGGTGTCTTGTCCCGGCGCCACCGAACCACCACCCCTTTTCGACCCGGTGGGCAAGACCCCGAACTGCCTGAGCATGATCCCCGCCAGTACGAGCGCCAGAACGACGATCAGAGCAACCATATTCTTCGGTGGTCGTTCAGCCATATTCGCTACCACTCACGGACCGCCTGGCCATTCCTTGGCATCCTAACCTTTCCCAGAAAGACAAGGCGAAAAATCCCCAAGGGAGAAATCGCCTCGGCCGCAGTCCATGTATCGACAGATACCGCTGCGGGCTTAACCTGGAAGACTCTCACCGTGTCTTAAATCAGCGGACGATGATTTATGGGACTTTTCTCTTGACGCCCAGGAATGTGTCACTATGCTGGACGCATCTTCTGTATCGCATGGATGGAGTGTGTTTTACACGGAGGTTGTGGCCTTGTTTGCTCACCTTGTGACACCTGGTCGTCCTGACGCTGTGCCGTTCAGCAACTACGCCATTATGTTGGTCACCACTTGTGCCTTTGCGGTGCAGATGCTCTGGGACCCCGGCGCGCAGCACCTGTGCGGCCTGGTTCTGGAAAACAGCTCAATGCCGGGCCTGCTCGGGCACATGTGGCTGCACATGACCATGGTGCACTTGGTCGGCAATCTCGTCACTTTGTGGGTCTTCGGGCGCTACGTCTGTCCCAGGCTGGGTGACGCGACCTATGTGGTCGCCTATGTGGCCGCGGGCGCCGCCGCCGGGCTCGTTCACCTGGCGTACGACGGTCGCCCCGTAATCGGCGCCAGCGGCGCCATCATGGGGGTACTGGGGATGCACGTTGTCATCTGTTTTCGACAATTCGGCAGTCTGGGACCCTGGCTGATCCTGGTGTGGTTCCTGACGACGTTGGGAGCCGGGATAGTCGGGAATTTCCCCGCCGCATACATATCCCACATCGGGGGGTTCCTGGCCGGAATGGTGCTGGCCGTGTGTTTGACGGTCTTGGGTCTTGTCAACATGGACGCGGCGGACCCGGGCTTGGTAATGCTGCTCGGCTCTGTTCCCACGGCGGTCGGCAGTCGGCGCCGCCTGTTGTGACCATCCGGTGGGATGCCCTTTGGGCCAATGCCGAGAAAACGTTGTCCTGAGCCCGTGTCCAATGTCGGTCGGGCCCCCTTCGGTTTCACCAATCCGTATCTCGGTTCTTCACGGAGGGCACGCCAACGAGGCTGCAACTGATACCGGTCGAGCACGGCGGACGGTGGCTTACGGGTAGGTGTAGTATGCGACGCCCTCGGGCGTGTAGACCCAGGCGTAGTCGGTGATGACCTTCTCCTTCTCGGCTTCGTCTATGGTGTAGAAGTGGCTGTTATTGGCGGGCTTCCAGAAACGATACACGGGTTGGCAGTCGGGGGGTTGAGCGCCCGCCGGATAGGCATAAAACGCGATTCCCTCAAGAGTCCAGACGTCAGGGTAGTTCTGAACGACGTAGTCCTTTTCCGCCTCGTCAATGGTATAGAAGTGAGACCAGCCTGACCAGAAGCGATAGACCGGCTTCAAACCGGGCTGGGACTGGTCCTTGCAAGCGCTGAAGACTGGGCCTTCATAGTTCCAGACGTCTGGGTAGTTATTGATGACCCGGTCCCTTTCGGCTTCATCGATCGTGTAGAAGTGGCATCCCAGCACCGGCGACCAGAAGCGGTAAACGCTGTCATAGGAGACGTCGCCGTAGGAGACGCTGAAGCGGTGCTCCATGAGGACCATCTTGCCATATCTGAACGGCGTGCCGTCGGTGCTTGCCGCCTCGTACATATTGGCGAATACCAGATCGGCGCGGTACGTAGCCGCGCTCAGGCTGTATGCGTCCGAGCCGGTCGCACTCTTGGCGTACGTATCGGCGGTGACCTCCGCGCCCGTACTGGTGTTCGTGATGACCAGAAAGAGGTCGTTGACGTTCCCATCGGTGCAGGGCTCCCAGGTGAGTGCAACCGGAGAAGTGGCCTCAGCGTCGTAAGCGGGCGAGGTGATCTGCGGCTTCTGCGTCGGCTGCGCCACGGGATTCGAGGTCCCCGGCGTGAAGTGCATCACCTGGGTCTCACGGACCGAGGCATCCGTACAACGCGCCATGATACGGTAAATCCCGTCCCCGTACGGTGCCAGGGACGCGGGGTCGTCAAATTCGGCCCGGTACTCCCATACGTGGGTGCTGCCTTCGACGCGATGATAAGTCTCCACGTTGCCCGTTGACGTATGCGGCGTGTTCGGAATCGTGTAGATCGTACTGCCGCCGGGCGCCTGGAACTCGATGTGATCCACAATATCATCACTTTCCACCATCAGGGTGAACGTGTAGATGGCGGAAGTATCGGTTGGACCGTCGTACATCATACCCTGCACGATCTCGCCGCGTCTCATCGGGTCCGGGCGGCCCTGGAACTCCAGCGCCCCCATGTCCACCGTGGCCGTGCCGTCCTCGTCACCGTCCGCGATGCGCGGATTGCCCTCGCAATCCTCCGACCCGGTGCTGGCCACGTTGCTGCCCTGGTCCACGCAAGGTGAGTCGAACAGCAAATGAAAATCCCCGCCGGCCGGATTTACAAATTCCGGGTCGCTGCGGATATTCCCTGTGCCCGGAAATGTGGAGTCGCCTTCAATGTCGCAGTAGCTGGCTGTGCTCTCCCGGGTGGGCCAGTAGGAGACATAGTTGCGAACGCCGGGGTGAGAAATGTAGGCCTGATTGCCCCAGATGATGCAGTTCGTCAGGTGGCCGGCGGCGTTGAAGCTGAAGACACCCCCGCCGGTGCTGGCCCGGTTGCCGTACATCGTGCAGTTGGTGATTTGGGCGTTCGGGATAGACAGGTCCAGCGTCGTATCCAGATAGACAGCCCCGCCATAGGACATGCTCGAGTTGTTCCACATGATGCAATTGGCGATCACGCTCGCCGATTTGTCGAGAATGGCGCCGCCCCGGTGGCCGACTGCGTTCTGATAGAACAGACACCGGCTGATCGTGGGCGCGCCCGCGCGGTTGTAAATGCCCCCGCCCCCGATGGTGGCCGTATTGCAGTCGGCGAACGTGCAGCCTTCGATGGTCCCATCGGACGAATCATTGCACAGGCCGGCCCCGAAGTCGGCGGAATTGTGAGTGAAGGTACAGTCCGTAATGACGGGCGCTCCCTCGACGTTCATCATGCCCCCGCCGCAGGCCTCGACGTCCGCACCGGCCTTATTCGTCCGAAATTCGCATCCCGTGACCGTCGGACTCGACTGGTAGTTGTGCAGACCGCCGCCGTCCTCGCTCGCAACGTTCTCGACGAACACGCAGTTCTCGATCACGGTGCCGTCGGCCCCGCTGGTCGCAACGCCTCCCCCCCACTCATTGGCATAATTGCGGCGGAAGGTGCAATTGACAACGGTAGCGCCACAATCGTGGATGTACATGCCGCCTCCGTGGGGTGAGAACCCCCAGGCGCAGCCGCGGATGGCGGTGAAGCCGTCGATATACGCATTTGCAACGACCTCGAAGCAGTGCTTGGCGTTTTCCGCCCCGTCCACGATGGTCGAGTAAGCCTCATAATCGCGCGTACTGCCGACACCGCTGAAGCCGCCGTACAGTTTGATCGCCTTCTCCACGTAGACAGGGCCGGATACCGTATAGGTGCCTTGCTTGACCCAAACCTCGCCGCCGGCGGTCATCGCGGCATCGTCAATCGCGGCCTGGATGGTCTTGTAGGCGGTAGCCCAGCTTTGGCCGTCTTTGCCGGAACCGTCGAGGGCGACATAGCGAACTACGCCCTGGGCCCCAACCGCAGGCAACAGCACTGCGATAACAACTCCCGAAATTAGAAGTGATATGCTGATTTTCATTTCCTTCCTCCCGCGGCCATATCAGTCTGCCACTCTAAAAGGGCCTGTCCACTTCCCCCAGTGCTCCAGCCCCCACTGCAAGAGATGGCAGATGAGATTCTGCCCATATTATCATCACTGTGTTAGTATACACACTCTGCGTACTTAGGGCAAGAAAAATCTCATGCAAGTCGGGCCTTTGGCACGGTCAGCATTCGGCAGCGGATTCGGCCGTAGAGCAGAGCGAGCGTCCCCGCTCGCCTCCTCGTCGTTCCCCTTCCCATAGCACTTCCGATAATTGTGCCGAGAAGGGCGAATGATCATTCGCCCCTACTCAGAAAGGGCGAGCTGGGCCGCTCGGGGGGGCGCCAAAACGTTTCCCGTTCGGGGATCCCGATGCATCTGTCGATAGAATGAGAAGTGCACAGGGCGGCCTCCGGCCCCAGCCAAAAATTCCTGCAAATGGACCAATCCCAGTGGGATACTGCCGAGAAGATGATCCGGGTGATGCCGCTGGGCAATTCTCGAACTCGCCGGCTTCCCCGGC
This sequence comes from uncultured Pirellulales bacterium, assembly GCA_964346195.1. Taxonomy (GTDB): domain Bacteria; phylum Planctomycetota; class Phycisphaerae; order Sedimentisphaerales; family Anaerobacaceae; genus PLanc-01. The sequence continues at coordinate 7,643 of CAYFUB010000434.1, forward strand.
GTCTCCTGGTCACCGGATACGGGAAGAGACGATTCGGTCGCCGCAGTGTTCCTTCAGGTGTTCCAGCAGCGTGCGGTGGAGGTCGTGCAACCTTGGGCTGGGTTGCTTGTGGTAACCTTCCGCTATGGTAATCTCCACCACCGGCGCGGCATCCGGATCGAAAGTGACCATTACCTCAATGGGCCACGAGGGGTCGCCGGCCTGGGTCTCCCGGAACCAGGTCACTCTCTCGTTGCCGTTCGCGGCACTGGTACCTTGCGACAGATGCATAGAGCCGGCCTGTTCCGGCGGCACACGTTCGAAACCCGCCTCGCCGGCCCAAGCATTGACGACCTCGATGATGCGGTCGTACTCGGCCAGTCTGGCTTCCATCGGACCGGCAGGCTTTGGCAGCGCGACCCGAATCTGCGCGTCGTGGGTCGATGTGGGCGGAGTGCTGCCGACCCAGAGCAGCCACGCCCCCCCTACCGCCGTGACTGCGGCCGTGATAAACCAGACTGCTTTCTTGACAGGATGCCTCCTGCGTCTGCCATGAGATGCACACATAATCCACCTGCGATCACCGCGTTCCAATACACGTTGTCCGCCGGCCAAAGCCGCTCCTACTTTCCTATATCGTACCAACAAAGCCGGAGAAATGAGCGCATTTTCCGGTCGGCGTCACGCATCGGCGGAGTCGGACCAGCGCTTGCACAGTCCCCCGGGACAGTTGTGACGTCCCTCCCTATGGAGACTGACAATGAAGTCTGGATTGAGAATGAGGGCGCGAGCGCGTATTCTGGTAAAATGGCATCGGAGCGACTGTCAATGGCTTGGAGAGTGGCGTGGCCTTTGGCCGTGCAGTTGGCCGGCATGCTCATTGTTGCGTATGCGTGGCGACAGTGGAGATTCTGCGTCCCCGAGGACAGCTTTCTTCAGGGTATTGTCGATCTCGCATCCTCACTGGCCATCCTGAGCGGTTTTCTCCTCACAGGCTGGGTCGTGGCCGCGAGATACCGCCGATTTGTCGCCGGGCCGATATCGAGGATCATCCGGATATGTCTGGTGTTCCTTGCCGTGCTTGGTGTTATCCTGCTGTGTTGCGGGATTGTGGGCTTGGTACTCTGCATATCGGGCTACCTGATCTGGGAAAGGTAAGAGGCAGCAGCACGCGTATCGAGAACGTATGCACGTCTCGTGGAATCTGGTATGCTGGGTGAATCGGACGTGAGGTCGCGTGGGCCTTGCGGCGGGTGTGTCGGTCCTTATCGGGATTCTGATGATGGAGGTTTGGACTCATGGGCAGGAGCGGTTGGCAGAAGGTACGATTCGTGGTCGTGGCTGCGGTTCTTGGGCTGATTGCGACATCCACGGTGCGGGGCGAGGATTGGCCGTGTTTTCGTGGGCCGGGCAGACAGGGAATCTCACAGGAAAAGAACATTCCCACAGAATGGGGTGCGACGGAGAATATCCGCTGGAAGACGGCGATCCCCGGCGCGGGCTGGTCCTCCCCTATCGTTTTCGGCGCGCGCGTGTTCGTGACGACGGCTTTGGAAGGCGGCTCGTCGCTGCATTTGCTAGGCCTCGACCGCCGGAGCGGACAGGTGGCGTGGGACAAAGATATCACGCGGCAGAAGGCAGGACACAAACAGCGCTTCAATTCCTATGCCTCCTCCACGCCGGCGACCGATGGCAAGCGGGTTTATCTGATTGCGTGCGATGGCCGGATTTTCGCCGTCGCGATGGATGGGAGCACCGAGTGGGTCAACAGCGACTTCGAATATTACAGCGAACATGGGCTGGCCATCTCGCCCGTGCTGTACGAGGACCTTGTCATCGTGGCGTTTGACTGGAGCAGCCCGCCGCCCAACGAAAAGGTCGGCTGGCAGGAGCCGTGGGACAAGGCGGTTATTCTGGCCGTGGACAAGAACACGGGCAAGACGCGGTGGAAGGGCAGCCGCGGCAGCTCGCGGATCGCACACGTCGTGCCGCAGGTGGCCAGGGTGGATGGACAGGACCAACTCGTCAGCGGGGCCGGCGATGTCATCCAGGGCCACGACCTCAAGACCGGCGCGCGGCTGTGGACGGCATCGAGTCCGGGCGAAGGCGTCGTGCCTTCCGTTGTCATCGGAGAAGGTATGGCGTTTACGGCCTCCGGGTTCGGCGATTCGACCATACGGGTCGTTCGTCTCGGCGGCAAAGGCGATGTCACCAAGACCCACATCGTGTGGGAATCCAAGGACGATGTCCCGCACGTGTCGTCCATGCTGTACGTCGCGCCGCGCCTGTACTCCGTGACCGAGAGCGGCATCGCCAAGTGTTTCAAGGCGGCCACCGGCGAGGTCCTCTGGCGCGAGCGGCTGGCCGGCAAGTTCTCCGCCTCCCCGGTCTGGGCCGACGGCAAGGTGTATTTCCTCGGCGAAAATGGAAAGACGACGATCGTAGAGGAAGGGCCACAGTTCAAAATCGTGGCCGAGAACGCGCTCAACGAGACCTGCTGCGCCAGTCCCGCGATCGCGCAGGGCAACATCTTCATCCGCACGGAGAAAGCCCTTTACTGCATCGGCCCATAGCCAATGAGAGCCCCTGACAGAATGAGGCCCGCCCCGAGACGGCTCCGGCTGCCGTGCGCGACGCCGGCTTGTCGCCCCTGCACCGCAGGGGCGCAACATCTTGTTCTTTTGGCAAGCATTTTTGGTTGCGGCCGAAAGCCGATCCAGGCCGGGAGGGGTCCAGCCGACCCGCAAAATGCGAATGTGCTTATGCTTGGCCACAATCCCCGTGCGTGAGGTGTCTGGATTCCTGCCTTCGCAGGAATGACAGAGTCGCGGCGACCGAGCCGGCTTTCACAGAGGCCCTGGACGGATGCCGAGTCATTCTGGTAGAGGCTCCAACTGATACCAACCTCATCCGAATCGGTCAGTCTGTCTCCTTCATCAACTCTTTCGCCCAGACGTGGCTGACGTTGAGCTTCGCGGCCTCGGCGAACTCGCTGCGAGCGGCGTCGATGTCGCCTTTGCCGAGGTATCCCAGGCCGATGGTGAAATGGGCGGATGCCTGCCGCGCCTGCGGCGTCTGCCGCTCACCGAATTTCGCGAAGAAATCGGCGGCCTCGGCGCCCGAGAGTCGTTCTTTGCCGGTCCTGACCAGTTCGTCGAAAATGGTCTGGGCCTCGGTGTCACGGCCGAGCTTCTTGAGAGACATTGCCTGGCAGAAGCGGGTTTCCGAGCCTCGGAACCTGCCCTTCTGATCCGCCGCCTGCGTGTAGCACTCCTTCGCCCGTTCGCCGTCTCCCAGCGATTCGTATGCCCGGGCGCGGTAATAGGCCATCTGAGAGGCGCGCGGATCGTTCTTCGGCCTGCCGACGGAGAGGTTCTCCGGGTACTCCCCTGCCGCGCGGAAATCTTCGAGCGCTTCCTTCGCCTGGCCCTGCCGGAGCCGGCTCAGGCCGCGCAACAGATGCGCATCCACGTAAACGTCGTGGATCTCGCCGCCCCCCTCGCGAACGTGGAAATGACTCTCCGAGAGGAACCTGATGGCCTCATCGCACCGGCCGGCCAGCACGAGCGCCGTGATCTCGCGCTCGAAGCTGTCGTTGCGCTTGACGACGGTCGCATGATGCTTCTCCAGAACGGCGAGGCGCTTTTCGGGAGCCGTGTTGCCCAGCTCATAGAGCTGGTCCAGCTCGGCAAACAGCCGGGGGTCGTCCCCGTTACAGGCGACGGCCTTTTCGTAGCTGGCGATCGCCCTGGGCACGTCGTTCCGCGTGCGGTGATAGGCCCACCCCAGATTGCGATGCGCCAGCGCGAAGATGCCGTCAAGCTCGCGCGACCGCTCCCAATACTCGATGGCCTTGTCAGGCTGCAAGTCATAGAACAGATTGCCCAGATAGTAGTACGCCCTGGCATCGGCGGGATTCCGCGCCAGGGCCGCCTTCAGGACCTCCGCGGACTCGGCCCGGAACGGGAAACAATAGTCGGCCGGCATCTTCCGCGCCTGCGAATAGGACTCGCCGGCCGCCTCCGTGTTGCCCCTTTGTTGGCAGAGGTAGCCGAGATAGTAATAGACGAGCGGGTACGTTCCGGCCGCACCG
>CAYFUB010000435.1:0-2293 GCA_964346195.1 uncultured Pirellulales bacterium
GGGGAATCATGGGCAGGATGCCCATGCTACGGGAACTCTGCCCGCGGGTCAGAATCATGGGCAGGATGCCCATGCTACGGGAACTCTGCCCGTGGGTCAGAGTCACGGGCGGGACGCCCGTGCTACGGAAACGCCTGACGGCCCCGGATCAAGTCCGGGGCAGGCTCCCCCGGCGAAAGCAGGGGTCACTACGAACGCGGATGTGCCGGTCGAGGAACTATCGTGCGAAACGAACCGAATCTCGGGAGGACTCTCAAGTTGGAAGTGTCAAGAGACAAGCGAGGAATTGAGGGGGTCCGGGGATCTCCGGCAGCCGTCGGCGCGACAGACGCAAATCCCGATCTAGCCCAGCAGCCTCTTCTCCCACCACTTGAGGTAATCCTCGTCCGAGATGTCGGGCGAGAGGTTCCGCTTCTCCATACCCTGCTTGTAGGATTCCATCATCTGGCTCTGGGCCGCGGCCACGACCCGCGGGTCTTCGGGCTTTTCGCCCTGGTCGCCGGTCGCCTTGATCCACTCGTCGAGCTTCCGGCTGTGCTCGCGCAGGGTCCCCTTGTACTTCGGCTCCTCCGCGAGGTTGTGCAGTTCGTGCGGGTCTTTCTGCAGGTCGTACAACTCTTCCTTCGGGCGGGTCGCGGCCATGAACCGCGCCTGCTCGGGCGTCAACTTGCCCTGCTGGTCCAGGACCTGCATTACCGTCAGGGCCGGGTACTGGAGCTTCTTGTAGGCATTGAACTGCGTGTAGGGCCGCTCGGGATAGTGGTTGCGGATGTACTTATACCGCTTCGAACGTACGCACCGGATGCGGTCCACCGTCCCGTCGCAACGGTCCCGCGCGGCGAAGACGTACCGGCGGGCACGCTTCTTCCGGCCGAGAAAGACCTGCCCCTGCAAGTGCTCGGGCGGCTCCCCGCCGACCAGGGACAGGAAGGTCGGCGCGAAATCGACCGTGCTGACGAGGTCGTCGACGACCGTACCCGGCTTGATGTGTCCCGGCCAGCGAATGATCATCGGAATGCGAATCCCGCCCTCGTAGAGCCACTGCTTGCCGCGGACGTGGGGCCGGCCGTGGTCGCCGAAGTACATCACGATGGTATTGTCGGCCAGGCCCTCCTTTTCGAGCCACCGCAGGGCCACGCCGATCTCGGTGTCGAGGACCTGCATCGCTTCGAGGTAGTCGGCCCAGTCCCGCCGGGTGACCGGATGATCGGGGTAGTAGGGGGGCAGCACGACCTTGCCGGGATCGATGGGATTCTCCTTGTCGCGCCGGAAGGCCCGATGCGTCATGCTGAAGTTCATCTGCGCGAAGAACGGCTGGCCGGGCTTGCGCTGCGACCAATCGGTGCCGTTGAACGGTATGACCGTCGGCGTGAAGTTCCAGTCGGTCTTGCCCGGCCTCTTATAGCTGAGCCCCGCACAGTTGCTGGTGTAATAGCCCGCCCGCCGGAAGTACTGCGTAATCACCCTCGTCGGGTCGGGAAGCCTGTATCCGTCATTGCGATGGCTGCGATGATTGTGCGCCCCGATGCTGGTCTGGTACATCCCCGTCATAAATCCCGAGCGGGAGGCCGAGCACACCGGGCCGGTCACGAAGGCATTCGTGAACCGGGCCCCGTCACGGGCCAGCTTGTCCAGGTTCGGCGTCCGGACCAGCGTGTTGCCGTAGCAGCCCATGTCCGGGGAAGTGTCCTCGGAGATCAGCCAGAGAATGTTCGGCCGGTCCTTGGCGGGTGAAGGCTGTTTTCGTGCGGCTTCCTTCGTCGCGGCCGACATGCGCTCGGCTTCCTGTCGCGTGATTTGCCGGCGTGCAGGCGGCTCTTCAGTGGTCACGCAGCCGGCGAGCCATGCGGTCAGCGTGCCGTAACCGGCTGTCTTCAAGAACTCACGGCGTTCCATGCCAGGTCTCCATTGCAGAACTCAAGTTAAATGAGAAATCGTCAGATTTTCGCGGGCAGGTCGCCCGGACATGCCGGCCGAAGCGAGCCGACCAGATCGGATAGTCTGGCTACCCCCTGTCTGATACAGTACTCCCGGATGCCATCCACAATCCTTACGGCACAATCGGGTCGGATAAAGCTGGCGGTGCCGACCGCCACGGCCGAGGCACCGGCAATAATGAATTCGAGGGCGTCCGCCGCCGTACGAATCCCGCCCACGCCAAGGACAGGAATGCCCGCCTCTCTTGCCACTTCGTTATAAACCTTGTTCACCAGGTAAACAGCGATGGGTTTGATGGCGGGCCCGGACAGGCCGCCGGTGCGATTGGCCAGGGCGGGGCTGCGCGTCTCGATGT
>CAYFUB010000436.1:0-6748 GCA_964346195.1 uncultured Pirellulales bacterium
CCAGCGAAGGATCTGGGGTGGGCATGGTAACCAGCGTCGGTTCTATTCGTGAGCGAGATGCTTCGCTTCGCTCAGCATGACAAATCGAGGGGGCTCCGCCACAAAATGTAGTCGCACACATCGAGAATTTCCCCCGCCTGGGCGCTTGACGGCCCTGCGACGCAGGCTTAGACTCATGACCGAACCATCACGAATGAGTTCTCCGAATCACGCGCAACCAGCGTTGAAAGGACAAGTCATGGCGAAACCGACTCCGGCACAGACGCTCCTGTATCTGTTGATGGCAGCGCTGGCGCTGAGCGCTGCCTCGTGTGAAGCCCCACCGGCGGGCAGGGGAAGCCTCCTCAGTGAGCCTTATCTGCTCAATACGGGCCTGACGTCGCGGTCGATCTGCTTCGAGAATCCGACCGGCGCTCCGGGCGCGGGCGGCCAGGCGGCGAGCAATCTCGGCGCCGGCCGCAAGGGTGCGCCGGCGATGGCATTGAACGCGGACCGGGAGGTCCAGCTCTGCGATATTCAAGGCCCGGGCACGATCCGGCATATCTGGATGACCACGGCGAATACACCGGTAAACCTGCGGAGCCTGGTGATCCGGGCCTGGTGGGACGACCAGGAGCACCCGAGCATCGAATGTCCCATCGGGGATTTCATGGGCTTTGCCCACGGAAAAGTGACCGGCTATTTCTCCGCCGTGCATTCGCTCGGTCGCAACGCCGGCATGAATATCTGGCTGCCCATGCCGTTCATCACGAGGGCAAGGATCACACTCACCAACGAGGGCGAACAGACGGTCCCGCTGTTTTACCAGGTGGATTACACCATCGGGGACAGCTACCCGCCGGACGTCGGCCGGCTGCACGTGCTGTTCCGGCGCGAGAATCCCACGAGGCAGAGGCAGGATTTCGAGCTGCTGCCCAGGCGCAAGGGCAAGGGTCGCTACATCGGCGCGTTGATCGGCATTCGCAACCTGCATCCGGATCAGTGGTGGGGCGAGGGCGAGATCAAGATTTACATGGACGGCGACGAGAAGTTCCCCACCATCGTCGGCACCGGCAGCGAGGATTACGTGGGGCTCTCCTATGGCATGCAGCAGACGCCGTATTTCTACAATGGCTGCAACCTCGACGAGGACAACTTCGTCTCGATGTACCGCTGGCACCTGCCCGACCCGATTTACTGGCAGAAGGAGGCCCGCATCACGATTCAGCAGATCGCCTGGAAAGGCGGCCTGGCCGAGACCCGGGACGATTGGTCCACGGCCACCTTCTGGTACGAGCCGATTCCGAGCGCCAAGCTGCCGACCATGCTCAAAGTAGCCGCCCGAACGGCGGACATCTGGCCGGAGAAGAAATGACGCGGGCCCAGGAAGGCAAGAACAGCCGGGTGGCATGAATAACAGGGAAAGGAATGTCGATGTTGAACAAGGCAGGTATGATCGTGCTGACGACTGCGGCACTCGTGTTTGCGGGTTGCCGGGAGCCCGCGGAGAAGGCTGCCGATTCTTCGGCGGCAGTAGAACCCGGATTCGTGAGACTGTTCAACGGCCAGGACCTGACCGGCTGGGAAGCCGAGGGCGGGGCGCTGTGGGGGGTTGAGGATGGGTTGCTCGTCGGGACCCAGGGCAGGGATTACGCGCCGGGAGACCTCTTCACGAAGGACAGTTACGACGATTTCGTCGCGATCGTCACCTGGCGTGCCCAGTGGCCCTGCAACAGCGGCGTATGGTTCCGCTACCAATCGCCCCGGAAAGCGTACCAGGCCGATATCCTCGAATATGAGAATCCCGAAGCCTATTCGGGCACGCTCTACTGCCCCGGCAAGCTGTTTCTGGCCATCAACAACGACAAGACGCTCATCAACCGCGACGGCTGGAATACGATGAAGGTCCAGGCGGAACGCGACCATCTGCAGATCTGGCTCAACGACCGGCAGGTTGCGGATGTATACGACACGACAACCGACTCCGGCAGGATCGGCTTCCAGGTACACCCCGGCGCCGAGTTCTCGCCCATGAAGATCGTCGTCCGCGAGGTCCTGCTGAAGAAGCTGTGACGCGGCTCGCCAGGGGCCTTGGATACCTGCACACTGTTGTCCCCCCGGAGCGACTGGAGGTGACAGGGACGATGGGACACCGTATGAAGAACGACCGAGATGGCACGACACGCCGGGAATTCATGGGGCTGCTGGGCGCTGGTGCGGCGGCGTGCATCGTCCGTCCGACGCTTGCCGAAGAGGGCCGGCCCGCGCTTGTCGTGAATCCCCGGCCGAGGTTTGCCCTCTCGCCTTACTTGTATATGCAGTTCATGGAGCCCTTGGGCACGACCGACGGCTCCGTGGCCGCCGCCTGGGACTTCACGCGGGATTGCTGGCGCGAGGATGTGATCGCGGCGACAAAGGAGCTTTCGCCCACGCTGATTCGCTGGGGTGGCTGCTTCATCTCGTACTATCGCTGGCAGGAGGGCGTCGGCCCGCGCGACCGGCGCAGACCCATGTTGAACCTCTGCTGGGGCGGCATCGAGACCAACCAGGTCGGCACGCACGAGTTCGTCGATTTCTGCCGGCGCGTGGGCACCGAGCCGCTGCTGTGCGTGAACTTCGAATCCGACGGCCGCCGGCGCTGGCAGCGCGACCCGAAGGGCGATGTCCGGTCCGCGGGTCCGGAGGAAGCGGCCGAGTGGGTGCGTTACTGCAACGCCGTTGACAGCACGTTGCGGCGCGAGCACGGTCGGGCCGAGCCGTACAACGTACGCCTGTGGCAGATCGGCAACGAGACCTCCTACGACCGCAACGGCTTCGATTGCGAGACCGCGGCCCGGCGCACCGTCGATTTCGCCCGCGCGATGCGCGCCGAGGACCCGGACATCCAGCTCATCGGCTGGGGCGACAGCGGCTGGGCGCCGCGCATGCTCGACGTCGCCGGCGAGCACCTCCAGTACATCGCCTTCCACCACATGTTCAATCCCGACCGCGGTACCCCGGATTCGCCGCTGCGGGGCATCGAGTACCGCAAGGACCCGGCCCGGACCTGGGAGCGGCTGATGAATGCATCCAGGGTCCACGAGGCGCGCATCCGCCAGATGCGCGAGCAAGTGGAGGGCTACGACGTGCCGCTGGCGCTGACGGAATGCCACTTTGCCCTGCCCGGCCGCAACCGGTGCGAGGTCCTCTCGACCTGGGCGGCCGGCGTCGCCAATGCCCGGCTGCTGAACGTCCATGAGCGCCACGGCGACAAACTTAAGGTCGCCACCCTGGCGGATTTCTGCGGCACGCGCTGGCAGGTCAACGCCATTATGATCCCCGTCCCGGGCGGTCAATCCTATCTGATGCCGGTGGCGCTGGTCATGGCCCTGTATCGGCATCACACGGGCGAACAGGCGGTCGGCGTAGTGAAGGCCCCCGATGGTCTGGACGTGACGGCCAGTCGGACGGGCGGGCGATTATATCTGCACGTTGTGAACACCAGCCGGAAGAAGTCCGTCGCCGCACGTCTGACCATCGAGGACATGAATGTCGAATCGGGCACTGTCTTCGAGCTGGCCGCCGATCCGGAGTTTGAAGTCATGGAAACCCAGGCCCGCCGCATCATTCCGGCACGGAAGGACCTGCCGACTGACACATTATGGACCTTCCCGCCAGCCTCGGTCTCCGCGGTCGAGCTGGATGTCACGTAATAGAGGTTCAGACGATGAGCGTGCAGAACCCGACGCGTCGGGATTTTCTCAGGATGGTGGGTATGGGTACGGCGGCGCTCGGCGCGCGCGTGTCGGCCGAGACCGGCGACAACCAACCGGCGCCGGCGATTGACGAAGCGTTTTATGTTCGTCGCGACGAACTCACACGGAAGTTCCGTCACGGCAAGGCCGAGCGCCGCTTGTCGTTCTCGAATTACCGCGGGTCTGCGGAGGCCTGGCGGCGTGCCTGCCGGGAGAAGCTGGCCGAGTTGCTGGGGTTCTCGCCGCCGTCGCCGTGCCGGGCGCGCCGGCTGCGGACCACGACATGCGGAGAGGTCACTGTCGAGGCCTGGGTGATGGATGTCGGCGATTCCCTTTCCATCCCGGCGTATTGGCTCGCGCCGCGCGGCGGCACGGCGAGCGCCGTCATGGCCATCCACGGGCACGGTGCGGCCGAACCCTGCCTGGGCTTGCGGGACGACTACCATCATGCCTTTGCTCTGAGGCTCGCGCAGGCGGGCCACGCCGTGCTCTGTCCGGCGCTGCGCGGATTCGGGGCCTTGGCCGACCTGGCCGGCGGTGACGAGAATCGTTGCCTGGACTACTGGGATTCGCAGCGCGGCCGGCAGTTCACGTTGGTGACCGACGCGTTCCTCTGCGGCAAGACCCTCATCGGCCACACGGTGGAGGACCTGCGGCGCTGGGAACTGTGGCTCGGCCAGACCAAGGGAATCAGCACGCTCGATGTCGCGGGCATCTCCTATGGCGGCGATCTCGCCCTGACCTATCCGGTTTTCAGCGACCGCGTCGGACGAATCTACGCCAGTGGGAGCCTGGGGTCGTTTTCGGTCATCTTCTCGCGCTGCTATAACGCCCCGGCGCACTGCATTCCCGGGGTCCTGACATGGATGGACCGCAGCGACATCGCCGGTCTCAATGCCCCGCGCCCCTTGCGGCTTCACTACGGCCAAGCCGACGTGCCCGCCCCCTGGAACAACTCCGCTTCCTACAACGAGACCGTGACACCTGCGCTGAAGGAGCTGCAGGCGATCTACGCGGCCTTCGGCGGCAAGGGCCAAGTGAGTCTGTACGTCACGCCGAACTCCGGGCACGAAATGGACAACGACGACCTCCTGGCGTTCCTCGCCGGCTGACCCCGGCTACGCGCCGTCCATCTCGTCGATGTAGGTCTTCATCCGAGCCAATCGGGCTTTGAACGCGTTATATAGACCATCGGAGGTCTCGCGCAGCGTCCGTTTTGAATTCGTGTGCGGGTTGACCGAGGTCGCGTAATCGACCTGCTTGATGATATCCTTCGGGATGGAATCGGCGCCGGAGAGGGCCCCCGTAATGCCGCCCGCAACGGCGGTGAGGCAATCGGTGTCCCGGCCCATGTTGATGCCCGCCTTCATGGCTTCCCACGTGTTGCCCCTGGTCATTTTGAGAACGCAGATGGCCTTGGTGACGATCTCATTGGCGTAGCTGTGGGCGTAAACGATGCCCGCGCCGCTGTAAATCGTATCGAACTTGCGCCGCATCTCGCGCACGTCGCTGCAATCCGCCGTGGCTTTCAGGGCCCTCTCGAGCTCGCCGCGAATGCCGGCGCGCCGGAAGAAGCGCGTGTCCACCTTGTCGCAGTTGTCGAAGACGGCGCCGATGACGCTGTCCACCGTCGCGCCCGACTTCGTCGCGGCGGCGATGGCGGTCACGGTGACCTCCGCCCAGAGGATGCCGCGGCTGTTGGCGGTGTTATAGAGTTGGCCGACCTCGCGAATGTCGTCGATGGCGCCCCGGATGTCGCCGGCGTTGATCAGGCCGATGGGATGGCAGGAGCGCGAGAGCGAGACGAGGCCGGAATAGTCGCAGTACTTGCCGATGTCGGCGGCGGGGATGTGCGTTTTCGCCAGGGCCAGCAGCGCCCCTTCGAAAGGCTCGGAGACCAGTCCGGCGGCGTTGGGATTCATGTGGTCCACCCACGCTCGGCGCAGATCCTCGGCATTGATGCGGTCCTGCTTCTCGATAATGGCGGTGATCATCAGCTTCTGCCGCTCGACGCCGTCCTCGGTCGTCCCGGGCTCGCGGACCCAGTCGCGCTTGCCGTAGTGCGAATACGGCAGCGGCTTGTCGAGCAGCCCGTACTCCTTCTCGATCCGCTCCCAGGACCAGCCCTCGACCGGCGCGCCCATGGCCGAGCCGATATGACAGGCCGCGATGCAGCCGAAGAACTTCTCCCGCAGACTGACCCCGCCCGCGCCGGCCTGCTTTGTGCCGGCATCCTGTGCCAGGCCCTGGCCGGCCGAAACGGCCCCGGCCGTCACCAGCGCGGTTCTCAAGAACGACCGGCGGCTTGCGGCATCGACGTGTTCTCTCATGGTTCACCTCATTCCAACACAGTTGCAGCTTCCGGTAGAACATGGATAATGGCATTCTACGTGGCTCTCGTGACTCTGAGAAGGCCTAAAATCCTGCGCGGATATTTACAAACGGCAGCAATCATTGCGATACAACCCCGACCTCATAGTTGTGAACTCTCTTTTGGCTTGTAGGATCACAGACGTTTGTCATCCTGAGTGCAGCGAAGGATCCGGGCATCGCATGGGGAATTGCCTCCGGTGCGCTACGGACCTCCCATTCTACGGCCGGATGCTTCGCTTTGCTCAGCATGACAAATCCAGGCGCAGGGTGCGTATCACGCACCATCCTTCTCCTTGGCGGCATAGTCGCGCGGTGCGTGGTACGCACCCTACAAAATCCGCCACCGTATTCCGGCCACACCGCGGTGGCGTGGTTGTGAAAATAGATTGGCAGTCCTGTCATGACAGAAAGCGACGGGTGGCAACGTCAAGCGCAGCTTGGCGATGGTCTTATACCCATGCGGAGAAGCCATCGCCAAGGCCTTTTGGCCTCGACGCTGCCACCCGTCTTTAGCGCTCTGGGACCTTCCCAGACACCCGGCGGCGGGGTGCACGTCATGTTTGTAGGTAGATTCGGCGAAGACCCTCTGGAACTGTCATTTCGACCGGAGGCCGAAGGCCGGAGCGGAGAAATCTGGCTATGGACAAGAGGCACCTTCCCTT
>CAYFUB010000437.1:0-10406 GCA_964346195.1 uncultured Pirellulales bacterium
GAAAAATTCTTGCGCGGTGGGCTTTGTCATCTTGAGGCAAAGCCGAAGGATCTGGCCACCGAAAGAGCGGTTTCTTTCACTCGCAGCCCGGATCCTTCACTGCGCTGTGCTTCGTTCAGAGCCTGCCCTGAGCCTCGAAGGGATGACATGCCGCGCACCGATTAATCATAATCCGTATGACTACCTTTTGTGGCCCTTGGAGGACCTGGCCCCCAAAAAGCAGGGATTCGACCCAAGCCGAATCCCTGCATGTCAATCTGCTGTTCCCGGGCTGTCGGGCTAATGACAGCCGGCGCCTCGCGTCAGGCTTCCGGTTTCGGCGGCCCCTTCTCGTCGAGAACATGCTCCGCCGCTTTCGCCTCGGGCGCCGCGGGCCCCGCACCCGGCTCACCGACCGGTTTCGGAGCGTGAACCTCCAACGCCACCGCCTCCGGCTGCAAACCTGCTTTCACCAGCACCCAGTACAGCACGAAACCGATGATAAACGCAATCACCGGGGCTGGGGTGATGAAGCTGAAGCGCTCCCCCCCAACCAGGTCGTTCGGGAGGATGGCCACGACGAAACCGACGGCCCAGGCAATGTACCCGGCCCAATTGACACCCTTCCTCGGCCCCGACCATTTCATGCCGCTGAGGATGTAGTCGGCGGCCATGGAGCCGCAGATCGGACCGAACGAAGCACCGATGAGGCCGAAAACGCTGCCCAGGTTAAAGGCCCAGCCCTTGGCGGCAATGATGAGCGACACGATCGCTCCGATGATCACCATCACCGTCTTGTTCACTTTGGGGAACATCGTACCAATGCTATTGGCCGCGATGAAGGAACTGAAGCACGCCGGGGCAAAGCTCGCGATGGCAAACAAGGCAAACATCAGCTTGGCGCCGGCCTGTTGCCCGATGATGACATCGAACGTGTAGCCTTCGAGCTCGGGCTTGGCCCCATGAGCCCCGGCCGCCGCAATCAACGGCAGGCCGCCGGCTACAATGATAGCCAGAGCAATCCCCACCAGACCGCCGAGCTGGATGTCCTTGCTGTTGCGGTTGCCCATGCCGAAGTCCACACCGGCGGCACCGGCGGTGGCGAAGAAGCCCACAACCATCGCGATGAGACCCAGGAAGCCTATCAGGGGCTTGCCCGTCTCGGCCGGGGTGTAGTCACCGGCACTGCCGACATTGGCAAAGAAGACGTACAGGATCATAAGGAGCGGGACGATAGGCAAAAAGGTAGACACTTTGCCCAGGTACTGAATCCCCTTCAGCGCGACGAAAACGGCCAGTGCCGCCCAGATGAGTGCCACGATGGTGAACGCAGCGCTGCCCGCGAACTGCTCCGTGGCAGGGTCCACGGCGGGCGGGCGGCCGACAGCTTGCAGGATGAAGTCCGTCGATACCGCCGTGTTCACGCCGAGCCAGCCGAACTGAAGTAATCCCATCAGCAAGCCCGGCATGATGAAGCCACCCGCCGTACCGTACGTTGATGACCCGACCACGTAGAGAGGGTAACCGGTCTTCATCCCATACAGGCCCGGGACCAGGTAGAACAGGAAATGGCAAATCAGGGCCGCAATGACCAAGGCGAGAAGACTGACCCCCAGGCCGGTATCGGGCAGGAAGTTGGCGATGCCCATGTAGAACACCACCCACAGGAAGATGCCGGCGTAGGCCGGGGCGGTGCTCTGGTACCACGGCACCCGGTTTTCGGGCGGGTTCGGCTTGGCCATACTCAGATAACTTGGTAATGCTCCATTGCTCATGATCGGCTCTCCTAAATCAAGTATCCCGACTCACAACGTCCGTCTATAGTTTCCACGCGCACCCACACGAGGCGAATGACAGGCAGGATCAGCAGACGGACAGCTTCCGTGACAGGGAAAATGCGCTCGCAGACTTGCTCCCCCATCCACCGCAGCGACAGTGTTGTGCACGCTTTTCTCCCCATGGCTCCTGGAAGCCGCCCTGCCGGTGTTTATCGGACCCGTAGTTGCGACACAATAGGCCGTCGCCGGACCTCACAGATGCCGACAGTCCTCGGCCCGGCCCTCAGCCACAAAAAACAAGAACCGGACGCGCGCTTATGCCTCGGGCGCGGTCCGGATTCGTATCGCAAGGTACGTGTGGATGACCGCCACGATCACGAACACCAGAGCGGTCCAGCGATGCAGCGCCAGCGTCAGGTGCTGCCAGTCGGTTCCCAGCAGATGAAACATGCTGACAACGATCGACAGGATGAGCGGCAGCGCCAGGAACATTAGCAGCCAGAAAGTCGCTTTGTGGAGGGCCGGCGCACAGCGCCACGGCCTCGCGTCGGCGGGAACCTGAAGACGCGTGAACCGTCGCAGTAGCCGCCGGACCCAGGGGCAGTCATCGGCGGTGAACCGGTAGCTGCCTGCCCAGGTGAGCGCCAGGACCGCCAGGCACAGTGCAAAAACCGGGGCGAACGTGGCGTGGATCATCATCAGGTAGCCGGAGATATGCTCGCCGTTGACCAGCACCGGCCAGAAACCTGTGAAGGTCAGAACGATGAAACAGACGAAAGCCAGAATGTAGGCCAGTTTCTTCAGGGCTCCCAGGAGACTGGACCGTTGCTCGATGAGCAGCAGACTGAAGGCATGGACCCCGCCGCGAACGATGCTGCGCGGCCCCCCCGCCGGGGTGAGAGCCCAATGCGCGGCAATCGCGACGAATGTCACCAACGAAACAATGATCGAAACCGTTTGAAACATCCTGAGCACCCAATCATTGATTATGGACGATTGATGATGGATGATTGCCCAATAATCAACCATCCATCGTCAATTATCAATGTATTCATTCCTGTTCGGCCAGCACCAGAGCGACGACGCCCAGGGCCCGGAGCCCGTACAGCAACAGGACAATCCCTATGACCGCCGCCGAGCCAATCGCCACGACCTTGAACCACGGGCGGAAAACGAACGATGCGGCAAACCATCGCGTGCGACGGTAGGCCGCCTTCTGGAACTCATATTGCGGCTTCGTCAGGTTGCTGACAGAGACAATCGGCGAATCGACGGCGACCTGGCCGAAGAAGAACGGGGCGTTCGTCGAATGGCAAACCGTGCACTTGCCGACGCCCAGCGACTGGCCCGCGGGCCGGACGTTGTGGCCGATCGGCCACAGGTACGGCTCCGCCGCCGGATGATCTTCACGACTGGATAGCGCGCCCGCGTCATCCAACCTGTACAGCATCCCGCCGGCGACGTACACGGGCCTGTTTTGGCCCGATTCGCTCAGCGCCTTGAGCGCTTGGACGACATGCTCTTCTTCCATCTCGCCCCAGTCGCCCGTGCCCGGAACATTGACGTCTTTCAGGGCCGCACCGACCACCTTGTTGACGGCGGCCAGATCGATGGGTTCAACGGCATCCTGCTCGTTCAGCGTTCCCCAATAGGCCGGCCAGACCAGCTTGTGCGGCCCGATTTTGGGGCTGGACTGGTGCGATTGGCCGGAGTCGGTCGCTGTCTCTTTGGCAAAGACGGAGGAGATAACGTGCGGCAAAACCCGCACTTCCTTGTTGACGTTCGGCGTCCCCAGGCGATGGGCCCGCGACGTCTTGGTCAATATCGTCTGTTCCCCTGGCCACGGCCCGGAATGACACGCGGTGCAGGCCAGCCTTTCGAAGTGGACCGCCGGGATGCCCTTGTGCTCGGGGACCGGGGCGCCCAGCCGCCCCCCTTCCGGCCGCCGGCGGTTCTCGTCGCCGAGATGGCAGCCGCGGCACGACGTCGTCGCCGCCAGCTCGTTGCCGGATTCTTCGGCCTCGCCATCATAGCCCCTGATGATGTTGTGCCCCAGACCGTTGCGGTGGCAGTCCACGCATTTGAGCCCCGCCGTCAGGTGGATATCTTCGTCCGCACACCATTTCTCCGTCTTCTCGCCGTTTTCGCCGCAGTCGAGGTCGCTGTGGCAGAAGTAACAGCGCCGATTGGGCACCTCTCGCACGATCTGCACGAGAACGTTCCCCTTGTCGTCAAAGACATTCTTATTGTACGTCACGCACGGCGCCTTCGACTCATCGGGGTCGGGGAAGAACGGATCGTAGGTAATTGGCACATCGGCGGCCGAGCCGGCCACGTCCGCAAACTCGCAGGATGCGGCCGCGGCCCAGCGGAAGTTCGTCCTCACCACCTGGATGGCGTAGCCCGTCGGGCTGCCCTGGTCCTGGCCCGGATGCGCGTTGTGACAGGCCAGACAGTTCACCGGCAGCTTCCCGGAGACGTACTGCTTGCCGATCTCATCGGGGTCGGTGGCACTGACTTCGCCCGGGCCGCCCCCTGGCATGTGCCTGCCAAAGAGCTTCGTGATTTCCCAATGGGTCAGCCCCACATGCTCGGGCCGATAGGTTCCCGGCCAGGCCCGATACGAAAGAGGCAGTTGAACGCCAAGCCTGGAATCGAAATATAACCACGGCTCGCCCGGCCGACCGGCAGGCACATTGCTGTCCACCGCGTTGAAATGCCAGCCCCGGCTGACCGTCCCGTAGCTGTGGCACTCGCCGCACGTCCACTGCGTGGAGAACGGCATGGCCTGCTCGGCGCCCGGATCGACCTGCTCGCCCTTGAGGCCCTCCTCATTCTCAGCGAAGAGCGGAATCAGGTGAATCGGCACGGCTCGGCTGCCATCGCTCTCGTCGCCAAGCAGCTTTGGAGCCTCCGCACCGCGGGCCCGCGGCGCCGACAGCGCGCACCATACGACAAGCACTGCAATCACTTCTCGTTTCAAGGCTGTATCAGTTCCTTTCTGCACGTCCGGCCACTGCCAGGAGGCCGAATATCGACCGCCAACCGGTGTCGTCAGATGTTCGCCTTAGACTTTGAACTCTTCGGGCTTGAACTCGAGCCTGCACTGGGCCTCAACCGCCTCATTGACCTTCAGGACCATAGCTGCGGTCTCGTAGCCGACCTCGGCCGGGCAGTTCAGTTTTTCCTTGCCGCGGACCGCGTTGAAGAAATTCTCGAGATGCGGCTGATGGTACGGCTTGTTGTCCATCGTGACGGGGATCTCGTAGGCCGGCGGCGCCAGTGTCTCACGCACGTCCAGGGCCGCCGTGGCGCCTTCGGTCTTCTCCTCCGCCTTTTTCGGCTCGTTCACGAAGCCCAGCTTGACCCATTTGTCCCAGTCCACCTGGGCGCTCTGCTCGCGATAGACCGACCCGCGCGCCGCCGATTCGGAGATCGCCAGCGTGCCCTGGTCGCCCATGAAAGCCTCGTAGTAACCCTGGTTGCTGTTGGTCGTCAGCACCTGATAGAACGCCCGGACGACGCCTTCCCTGGTCTCGAAGTCGAAGATGGCCATGACCGTATCGTACCATTCGTGCGTCTTTTTGTCATAGTAGTCGGTGCCACCGCTGGCGATGACGCCCTTTGGAGTGGACTCGAGGAACCAGGCGTAGATGTCGATCTGGTCCGAGCCGAGGTCCACGATGGGACCGCCGCCCAGCTTCTTGTACCAGCGCCAGTTGCGGAACTGCTCCATCGACTGAAAGCCGAACTTGTTCAGAGTCGCGTCGTCGATCACCGCGTTCCTGGGCCAGCCGAGAGGCTCCTGGGCCCCGCGGTTCCACTGGCCGTTGACCGTCGTGATCCGGCCGAGAATCTTGGCTTCCTTCAGCAGTTTGTTGTAGCAATGGAGGTAGCGCGGATTGCTGCGGCGCTGGTGGCCGATCTGGAGGAGCTTGCCCGTCTTTTTCTGGACCTCGACCATCTGCCGGGCCTTGCTCAGCTCGTTGGACATCTCCTTCTCGCAGTAGACATCCAGGCCGGCTTCCATGCAGGCGATGGCGTGCTCGGCGTGCCAGAAGTCCGGCGTAGCGATAATCACAGCGTCGATCTTGCCTTTCTCCTTGTCCAGCATCTCCTTGTAATCGACGTAGGCATTGCACGCGTGCCCGTAGCGTTTCAGCAGGTTGGCCGTGCGCTTCTGGTTGTACGCCTCCCAGATGTCACAGACGGCCTTGAACTTCACGTTCGGAATCTTCAGGCAGGCCTGCATCAGGATCTGGCCCTCGGCGCCGGCGCCGAGCAACGCGACGTTGATATCGTTCGCGCCGCCGCTGGCGGCGGCAAACATCCGCGGTGAAAATGCCAGACCCGCACCGACCGCCGCCGTGGAACGCAGGAAGCTGCGCCTGTTCATGCCTTTTTGTGTTTTCTGCTCGCTCATTGTTTCTCTACATGCTCCAAAAAGTGAACCTGACGGTTCGTGACCGATACTCCGGATTTAGCCGGTCATTATGGTGACGGCACCCACGGCTGTCAAGGAAAGTCGCCGTTTTTTCGCACCGTCCGATAAGTCCCGGCACGTCAATACAGTTATTTCGCGCAACATGAACTCAGGCTAAGAGTTTGAAGTCGTAGGGTGGGGCTCGCCCCGCCGATTCTCTCTGCCACACGAGTCCGCGGTGGGGTAAGCCCCACCCTACTTCACACTTCAGACTTGACACTTCAACCTCGTTACTTCAACGGTTTTACGACGATATTGCGATACGCCACGGGCCCGTGGTTGCCCTGGAGCATCAGCGGTCCGGTGGCCGCCTCTTTGCCCGTCACGCCACCGGGCGTCGGGCCCGGCATCTCCAGGTCCTTGTGCAGGACTTGGCCGTTCAGCTCGACCTTAACGAAGCAGGCGTTCTGAGTTTTCTTATCCGCGGCGTCGAACTTGGGGGCCTGCCATTCAATCACGTACTGCTGCCACGCGCCGGGCTTTTTCGAGGCGTTGACCGGGGGTGCAAAACCGCCATAGATAGCGCCCATGTCGCCGCTGCCCATCTTCTCGCGGCCGTAGCTGTCGAGCACCTGGACCTCGTACTCGCCCATGACGTAAATGCCGGAGTTCGAGCCCCGCGGCACCATCACCTCCAACTCGATCCGGCAGTCGCCGAATTTCGCCTTCGAGTAAATGTCCTGGCTGGCGCCGTGCTCGGGCGTCAGATTG
The DNA here is from genome assembly GCA_964346195.1 of uncultured Pirellulales bacterium. Lineage (GTDB taxonomy): Bacteria > Planctomycetota > Phycisphaerae > Sedimentisphaerales > Anaerobacaceae > PLanc-01. The sequence goes on from CAYFUB010000437.1 coordinate 6,952, forward strand.
ACCATCTCGCCGGTCCCCTCGACGACTTCCAACTGCTTCGGGTCGCTCGACGAGACTCTGGCCTTGCCGACCACCCATTTGTTGGCCTTGCCCGAGCGGGAGTTCGTAGTCCACTCGTCCAGGTTCCGACCGTTGAAGGCGAGCACGGCGTCACCGTACGTCGGCGGGACCTTTTTCACCCGGATGTCCTTGAACTCCACCACCATCGGCGGGCCGACGTGAATCTGCAGGGCCAGTAGGCCCGTTCGCGACGCACCCCTATTGTCCTTGGGATCGTTCGGATTCGCGACGCGGTCGTTGTCGATCAACTCGATGGTCTGATAACCATTGAGATAATGGATGATGTGGTTGCCCTGGCAGATGATGTGGTACTCGTTCCAGTTCTTTTCCCTGTAGTAGCCGCCCTCGATCAGGGCCTTCTGGTCGTTGACGTTGCTGACGACCCGCTTCTCACCCTTTTCATCGATGACCATGAAGTCGCCGACGTTGACCAGCCAGCCGCGACCGGCCTCATGATACAGGAAGCCGACCTTGCCCGGGGCGTTCTCGACCTCGGCCTGATAGCCGGCAATCCGCCACTTGTCGAGCTCTTTGCTGCGGTACTGGATGCCGGAGTTGCCGTTCTGAATGCGGAACTTGATCCTGAGCTCAAAATCGTCGAACATCCCGCCACGGTAGACAAGGAACGTGTTGCCTTTGGCGGGGTTCTCTGGCGTCGTTTCGCCGTGAATCACGCCGTCTTTCACCGACCAGAGCCGCGGATCGCCGTCCCAGCCGGTCAGGTCCTTGCCGTTGAACAGAGAGACCCACTCGTCGGATGCCGCCGCATTGCCCGCCCGCGCCGTTTGCTGAACACCGACCACAAGCATCGCAGACAGGCCGACAACCATCATCATTGCGATAGTCAGGTGCGCCCGTATGTCATCCTGAGCGAAGCGAAGGATCTGACCCGCGGAGTAAGCATCACCACTGCCGCGATGGAGGCATCTCGTTCGCAGGCCAGATGCTTCACTGCGCTTCGCTCCGTTCAGCATGACAGTGAAATCAGTCGGCCGGATTCTCTTTCTGTTCTTCATGGGAGCCCACCTCAATCAAAAGACCTGATTTTGAGATTCTTGAACCAGACGGGGTTGCCGTGGTACTGGAAGCCGAGATGCCCTTCGCGCGGCATGTCCTTGTAAGCTGTCTTGAACTTGTTCGTGGTCCCTTGGGGGTTCTTGCCGGCCTCGGTCCACTGGTTCAGGTCCATGTCGATGATGTCTTGGCCATTGAGATTCACGTAGATCTTGTTGTCCAGACAGGTGATGATATAGTGGTTCCACTCGCCCGGCTTCTTCGTAGCATCCTTTGACGGCGAGAGGCAATCGTAAATGGCGCCGCACTGGCCGTGCTTCGTGCCGTCGGTCGTGGCATGAATCTGCACCTCGATGGCCGTATTGATCCACTTCTTGATGTCGCCCGTACGGATGAAGACGCCGCTATTGCCCTTGTCCGGGACCTTGAAGTCCAGTTCAAGCACGAAATTGCCGTATCGCTCCTTGGTCCAGATGTCGCCGTGACCGCTCGGTGTCGGTGCCAGAACGCCCTCGGCATCAAAAGCCCAGGAGCCGGGTTCCATCACGGCGTTGGAAAGGTCCTTCTGGAAAACGTCCTTGGCCGTGGCATCGCCCAGTTCCGCCGCGGTCTTGCGGAAGAAGGCGACACACTGAGCGATCTCGGGCATCGAGTTCAGCCAGTTATGCTCGTATTCGATAGAGAAGCTGCCCTTGAAGCCCTGACGCGCCAGTTCCGTCAGGATTGCGTCGGCCTTGCTGACGCCCGTACCCCACGGCACGTCATGGGCGCCGCGGTTGCCGAACTCGTTGAGATCCTTGAAATGGAAGCTGATGATGCGCTTCTCCGCCAGCAGCTTCTTGACGGCCTCCAGGGGATCGACACCGGAACGCGTCCAGTGGCCCGTGTCGGCACAGGCACCGATGCGCGGGCTGCGACCCTTGACGACCTTGAGCACCGTGTCCGGATTCCAGTAGTGGGAGGGTTTCGGGTGGTTGTGGATGGCGACGTTGATCTTGTACTCGCCGCACAGCCGGTCGATCAGGTCGAACGCGTCTTCCGGCGGCTCCGAGACGATCGTTTCGATCCCCATGTCCTTCGCGAAATCGAAGACCTTGCGGCACTCGGCCTCATCGTTCGGCAGCCCCACCACGCCATAGTTGACCAGCTTGACGCCGGCATCCTGCAACTTCTTTTTGGCCGCGGCCTTCGCTTCGGCGGACATGTTGTGATCCAATTTGGCATCCCCATACTCGGCACTGAGCTTCTGGCCGGGATACGCCTCGATGTACTTCATCTCCAGCGCCTTGGTCTTATCCACCGCCTCGAAGAACGTGAAGCGATTGAAACTGTACGCCTGCATGCCCAGTCGCCAGTTCTCCTCGGCCCGCGCCGACCCTGACCCGACCGCACAGAGACACAATCCCGCCACGGTCAAAACCATCCCGAACTTCACCCATCTGTCCATCTTTCGTTCTCCTCAATCTAACCCAGCCCTACAAGTCACACACTACAGCCACGGATTTCATGGCTTCGGGTGGCATCGTCAAGCGCAGCTTGGCGATGGTATCACGCGAAATTGGCTAAGCCATCGCCAAGGCCTTCGGCCCATTCGACTTCGCTCAGGGCAGGCTCTTGACGCTGCCACCCAGGACATATCCCTGACCTGCCGGAAGAACACGCCAGCGTCCACGACGATGTGCCACCCGGGAATCATCAATTGTCAATCGTCCTTCATCAATTCTTACAGCGTCCACCCTTCGCGGTAGGCCCGGCGCAGGAAACGATTCGCCTCGGGCATATTCGCCACCTTCATGGCCGGACCGTCCCATTCGAGCTTGCGACCACCGGCCAGGGCCGCCACATTGCCCAGCAGGATCGTCTCGGTGAGCGGACCGGCATAGTCGAAATTCGACGAGGGCTTGGGCCCGCCCTTGCAGGCCCGGATCCACTCCTGGTAATGGTTCACGTCGCGCGGCAGAAACGGCTCCGGCGGCTTGAACCCCTTCATCGCAGACTCCGGAATCAGCCGCGGATTGCCCCCATGCGGCAGCAGGATAGTGCCTTTCTCACCATAGTAAAGGCCGCCTTGATCCGGGAGCCGCCGTTCCGGCTCAAAATCCTTGGGTCGCGGCGGACGATACGCGCCGTCGCACCACGTCATCCTTACCGGGGGCAGATCACCACGCGCAGGGAACTCCCACCTCACGGTGGTCATTTGCGGGTAGGTCTCCTCGTTGAACGGTCCGGCGTTGGCCTCGACGCTCGTCGGATACTTCAGATCGAGTGCCCACCAGGCCGGGTCGATGATGTGGCAGCCCATGTCGCCGAGCGTGCCCGTGCCGAAATCCCACCAGCGCCGCCAGTTGCCGGGCAGGTAGACCGGATGATAGGGCCGGTAG
>CAYFUB010000438.1:0-3390 GCA_964346195.1 uncultured Pirellulales bacterium
TGAAGGCTTCCATCAGGTGCATGTGCACGTCGAGGGTCTTGCGGTCGCCGCCCTGGGGCCCGGGCCCGCACAGGTCCCAGTTGCGCTCGAACATCTCGAAGTAGCCGCCGTACATCGTGTCGGTCGCATACTTTTTGACGAGATCGAACGTTCTCTCGGCGTACTCCTGCCCGCGCGGGTCGCCCGTGGCCATGGTGTACTCGCTCAGCGCATACATGGCAAAGCTCAGGCCGTACATGATCTTCTTGTCGATAGCGACCTCGCCCTTGCGATTGGTCGTCCAGAAAAATCCGCCGTGCTCGCGGTCCCAGACCTTGTCGATGACGAAGTCCACGCCATGCCTGGCGTACTCGGCACACCTGCCGCCGCCGTAGCCCGCCCGATGGGCGGCCGACATCGAGTAAATCGTCCGCATCTGGGCCAGCATCGACTTCTCATCGAGCCCCGAGTCGTTGCCGTCCTTGTCGAACTGCGTGTTGAACCCGCCGTTGACGTCGTCCTTGCACCGGTCCAGCCAGAACGGCAGCAGTTCCGTCGTCAAATGGGCCTTGCACTCCTGCAAACATGCGGATACCTGATCGCGATCGACGGCCATCATGCAATCCTTTCACCAAATTGCCCTGCCTTCACCAACCGGGAAACGCCGGCGGTATTCTATGGGCCCCTGGGGCCATCGTCAACCGCCCGTCCGTGCGAGGCCGGCGACCGCGCGCGGGCAGAAAATGCGGAATCATGGAACATGAGGGGCGACAGAAATCAGCTATGTGCGTAGAATGGGCGAATCGGTCGGCGGTTTGTGCCGTCCGCTGCTCTCGGCGAACACGGAATCAGGCGTGCCTTCGATGATGATACGACCAGCGACAATAGCCGCTCCCATCCTCTTGCTTGTCATTCTTCTGACCGGCTGTGAAAGGAGCTACCAGGACGAGGCGCCTTCGGCCTTCTTCGTCGCCGATGAAGGTCTGGATGCCCCGATGACACCGTCAGACCCCAATGCAGCGGGGGCAGCCCAGGGCAGTCGAGGCGCCGCCGGCGGTCGGGAGCCCGCCGTGCTGTTCGTCGTGTTTGCGGTAACACCCGCGGATGTTGTGGACAGAATGCTGAAAATGGCGGAGGTGACGAAGGATGACGTGGTCTACGATCTGGGCTGTGGGGACGGGCGAATCGTCGTCGCCGCCGCGAAAGAGTACGGCTGCCGGGCCGTCGGGTACGACCTGGACCGGCTCCGCGTGCGCGAGGCCCGGATAAACGTGCTGAAGAACAAAGTGGCCCACCTGGTCACAATCAAGCAGAAGGACGTTCTCAAGGCCGACCTGCGACCGGCGACCGTGGTCACCCTGTACCTGGGGACCGAATTGAACGCCCGCCTGGTGCCGCAGTTGCGGCAACTCCGGCCCGGCGCGAGAATCGTTTCTCACGAATTCGGCCTCGGCGACCTCCCGCCGGACAAGACCGTCCACATGGACTCCCGTTTCGACCGCGACAGGCACCGGATCTGCCTGTGGACCTGCCCGCTCCCGCCACAAGGCGGGTGAGAACTTCCGCCGCGCACTGCCGCCGGCGCCGGAATGGACGGGACGGGCGGTAAGTCACGTTATGGAAGCATGTTACGTCATTGCTGTCGATGGCTCGGCCAACTGCGCGTCGCTGGCATGACAAGGGACCGGGGAGGATAGGGCCTGTCGTCACCGCCGCAAGACTGAGAAAAAAAGTCCTGCTGACGGGAAAACGTCTGGCACCTTCGCGATGGGACCGGTAAAATATGTCGTTGCGATGCACATCAGGAGGGTGTACGCAACGGGGCACCAGACAGACAACCAGATGATCTGCCATTGTCGAGAATAGCATGCCGACGTGAACGAGGTTCAGACGCGGCTAACGCCCGTCCATTGCTTCGTGACGGGGACAGGAGTATCGGAGAAACTGACTGGAGGACCACACCATGAAAAGCTCGCACCTTTCTCTGATTGTCGTGCTGTTGGCGGCCATCTGCCTGCCCCAGGCGGGATTCGGGGCCGATGACATCTACGTCCGGCAGCCCACTACGTACAGCGGGCCGGACCACATGCCCGGCCAGATCATCGTCAAATTCAGCCCCGGTGTCAGTGAGGCCGTGATCGCCCAAATCAATCAGCAGAACCAGGCCAAGGTCGCTTATACCAGCCGGTTCGCGGGCTTCCGGGTGCTGGCATTTCCCGAGACGATGGCGCCTCAGGCGATGGTCAACATCTACGAGAGGAATCCGAACGTCGAATACGCCGAGTTGAACTACATCGCCAGCGCGCTCGGAGTGCCGAATGACCCATACTATGGGTATCAATGGCATTTCGATAATGCCGACAACGGCGGCATTGGGATGAAACAGGCATGGGACGTGGCCACCGGAGGGGGTGTGGTGGTCGCGGTCGTAGACACCGGCGTCAGGACTGCTGGAGCGCGAGATGGGGTATCAGTGATCTCCGGCGGTTACGATTTCGTCAATGGCGATAACGACCCCGAGGATGACCACGGGCATGGAACGCATGTTTCCGGAACGATCGCGCAGCACACGAACAACGGGGTCGGCGTGGCCGGCGTGGCATACGGTTGCTCGATCATGCCCGTGAAGGTACTCGGCGCCGATGGCTCGGGAACGCATGCCCAGATCGCCGATGGCATCCACTATGCCGCCGATCACGGCGCCAACGTAATCAACATGAGTCTGGGCGGTTTTTTTGGATCGCAGACTCTTGAAGAGGCCGTGGCGTATGCCCACGGCAAGGGGGTGACCATCGTCTGTGCCTCTGGTAACTACGGATTGCCCCTGGTCAGCTATCCGGCAGCCTATGATGCGTATTGCATCGCCGTGGGGGCTACGCGGTACGATGAAGCTGTTACCTCCTATTCCAACGGTGGTTCTCAGTTGGACCTGACCGCCCCGGGCGGTGATGTGTACGTGGACCAAAACGGAGATGGCTATGCCGACGGGGTTCTCCAGGAGACTTTTGCCGTAGTCAACGGGGCACTGGTGTGGCGGTATGAATTCTGGCAGGGCACCTCGATGGCGGCCCCCCATGTCTCCGGCGTAGCCGCCCTGCTGATCGACCAGGGGACGTATACGACGCCCGCACAGATCAAGAGCCGCCTGGAATCCACAGCCAAAGACAAAGGTCCGGCCGGCTGGGATACGTGGTACGGCTGGGGCATCGTCAACGCCGCCGCCGCGCTGGGCGGTGGTGCACCGCCCAACCAGTCACCGACCGCCGATTTCACGCACACCGAGGACGAGCTGACGGTCACCTTTACCGACGCAAGTACCGACCCTGATGGCACCGTCGTGGCGTGGAGCTGGACCTTCGGCGACGAGGTCAGCTCTACCGCCCAGAATCCGACGCATACCTATGCGAGCGG
>CAYFUB010000439.1:0-39736 GCA_964346195.1 uncultured Pirellulales bacterium
AAGGGAAGGTGCCTCTTGTCCATAGCCAGATTTCTCCGCTCCGGCCTTCGGCCTCCGGTCGAAATGACAGTTCCAGAGGGTCTTCGCCGAATCTACCTACAAACATGACGTGCACCCACGATGATTAGAGAGGGGGCTTTTCCGTTGACGAGCTCGGTGCGAGTGGTTAGGTTCGCGACATGGCGCAAATAGCGGGAATAGCGGTTTTCGATAGTCAGGGACCGGGGACCTTTAGCTTCTATTGGAAGGTCTCCTCGGAGTCCGGCTACGACTTCCTGGCATTCTATATCGACGATGTGCTCCAGTGCGGCCGCCCATGTGCATCGGCGCGACGATGGGCTCGTGCGGGTCGAGCCCCTGCCGAAGCGGGTCAAGGACTGGCGAGCGTTCCTCATGGAGGCTGTGGGAGAGGCGGGCGTCAGAAATCTGATCGGAATCTCTTCCTGTGCGCAAGATAGCAGGCCGTGGGGCGTCTATTCATGTAGTGGGAAGAAATTCCATCGAGCTGGCTGGTTTTCGGCGCGTCAGACGGTATAATCGGACGCCTGCGAGGAGAGTCGATGCAGGACTGATGGTGGTCGATCTTGAAAGGGTCTGGCTATGATGCCGTGTCTGGCTCAATTTGGCGGCATGGAGAAGCTGTTTCTCGGTTGCGCCATTGTTGGAGGCATCTTGTTCGTCGTCCGTCTGGCCCTGCAGTTCATCGGCGGCGACAGTGAGCTTCACCACGACTTCGGCGGTGGCGTGGACGTCCACGCGGACTTCGACGCCGCCCACGACTTCAGCGGTCCGGCCCACGATGTCAGCGACCCCGGCAGCGACCCCGGCATCCACAGCGTCGAATCGTATCTGAGCTTCAAGGTCCTGTCATTTCAGGGCATGACGGCGTTCTTGACGATGTTCGGCCTGGTGGGACTGGCCATGATGAGGCAGACGGAGCAGGACGCCACGCAGTCGCTGGCGGTCGCCATCGCCGCCGGGCTCGGGACGGTCTGGGTCATCGGTCTGATCTTCCGCAAGGCCGGCAGCCTGCAGTGCTGCGGCAACATCGACCTGAAGAACGCAATCGGCCTGGAAGGCGACACGTACCTGACTATCCCGCCGGGCGACATCGGCAAAGTCCGGGTCACCATCCAGGAGCGGCTGCGCATTTACGACGCCGTCGCCGCCGACAAGGCCGAGATCAAGACCGGCCAGCGGGTCCGCATCGTCGATGTCACGCCGGAGGACACGCTGATCGTGGAAAAAATACAGTAGGAAGTTTGAAGTGTAAAGCAGGCAACTTCATATTTGAATCTTCAGACTTGAGGCTTGCTTTAAGAAGGGAGCAGATCAATATGGGAATGATGACGTCGACAATTCTGGCTGCGTCTGAACCGGCGACCACTCTGTGGATGATTGCGGCCGTGGCCTTCATTCTGCTGGTGGTCTCGGCACTGCTGTTCCTGGCCTCGCGGTACAAACGGTGTCCCTCCGACCGTATCCTGGTCGTCTATGGCAAGGTCGGGCGTGACCAGTCGTCCCGCTGCATCCACGGCGGTGGCACATTCGTCTGGCCGCTGATCCAGGACTACGCTTACATGAGCCTGACGCCCATGCCGATCAGCATCCCGCTGCAGAACGCTTTGTCGATGCAGAACATCCGCATCAACGTGCCGAGCACGTTCACCGTCGGCATCAGCACGGACAAGGCGATCATGAACAACGCTGCCGAGCGGCTCCTGCGTCTGCAACCCAAGGAAATCGAGGACATGGCCAAGGAAATCATCTTCGGCCAATTGCGCCTCACCGTCGCGTCGCTGACCATCGAGCAGATCAACCAAGACCGCGAAAGCTTCCTGGAGGCGATTCGCAAGAACGTCGAGCCGGAACTGAACAAGATCGGCCTGTACCTGATCAACGTCAACATCACGGATATCACCGACGAGTCGGACTACATCGAATCCATTGGCAAGAAAGCCGCCGCCGAGGCCGTCAACAAGGCCAAGGTCGATGTTGCCGAGCAGGTCAAGGTCGGCTCCATCGGCGAGGCTCAGGCCAACCGCGAAAAGTCGATCCGCGTCGCCGAGCATACCGCCGAGTCGGAGAAGGGCCAGAAGAAGGCCGAGGCCGACAGACGCATCTACGTCCAGAAGCAGGAGGCCCTGGCCACCATCGGCGAGGCCGAGGCCAACCGCGACCGCACGATCAAGGTCGCCGAGACCGTCGCCGAATCCGAAAAGGGCAAGAAGGCGGCCGAGGCCGATCAGCGCGTCTTCGTGCAGGGCCAGGAAGCGTTGGCCGTCGAGGGCGAGAACAAGTCCATGGCCCAGATTGCCGAGTACAACGCGATGCTCGCGGTCAAGCAGGCCGAGGCGTTGCAGAAAGGCGAGGTCGCCAAGCGCGTCGCCGAGGTCGCGATTCAGAAGGCCCAGTACCTGGCCGAGCAGGAGCGCCTCAACGCCTTGGAAGTGGTCCGCCAGGAAACCGAGAAGCGCAAGGTCGAAATCGCTGCGGAGGCCGAGGCCGAGAGACTCCGTCGTGAAGCGAGGGGCCAGGCCGACGCCATCCTCGCCAAATATGAGGCCGAGGCCAAGGGTATCCGGCAGGTGCTGGACAGCAAGGCCGCCGGCTACGAGTCGCTGGTCAAGAGCTGCAACGGCGACGCCCGCGCCGCCTCCACCCTGCTGATGATCGAGAAAATCGAGGAGATCGTCGCCCGCCAGGTCGAGGCGATCAAGAACATCAAGATCGACAAAGTCACGGTCTGGGACTCCGGCGGCAACGGCAATGGCAACTCGACCGCCAATTTCCTCTCCGGCCTCATCCGGGCAATCCCCCCGATCCACGAGGTCGCCGCGATGGCTGGCGTCGAGCTCCCCGAGTACCTTGGCAAAACCGGCGAAAAGCCCGGTGAGATTCCGCCCGCGGAGAAGGTCACCGCCGAACCGCCGGTAGCCAAGCCCCCGCGACCGCCCAAGGAACACGGCGACACCCGAAGAATACCGTAGGACGAAGTGGCCGGGTTCCAGCCTGGAGTGAAGCTTGCGGATGGCCGATTGGAAAGGGAAAGGGATCGTCCATAGGTTTATCAGTATACTAGGGATAGCCACCGGTTTCCGTAAGGAGATGTTGTAGGTAGGCAATAGTGCGGAGCCATTGCCGGGCGATAATGAGGAGGAGCAGAAGGGGTCAGGCGGCGAACGGTGACATGTCGGGCTTTGCGGGCTGCGATCCACTTTTCGCCGGCCTCTTGTTCTCTTGACGGCTGATCGTCCGGCAGTGAGCGGCCTGTCCCAATTGCCGCCGTCCCAGCGATTATCTCACCGCACCCAACCATCCGCCCCGCCTCCCCGGCCTCTTCCTCCTCCTCCGGCCCGCCTGCCAGGACCACTAGCAGGGCCAAAAGGGTCCCAGCGCCGGACACGGCGCCTTTGTGCTCGGTCATCTGCTTGTCCTTCCGAAATCCCCCGGTAATCACGATGCCGGCCACCCCCGGCGCGACTCCGGCCGACCCAACACCATTATATCACCAGGCCTCCCGGCCGCCAAAACTGCCCTACGAGTGAGAGACGAGTGATCTCGGCCTGGACAATTGGCTTCGTTTCTTCGTGGCCGTTTTCCCGTCAGACTCTCTACGACCCCTGACGACGCCGAACGGACCGCCATCCCATGGTGTCCGCGGAAACGATCGTTCCCTTGCCGATGGCGAAAGCACGGTTTACAATGGCGGTGTCCATGACGAGAGTTCTTAGAGCCGTTGAAGAACAAGAGAGGCCGGTTCATCTCTGACGAAGCACGAGAGTTGCAGGCCCATTCGGCCGATCGCGTATGAGGAGTCCTGGATGGAATCAGCGATTCATACCGAACACCTGACGAAGATCTACGGGCAGCGTCTGATCGCGGTCAACGACATGAATCTGGACGTGCCACGGGGTTCGGTCTTTGGGTTGCTCGGTCCCAATGGCGCGGGCAAGACGACCATGCTGCGCCTTCTGCTGGGTTTACAGCGTCCCACCGCCGGTCGGGCGGAGGTTTTTGGGAAGTTGTGCGGGCCCAATGCAGTCGATGTCCGCTCACAGATTGGGTATCTGCCCACGAATCCGAATCTTCCCGGCCATCTGCGGCCCATTGAGTACCTGGACCTTCTCGGCAAACTGTGCCGGTTGCCGAGCCAACGGCGCAAGCCGCGCATAGCTGCCCTGCTTCGCACCGTGGGATTGCTGGGGGCCACTGATCAGCGAATCGAGACGTTCTCCACGGGCATGTGCACACGGTTGGGAATTGCCGCCTCTCTGGTCGCGGACCCGCCTCTACTGCTCTGGGACGAGCCTACCGCCGGGCTGGACCCTTCGGCACGACGGTTCACACTGAACCTGATTCGCGAGTTGGGACAGGACAAGACGGTGGTAGTCGCCACACACATTCTGAGCGACATCGATCAGATCTGTGACTACATCGGGGTGATGCATGAGGGGCGCATGATCTTCACCGGGTCGACGCAAGACATGAAGGGGCGCCTTCGTTGCGATGACTTCCGGCTGGAGTTGGATGGTGGCGCCCAGGATATCCAGCGTCTGGCTCATGATCTTGCCGGGCTCGAGGGTATCGACGCCCGGCTTGGCGCCGACCTGGCAGTGCTCGTTCAGATGACCGCGGGTCGTAGCCGCGCCGGTGCGCTGGCCGAGGCTTTGAAACTTGTCGATGCGAGCCATCTGTTACTGAAGGCGATCCATTCCGGTCCGAACGCCACCGAGGACGCCTATCTCCAGTTGTTACAGGAGCATGAAGCCCATGGATTCCACCGCTGAGGCCACGAAACCTGGCCCGCGCATCATGCCGTACCTGGCGATTCTCCAGCATGACCTGATAACCTTGCGGGCCAGCCGATTGGTTCGGCTCTGGTTGGGAGCCACTGTCGTGCTGACGCTGATGCTGATCGCCGGAAACTGGGCGCAGTTCCAGGATGGTCCCCTGATCGCCTCGCTGCTGTTTCCATACCTGGTTTTTCCTTGGTTCTTTGTCGTCGTCGTTCTTGGGGTCAGTCCCGTGTCGGGCTCGCGGGCCGGCGTCCTGGCCGACGGGATCCTGAGCCGGCCGGTAAGCCGTTCCACATATCTGCTGGCCGCCTGGTCGGCGCGGGTCGTACTCATCTGGGCCGTCTATCTGGTGGTGATGATCCCGGCGGTCATCCTGGTGACTCTGGCGAAACGGCCCGTACCCGACGACACGGTGACTGTCTACGGGATCATCAGTGCCATAGGCGTGGTAGGGCTGGTACTGACTTTTCTCACGTCGTTGGCGTTTCTCGCCGGAACATTGTTGCGAAAGCCGCTGTTGGCGCTGGTCGTGCTCGTCTTCCTCTGGTACCCGGTCGGTCTTATTCTGAGTGTCTTCTCCTTGGAGGAGTTTTCGCCGATCAGTCTAAGCCGGGCGATGTCGACCCAGCTTCGCCAGACGCTGCGCACGCCTGAGGCGCAGACGGACGGTAGCGCTCGTACAGACGCTGCGCAAGCCTTTTCTGAACGGGCGACGCACTTCTTGCACGTTTTCTCCGGAACTCCGCCGGAGCCAACGGCGACAAAACCTGATTTCTTCGAGGGCGAAGAATTCGGCGATTTCTCGTTGCTACGTGTGTTTTTGGGATACGCGCTGCCGACGGGGATGGCGGTCATCCTGGCGATGGTGTGCTTCTATTGGCGTGATTTGTGACCCGTCATCGGGCGGATTCTCTGCCGGCGGGCCGTAACTGACAGTATGGCGCGCCGGCGTAACGGTTCGACAAGGTGGATGGCAATCGTCACGCTGCCTGATTTGCAGCCGCAGTCAGATGGACTGCTGGCGACACCATGCCAATCAGGTTCGCCCATCGGTATTCGCGTCCCACTTTTCACTCGGATGGACTATATTCTTTTGAAAAAAGACTGGCGTTCTTGGATACTTGCCGCCGATAAAGGGAATGAAAACCGTTTCATCTTTTTCTCCGGCGTCGTCCACCGAACGACGCCCTCTTTTTTGCTGAGCTGTCAGGCCCGGCCGTTACAGATTTTACGGCGGACGGCGGGATATCCCATTATTATCGGTCCATCGGGTCTGCGCCGCGCGCTAGTCCGAAGCGAACAAACAGTCCCCTCGACGTTGCCCGAACGTCACGTGTCCCAGCGGGACAAGAGGTCTGGCCCTTGGGGTATCGCCGCAGAGACGCGGTGGAGAATCACCAAGAAAGAACAAAGCCGTAACACGGCGGTAACACGACGACGGCATCCTGTATTCTTACCAAGAAAGTGTGTGAGAAGCTGAAATAACTGCGCCGCCGCGATCTGACGGGTGGCAGCGTCAAGGCCGAAGGCCTTGGCGATGGTCTTACGCACGATAACGCCGCCATCGCCAAGCTGCCTGCGCTTGGCGATGCCACCCGGGAAACGCGCAGCTTCTCACACACCCTCTAAGACGAGCACAGTCAAGCTGATAAGCTGGGGCAAATATGGCAAATCCCGGCTTTTCGGCGGAGAACTGACGCAATGAATACTCGTCTGGCGCGTCTATAGGTGTATAATACAGGTGAATTTTGCGGTCGTGGATACGAAACTGCATCGGAGCACGGGCATTTTGCTCGTGACCAGGGGCGAATGATCATGCGCCCCTGCGCGCGGGCGCCCGCGGCGATTGAAGTGTCTGCAGGGCCAGGCCTGTGCTGAGCAGAGTCGAATAGGCTTGCGACTGGGCTCCCAAGAAGCGATCTTCGCGTTTTGGGAACCGTTCATGGGCAGGACGCGGCCCCAAACGCGGCCTTTGGCGTTTGGGAACCTGTGCTACGGTACTTGGGAAGGGCGTGAGTGTGAGAAAGATACGCATTCTGATTGTTTTCGTCATGATTCTCGCGGTAGTGGGTGCGGCGGCCGGCTTCGTGGTGAAAAAGCGGGCGGCGGCGGCCAGAAAATCGACGATTGTCCGCGTCGAGGAGGTCCAGCCGGGCGAACTGGTCGAGTTCGTCAGCGCCCCGGGCGAGATTGAGCCCAAGAGCAGAGTCGAGATTAGCGCAAAGGTTTCTGCCCGCGTGGTGGCGCTGCCCTATGAAGAAGGCGAGATGGTCACCAGGGGCGATCCGAACGCCAACCCGCCGATACCGCCATCGCTGCTGCTGCAGCTTGATTCGAAGGACCTGGAGAGCCGCCTGCTTGAGGCGCAGGCACGCCGGGCCGCGCAGGCCGCCGGGATTGAGGCGGAAAAGGCCAAAATCGCCAGCCAGAAGGCCAATCTTATCGGAACTGCTGCCAAACTCGAACAGGCGAAAACGGACCTGGAGCGACAAAAGAGCCTGCTGACGACGAGAGACGTCAGTCAGGCCGAGTTCGATGCGGTGCAGTTGAAGCTGGACGAGCTGCAAGCCCAGTACAACGCCGCCAAACACAGTCTTGATGGGGCGGAGCTGAATCTCCAGGTGCTGGAGCACAACCTCGAAGCGGCCGACGCCGGCATCGCCCAGGCGAAGGAGAATCTGAGTTATACCACCATCGTCTCGCCGATTGATGGGGTCATTACACGGATCAACGCTGAGGTTGGCGAGATGGTCATGACCGGGACCATGAACAACCCCGGCACGGTGATCATGGAAGTGGGCGACCTGTCGCAGATGCTCGTGGTTGCCCAGGTGGATGAGGCGGACGTGGGCAAGCTTGAGGTCGGCCAGAAAGCCGCGGTGTTCATCGACGCCTACCCCAACCGCGAATTCAAGGGGGTCGTTTATACTACCGCGTTGTCGCACGATATGTCCCGGCAGGGGACGAAGTACTACCGAACGGAGATTCTCCTGGAGCAGACCAAGGAACGGCTGCCTTCCGGACTGACGGCAAACGTGGACATCGAAACGCGCACGTACGAGGGCGTGCTGGCCGTGCCGTCGCAAGCCGTGATGACGCGGGAGATCGAGAGCCTGCCGCTCGACATCCGGGATAAGTCGCCCCTCGTGGACAAGTCCAAGACGTTTGCGACGGTGGTCTTTCGCTACCTCGACGGCAAGACCGTCATCACGCCTGTGAAGATCGGGCCGAGCAACCTGACCCACACCATCATTGAGGCCGGCGTCGAGAAGGGCGAGAGGGTCGTCGTCGGGCCGTACAAGGAGCTCGAGAAGCTCAAGCACGACCAAGCCATCAAGGATGAGCGCGAGGCCAAGGCCGAGGAAGAGGCCAACAAGAAACGTCCGGGCGATGCCAATGACAGCAACGATGCCAATGCAGAACGATAGAGTCGTCATCAGGCTGGAAAACGTGATGCGCGTCTACAAGGTGGGGGTCGAGCGCATCCACGCCCTGGACGGGGTGGACCTGGAGTTGCGCGGGAATGAGTACGTAGCCGTCATGGGCCCGTCGGGCTCGGGCAAGAGCACGCTGATGAACGTGCTGGGCTGCCTGGACCGCGTCACGAGCGGCCTGTACGAGCTGGACGGCCAGGACACGACCGGCATGAACGATGCGGCCCTGGCCCGCGTGCGCAACGAGCGGATCGGGTTCGTCTTTCAGTCCTTCGAACTGCTCAGCCGCTCCAGCGCGCTGAAGAACGTGGAAATGCCTCTGATTTATTCCCGCAACGGCTGGTGGTCGCGGCGCAGACGCGCGTTGCAGATGCTCGACCGCGTCGGCCTGGGTGACCGCGTGAAGCACCGGCCGAACCAGCTTTCCGGCGGCGAGAAGCAGCGCGTCGCTATCGCCCGTGCCCTGATCTGTAACCCGAGCATCCTGCTGGCCGACGAGCCGACGGGCAACCTCGACAGCAAGACCAGCGAGGACATCCTCGCGCTGTTCGACCAGCTTTACGCCGAGGGCCAGACGATTATCCTGGTGACCCACGAGGAGAGCGTCGCCCGGCACGCCAAGCGCGTCATCCGCATGCGGGACGGTCGCATCTTCAGCGACCTGTCAGCCGAGGAGGACCGGGCCCGCCGGCTCGACCTGACGGCCGAACTCGGAAAGGTGACCAAATGAAGGCCGTCCTCGCGATCCCTCTGGCGTTCCTGCGGCTGTTCTACCAGAGCGTTTACTTGGCGCTGGGCCAGATCTGGGTCAACAAGACCCGCTCCGTATTAACGACGATTGGCATCGTTATCGGCGTGGCCTCCGTTACGGCGGTCATCGCCGCCCTGACCGGCCTGAAGGCAAAAATCCTCACGCAAGTCGAGACCCTCGGGACCAACACGATCTTCCTCTCGCCGCGGGCGCCCGACCGGGGGCCGTTGCAGCACGCCAACTGGTGGCAACTGCGGTTTCGCCCGGAACAGTTCGACGGCCTGCTGGAGCATTGCCCGTCGGTGGAGGCCGTGAGCCGCGTGGGAGGGGTGGGGCGGCGCATCGTAAAGTATGGCGAGCAGTCGGTGGACAACGTCGATATCAATGGCATCGAGCCGGCCTGGCATCGGATCGAGCATCGGCCCATTGTGCTCGGCCGGATGTTCTCGCCGATCGACGAGATGCAAGTGCGCCAGGTGTGCCTGATCGAGCCGAAGCTGCGGGACAAGCTGCGGCTCGATCGCGACTGCATCGGCGAAACCATCCGCATCGGGTACCATGCCTTTCGCATCGTCGGCGTCATCGAGCCCCGGCCGCAGATGAACTTCGGCGAAAGCAGCCAGGAACGCTACGAGGTCTACGTCCCGTTCCGGACGCTGGAGAAGCTCGGCGAGCCCTTTATGTGGGGACTGGCCATCGGCAAGTCCGCCGAGACACTCGAAGAGGCGCAGGCCGAGTTGAGGTTCTTCCTGCGCCGCACCCGCAATATTCGCCCGGGCCAGCCGGACACGTTCCGCGTCGAGTCGCTCCAGAGCGCCCTCGAGACCTTCAACAAGATTGCCGTGATTGTCACGATGGTCGCGGGCGGCATCGTTGGCATCTCGCTGCTCGTCGGCGGCGTCGGCATCATGAATATCATGCTGGTCTCCGTCTCCGAGCGGACCCGCGAGATCGGCCTGCGCAAAGCCGTCGGCGCCAAGCGCTCGGCCATCCTCACCCAGTTCATGATCGAATCGGTCACCCTGTGCTTCGTCGGCGGGCTCGTCGGCATTGGCTTCGGTCAGCTTTTGACCACGGCCATCGCCAATATCCCGCAGGTCAAGCTGGAGCTGGCGCACATTCCGCTGTGGGCCATCGGCCTGTCGTTCACGTTCGCCGGCATTGTCGGCATCTTCTTCGGCATGTTCCCGGCTATCAAGGCCGCTCGGTTGGACCCCATTGAGGCGCTCAGGCATGAATAGACAGAAGGAACGAAGGGAGAAACCTAAAAAGCGGAGATTCTGGCGTGTCGTGCGCTTCACTTCCTCCTTTCTTACCTTATTGCCCTCTTACCTTCTCTTTCTGTTCCTGCTGGGGGCGAGCTGTCGGACTCCTCCGGAAAAGTACGGTCTCCACGAGCTCGACCGCTCCCGACAGGAGATTCGGGAGATCGAGCCGCTGCCGCTCCAAGAGGCCGAGCCGAACGCGGCTCCGTCGGACGCCAACGAGGTGCCCCCCGAGACGCTGGAACTGTCCCTGGAGCAATCCCGAACCCTGGCTCTCGAGAACAATCTTCAGCTCCGGGCGACCCTGATCAGTCCCGCCATCGCCGCTGCCCAGCTCAGCGCGGAGGAGGCCAAGTTCGAGGCTGCTTTCTTTGCCGGCGTGAATTACGCCAGGTCCGAGGTGCCCTACGGCACTGTCACTCCCATCGGTGACACGGGCGTGTTCGTGCCCACAATTGCCGCCTCTCGGACTGAGCGTCTGATGACGGATCTCGGCGTCCAGATGCCGTTGCGGACCGGCGGCACCCTGACCTTCGACCTCAGCGACGCCCGGACGGAGGATCTGTCGGACGATCCCAACCGCCCCCCTCCGGTCTACAATGACACGTTCACGGCGTCTTTGAGCCAGCCGCTTCTACGCAACGCCGGCCAGTGGGTCAGTACCTACTCCATCCGCATCGCCGCGTATAACCGGGACATCACGGATGCGCGCACGCGGCTCGAAGTCATCACGGTTCTGGCTGCCCTCGACCGGGTCTATTGGCGGCTCTATGCGGCACGACGCGAATTGGAGCTTCGGGAGCAGCAGTACCAGCTTGCCGAGACGCAATTGGAGGGAGCCCGACGCCTGGTGGAAGCAGGTCTGCGCCCCCAGGTAGAGATTATCCGCGCCGAGGCGGGCGTGGCCCAGCAACTCGAAGCCATAATTATTGCGGAGAATAGTCTTCGCGACCGCGAGCGGGAGCTCAAACGTGTTGTCCAGAAAGCGGGCCTGGATGTCCAAACGTCCACGGTAGTGGTTCCGACCACCGAGCCTGATCCGGTGCGCTATGTGCTGGAACGGCCGCGCCTGGTCAATCTGGCCATCGAGAACCGCATGGAGTTGTTGGAGCTGCAATTGCTGCTTCTGCAGGACGCGAGCACGATTGATTTTGCGCGGAACCAGACCTTGCCTCTCGTGACTCTCAACTACACCTATGGCATCAATGGCACCGGACCGACCCGAGAGGACTCGCTCGACCTGCTGTCCAAGAATGACTTTGTTGATCACCGTCTGGGCCTGCGGGCAGTCATTCCCCTCGGCAATGAAGTGGCCAAGAGTCAGTTGCGACAGGCGATCTACCAGCGTCGCCAGCGGCTTGCCACCCGAGCCAATCGCGAGGATCTGATCCGGCTGGAGGTACTCAACACCATCGACCAGGTCGAGGCCAACTGGCAACGGATTCTGGCCGCACGCCAATCTTCGCTTCTCAATGGCCGGCTCTTCGAGGCGGAGCAGCGGCAGTTCGAGCAGGGCTTGCGCACCAGCACCGACGTGCTTGACGCCCAAATCAAATTCGCCGACGCCCAGAGCGCCGAGATTCGCGCGTTGGCCGACTATCAGATCTCGCTGGTGGACGTTGCCTATGCCACCGGCACGATCCTCGGCGCGGCCAGGATTCAATGGGAGCCCATCGTCCCCGAGACCGGCGTCGAGTGAGAGGCGCCCCACTCACCGACCCTGTCGAGCATTGTAGATCCGGCCGCCGGCGTCGGCGTATTGTCGCAGGACCACGCGGGCCTCTTCACGCCGCACGTCCCGTACCACCTCGATGCCGCGCTGGTGCAACTCGTCGGCCCAGTCGGCGGGCTTGGCGCCCTCGTCGAAACCGATTTCGCACGCGTCCGCGCCGCGCGCCCCGCACACGAGCCGCCGGACGCCCGACCAGGGAATCGCTCCCAGGCACATCGCACACGGCTCCGTGCTCGTCACTAATTCGTACACGCCCGGTCCTGCGCCGAGGTCATAATGACCCGTCTCTTGCTGCGCCAGGGCGATGGCCAGCAATTCCGCGTGTGCTATCGAGCAATTGGCTGTCTCGACCAGATTTACCCCCACGCCCACGACCCGGCCGCCGGCCACCTCGAACACCGCCGCCCCAAAGGGGCCGCCGGTGGTGTGCTCGACGTTCCTCCGCGCCAGTCCGATCACCAGTCGCATCCGTTCCTCGACATCGTGGTACTGCCGCGGTTGTTGCTCGAGGAACGGTTCGACCCAGGCGGGCAACTCCAAGATGACCCTTGCATGTCTCAAGGCTATTCTCCCCTTCACTTCCCGTCTTTCAAAAGGTGTGTGACAAGTCGCACGGGCATCCTGCCCGTCAGGAGGGGCGAATGATGGTTCGCCCTGCACGTCACCGCCCGTGGCAGGTCGCGCATCTGCAGGGCCAGGCCCGCGCCCGGTGCGGAGCGCCGCTGCGCGTCGGGGATGGCCCGGCGACGGGGCTTGGGATCCCCAACGCATCATTCCGCGTTGGGGAGTTCCTCCCAAAACGCGAAGATCGCGTTTTGGGGACCCTTCATGGGCAAGATGCCCATGCTACTTATTATTTCCAGCGGGTCCGGCGGATGGTTAGGCTGGGCTGCAGGTAGACGCGGATGTCATTCGGCTCGGGGAACTCGTCCTCGCGCATCCACCTGCCGTACCTGTCCACCGACCTGTGGTATTGATCGACCTTGAACGTTTTGAAGCCCACGTACGCTCCCATCTCGCCGAAGGAGACGGAAAGGAACGGCCCGATCATCGGCATGCGGAGCACGAACCACGGCTCGCCGCCCTGCCACGGGTTGTTCGCGGGCTCCCAGAACTTTGGCACCGGGCGGATCATCTGGCCCGCCACGATATCGAATTTCACACCGAAGCCATCGGGCTGATACTGCTGGCGGTCATGGTCGAACCACAGGCCACGCTCGTAGGACCCGAGACTCAGACTGATACCCCCAACACGACCCGCCTGACAGCCTGCTACGGCAGGCACCAGAAGCAGGATCACGCGTTTCATGTCGCCACTATTGCCGATTCCGGCCACCCTGTCAAGTCGCTAAGACAAGCACAGTGAAGTGCCGGCCCTCCTCGCCCGGACGCCGCCGTCCTATCGTCGCGAGAGACGCATCATGATGCGCAGGACGTACCAGAACAGCAGTGCCACGGAGGCAAACAGTTCCAGCGAGGCCGCCACGTGCTGATCGGGGGAGTAGTGATGAAGAATCTTCGAGGTGTCGTACAGGATCGCGGCGCTGGCCAGGCCCACCATAGGCACAGAGAACAGCAGGCCCAGGCCGAAGCCGAAGATGACGCCGCCCACGATCACACCGAGCGCGACGAATCCTCCGATGGTGAGGATGCCCCCCAGGAAGGAGAAGTCGGTCCGCGTGGTGAATGCCACAGCCGTCAGTCCGGCGAAGAGCAGGCGGTCAGGAGGGCCGCATTGGGCAGCACCCCGGGCGACGAATAGAACGCGGCCAAATAGAGGACAGGGACGAAGATCACGGCTTCGGCGACGACGTACAGGCCGAGCCCGAGGTACTGCATCCGCACGGACGCGGCGCTGACGGCCAGGCTTCTCGCCATCCAGCCGGCGAGGATGAAGGCCCCGAGGATCATGAGCCAGCCGTAGCTGTTGCTCTGAATGAATCGGAGCATCAGTTCCGGCAGGGCCGACCGCAACAGGAGTATCTCGATGATTACGAATGTCCCTACCGCGCCCGCAAGGTGCAGGTAGGTACGCCTGATGAACGTCGCCCTGGCGTCGGCCTGAGCCTGTGCCGCAGGTAAACCGGCTGTGAACATATGGGAATCCATCTCGTGTCTCCTTTCCCAATACATGCCTCGCGGAATGCCGGCGGGTGAAAGCCCCTCCAGGCGTCAGTCGGCCATGTTTCGGTTGCGGTCGGCCGCCTCACAAAGTGCGTCACGTCCCGCTGTTACGGTTCCGTCGTGGCCTCGGCGGCATCGGAAATCAACGACTGAGATCGTTCAGCCGAACAGTTTGCCGGTGCCATCCACGTAAATATCGCTGTTTGCCTGGTTTATGATGTCGGTAGCGTCAGGGACTTCGGCCAGGTCGGGGACTTTGAGCAGCGTAAAGCACTTACGGCAACGGATACGACGATCGGCGGCGACGGCGTCCAGCCACCAGCGATAGCCGCAATGCGGGCATCTGGCAATGATGTGCATTCAACGACCTCTGAATCACTCGTCCCGGGTACCGTTCTAACTGCTTATAATCGGCACAGTTAGCCGTAGAAGCTTAGCGGTATTGCGCTTTTTGTCTCCGTGGGGTCACCGCGCGTCCTATATTGTCAGGCGTGGAAGGCTGATAGAACGAGATGCGGCTGTTTGTGGAGTATGGAAAGCATGTTTTCCTTGACTTGGTGTTGCGGTTGTGCTACCATACAAACAATGGGGTGAGTGATGACGACGCTAATATGCCGCAAAGCCATTGATTTCAAGGATTTGGGCCGGACCTATCGTATCCGTGCGGCCCAGGGGTCTTGTGGCCGGAGTCCTTGGAACGCCCAAGCCGATGAGCCGATTCCGGTTCAGGTTCGCATCCGGTGGTACGGCGGCATGGTTCCTGAGGTCTTGCAGGCTCGTTCGAGCAGACCCGATCTTGGCCGATTGCCTGTCGGCTCCACCCTGGACTGCTACGTGTAGCCGCTCGAAAGTGACGCCCTCACAAGAATTTGGACACGCCCTGCAGGTCGAATAGGTCCCATTATACGGATTAGGAAAAGTTCTTGCGCGGCGGGCTCCGTCATCCTGAGGCGAAGCCGAAGGATCTGGCCATCGAAAGGGAGGTTTCTCTCGCGCGCAGGCCAGATCGTTGGGGCCCCCAAACGCAATCGCTCGCGTTTGGGGAACCCCTTCACTGCGCTGCGCTCCGCTCAGAGCCTGCCCTGAGCTTCGAAGGGATGACAGACCGCGCACGAATTAATCATAATCCGTATTAGTTGACGATTTCATTTGTCGCAGTCGCGCGTACTGCGCTGTCGTATGCGCAAAAAAAACGGGCCCCTGTCGCCTTCCCTGGCGGGGCCCGCGGGTGGATGACCACCGGTTGTAAACTTTTTATATGCCGAAGGTTACGATATCTTGCGCGGCGGAGTAGATGCTCTCTGCAGCAGTGAGTCGGCCGGACCGGAGCAACTCCCGGGCCTTCTGTACGGCGTCGGCATCCGCCTCGGTTGCCTGTACCGCCTGATCGATCAAATCAGCGAAATTGACTTGGAGAGTGGCATCCGAATCCTCGCAGAGACGTCTATTTGCAGTATCGGCATGGGGAAAAGCACTCGACCCCATCGCGTGTGTGACCTGGTTGTTTTGTATGTTGTCGATCATGATTCGGTTCCTTCGGTATCCGTCTGCTATCCTTATTTTCGCATCACGCGCCGGAATCTTTAGCGCTTTCCACCGAAGAGCTGCTTTCCAGTACTGTCAACCGGCCTTCTTTCCAGGAAATCACGTTTGGGGGTTATCTACCCTTCTGGCGTTCGAGCGTCTGGGCGACTTCATAAGCCACGTACCTGGCGAAATTCAGCGAGCTGATGGCGACCAGTTCTTCGCCCAGCGGGGCGAGCCCGGATTTCAGTTGCTCTCTGAAGTACGTCTTGATCCGCTGCTGGACGCTCCTGTCGGCGCAGTCCCAGACCTGCTCCAGCCCCCAGAGAAGCCGACCGTCCGTGAGGTCCAGCAGCTTCAGCCGCAGACCGATGAGCATGTGGGGGTAAGGCTGATACTCGGTCACTGTACCCACGAGCAGGCCGTTGCACTTGAGAGTATCCCGCATCGTCACCAATTGTCGCAGCGCCTGGAGCGAGTCGAGGTTCTCCTGCAGGCTGCGCCAGTCCTGATCATTCTGATTGACGACGGTCAGGCCGAAGACCTGCCTCTTCTGCACGGCCAGAAACAGGGCGTCGGTCATGTCGGCGGAGATCTCCGGGTAGCGGGACGTGTTATCGAGTTCCACCAACGCGACCCGCCCGAGCTTGCGCAAGTCCCGGTAGGGGTCCAGGTAATAGGAATTGGCCGCGAGGCCGGTCTCCCGCGGGGACGCGCAGCCGCAGAACAAGGTGAAGAACAGCAGCGTCATGAGACACGCTTTCGCTCGTGAGGCGTTCAGGCCGGGCACCTTCACGCGCTGTCTGCTAAGGATTTCAACTGAGAATTTCGTGTTCCCGGGTGGCATCGGTAAGGCCGAAGGCTTTGCCGATGGCCTTTTCTGTCGCGGGCACCTGGCCTGCGATTCGAGGGCGGGACGCCTTTGACACGAGGTGGGCAAGATGCCCGCGACACGACTATCGGCAAGCTCGCGCCTGGGGGCCCAAAACAGAAGGTATCGCGTTTGGCGACCCTTGCCGCTGCCACCCAAAGCGGGATGACGCGCGACGAAGAACTCATGCGGCACTGGTATGATTTGTGCCCTAGCGCTGTCCATTCGGCTCGTTCTCCATTGGGACCGACGGCCCATCTGTCGGGGGCATATCATTCCTGTCCGGGTCCAAGGTGGCGGCGTGCCGACGTCCCAGGGTGCCGGCCTCGGCTTCGCCACCGAGGATTTCGAGGACCTTGAGCAATGCCTCGAGCTGGGCCTGGGCGGCCTGGCGCATCTCGCTCCGGAAGCCGAGGATGTTGCTCTTCCAGTTATTCAGTTCCGTGAGCATTTCGATGAGCAGGTCATTTGCTTCGCCGAGCTCCTTCTGCGTCTGCTTGAGTTTCGTCTCCAGGGCCGTCATCTGTTGCCGGAGAGCCTCGTTTTCGTTCGTCAGTCGTTGATTTTCCTGACGCAACGTGGCCGCTTGGTCGGACAGCCGGGCGTACTTCTCGGACAGCTCAATCGCCGAC
This sequence comes from uncultured Pirellulales bacterium, assembly GCA_964346195.1. Classification (GTDB taxonomy): domain Bacteria; phylum Planctomycetota; class Phycisphaerae; order Sedimentisphaerales; family Anaerobacaceae; genus PLanc-01. The sequence continues at coordinate 17,133 of CAYFUB010000439.1, forward strand.
TCCACGGCCGTGCGGCCGTCGATGGGGGGATCCTGGAAGCGTTTCGCGGCGGATTCCCTGTCTGGAACATCGGTCACAACAGCGGCCGGCTGACTGTGGGATGCGGCGCAACCGCTGATGGCAACGGCGAGCACTAGCGCCAATAATGAAGGTCTTGCACATCGAACCATACTGCGTCTCCAAGTTTTCTACGGCTGTCGCTGTCCCTTTTATCGGCATAAAGCCGCGCGGGGCCTTCGGAAATATTGGCTCTCACGATGATATCGGAGTCTCCAGGGCCGGCACGGCCTCCGCGGCCGCGTAGTCGCAACGTACGTAGGTTGTCCTGCCGCACCGGCAGGTGACCTCTACTACCGCGTACTGAGCGTGATTTTGTACAATGCGTACGCTCGGCCCCGTCGCCATGGACCGCGGCTTGTGGCAGGCAGGCGGGGCTGTCGGGTCGAGACTCAGTTGAAGCGGGCCTTCGCAGGCCACCTGGTCGGCCTTCAGGACTTGTCGTGCAGTCTTCATTCTTCGATCACCTCCGGCGCTTCTGTAAAGGGTCCGATCTGTCAGGCGCGATAATCGATTACGTGCTCACTATCATGGTCTGACGTTTGTTGCTCTTTCCCTGTTTCGTCGGTCGATTGCTTTTCGTCAGGTTTCTGTCGGCGGCCCGGCCGGTTCGGCCGGTGCTTGCGCTGCTCGCGCTGTCGCGCCGGCGTCAAGCCCGGGACACTCTGAAGGCTCTCCACGGCCGGGATGATGTTGAAATCGTTATCTGTCATCTTTCCATTGCTCCAATTTTACAGACAGATTGAACAGCGCGCTGGCGTGCAACTGGCTGACACGCGACTCCGTGATCTCGAGCACGTCGGCGATCTGTTTCATGGTCAGGTGCTGATGGTAGTACAGGACGATGATTTGCAGCCGTCGCTCGTCGAGCTCCCGCATGGCCGCTGCAAGCTTTTCGGCAAGCTCGGCTTTTTCCAGCCGGCTGTCCGGCGTGGCCGTATCGGCGGGCAACAGCTCGCCCAGCGCCGGCTGCTCCTGCGCGAGAGCGTCGATCGAGACAAAGTGCCGGGCGCGGGCACTCTCAAACAGGCCGTACACCTCTTCCACGGAGATGTCCAGCTCCCGGGCCAGTTCCTCGTCGCTGGGGGCACTGCCCGTCTGCTGCGCGATCGTGCGGCTCAACTCCAGAGCGGTGCGAATCTGACGATTGACGCCGACAGGGAGCGGGGAGGCCCGGCGCAGTTCATCGAGCACGGCCCCCTTGATTCTGATGTAGGCATATGTTTTGAATCCCGCCTGGTGGGAGGTGTCGAAGTCGCGGGCCGCCTTGATCAGGCCCACCGTTCCGGCCGAGACCAGATCCTCGAAGGAGAGTGGCGGCTTCAGGTAGCTGACGGTGCGACGAGCGATCCTATGGACCAAAGGCAGCAATTGCAGGATTTCCTCGTCGCCGATGCGCTGGTGCCGGTGCCCGTTGTACGTGCGCAGCGCGACGGCCTTCAGGTGGTCGCTGTCGCCGGCCGGTTCCGCGGCGGCCGGCTGCCCGTCAGTCTCCAGGATGTTCTCAGCTTTCAATCTCACCGGCGCTTTCCCTGTTGATTCGACTTTCGATCATCGCCTGGGTCAGAATGGCGTTGATGGCCCGCACGGCAACGCCGGCCGCGATATAGGCGGCCGCGGCTCCCAGGACGGCCCGCTTGGCGCAGGTGCAGGGCGATAGCCCGGAGAGAGAGCCGATGATGCCGACGGCAAAGAAACACAAGGTCGCAGCACTGATCGCGATGGAGCGTACCCGTAGCATAGTCACTCGCACCTTCCAAACGCCCGAGACGAGCGAAGCCGCACAGACGCGCCGGGCAGCACGGCCAAACTGGTTGGCAACGTCCGACATCCCTGAGACCTGTGTGACACTGGATGGGTCGCAGCTTCAAGGAGTCGGCAATGTCCCGACGCGCAGCGGCGCTCCACGCCGAGGGCGTCCCGCCCTCGAATCGCGGGCGAGATGCCCGCGACCCGAATCATCGCCAAGGCCTTCAGCCTTGACGTTGCCACCCATCTGAGTGGCTTGTGCGGACCCCGGCCCGGGAATCCGGGCCGTTCGCAGTTGGCAGGGCCGCGGTTCTTCGCACGGCATTGGCCTTCATACCTGTTTCTTTCCGTTCTCATCTTTCCTGACCATTCCCGGTTCTACCGAGTCATGCTCCCGCAGAAGCGGCGGTGAGCTGCTCCTGTTCGTTCGTCATCGTCATTTCGTCCCATGCAACCGAGATCGTCTCGAGCGGCTCGACCTCCGTTCCCAGGACGATTTCGTCGTACGCCACCACCGGGAGCATGGCCAGAGCGCGTGACAGCATCTGCGCCAGCGCGGCGCGCAGCCGGGCGTCGCAGAGCAGGACGACCTTGTCCTTGCCCTGGTCCATCGCCGACTTCCAGGCCGCGGCGATCCTGCGGTTCAGTTCGATGGCCGTTTCCGCCGGGACGGTGAGTACGAGGTCACCGCCTTCCTGGCGAAGTGTTGACGTCAGGCGGTGCTCGAAAGCCGGGGCGAAGGTGATGGCGGTCACCTTGCCGCCCGGGTCCCTGTACTGCTCGGTGATCGTTCGGCTCAGCGACTTGCGGACGACCTCGGTGAGCGTCGAGGCGTTCTTGGTCCGGGCGGCGTTCTCAGCCAGGGCTTCGAGGATGGCGGTCAACTCCCGAATCGGAATGCCGCTCTTGAGCAGGTTCCTCAGCACGCGCTGCAACAGGCCGACCGAGACTTCGCCTTCGGCGCCGATGACCTCGCCGACGAGGGAGGGCTGGTTCTTGCGCAGCCGGTCGATCAGGAGTTGCACGTCCTCGCGGGTGAGCAGTTCGTCCGCATGCTTCTTGAGCGTCTCGGACAGGTGGGTGATGAACACAGACTCCGGGTCGATGACAGTGTACCCGCTCAACTCGGCGGCCTCCTTCTTCGTGGCGGCGATCCACAAGGCCGGCAGTCCGTACACCGGCTCGCTGGTCTTGATCCCGTCGATCTTCTGTCCCACGGCGCCGGCGTCCATGGCGAGGAACATCTCCGGCTCCAGGAAGCCCTTGGCGACGGGAATCTCGCAGAGCCGGACCTCATAGGCATTGGGCTCGAGATTCAGGTCGTCCCGCAGCCGGACCAATGGAATCACCAGGCCGAGCTGCTGGGCGAACTGCCGGCGCAGGGCACCGATGCGGTCGAAGATCGTGTTGCTCCGGCGCGGATCGACCATGCCGATCAGGCGCACACCGACGTGGACGGAAATGCGGTCCACGTCGAGCAGGTCCTCCACGGGCTCCTTGTCCGTTTTCTTCTTCGGCGTGGTCGGCTGCTGCGGCCGGGCTTTCTCGGCTTTGCCTGCCATCCGCCCGATCAGCGCGACGCCGCCGGCCAGAGCGAGAAACTGGACCATCGGCATTCCCGGCACGAACGCCATGGCGGCGATAATCACGGCGGCGGTCATCAGGGGCTGGCCGGCTTTGAGGAACTGCCTGGAAAGGTCCTGTCCGACGCTGTGGCGCGACGAGATTTTCGTGACCAGAAAGCCCGAGCTGACGGAGATGATGACCGAGGGGATCTGACTGACCAGGCCGTCGCCGATGGAGAGAATCGAATAGGTTCTGAGCGCATCGGAGATGCTCATGCCGCGGGAATAGCCCATGGCGATGCCGCCGACGAGGTTGACGGCGGTGATGAGCAGGCCGGCCTTGGCGTCGCCCCGGATGAACTTGCTGGCGCCGTCCATCGCCCCGTAGAACTCGCTCTCCTTGACGATCTTGGCGCGCCGCTCGTTCGCCTGGGACTCCGTGATGGCGCCGGCGTTCAGGTCGGCGTCAATGGCCATCTGCTTGCCGGGCATGGCGTCGAGAGTGAAACGGGCGGAAACTTCACTGATGCGCTCGGCGCCCTTGGTGATGACGATGAACTGAATGACAACGAGGATCAGGAAGATCACGAGCCCGACCACGAGGCTGCCGCCGGCGACGAAGCCGCCGAACGTCTGAATGATTCGGCCCGCGTCGCCCTGCAGCAGGATCAGCCGGGTCGAGGCGACATTCAGGGACAACCGGAACAGCGTGACGAACAGCAGCAGAGAGGGGAACGTCGATAATTCGAGCGACTCCCGGGTGGAAAGCGTCACAATGAGCACCGCTATCGCCAGCGAGACGCTGCAGGCCAGCAGCAAATCGAGCAGGGTCGTCGGCAGCGGAATGATCAACGTGGCCAGGACAGTGATCAGTCCAATCGCCAGAATGACGTTGCTGTGCGAGGCCAGCGGCACATTCAGGATGCCGTCATCGCCCGCGGACAGACTTGCTGCTAAGGATCGGTCAGAAGCCATACGTCAACTTACGATACGCACGAAGCGTTTCGCATTTCGGATTCCCTTTCGTGGTTCGAGCACGTGCCGGACCTATTTCTCGGCCGTGGCGGCCGTGACGATCTGTTTGACGCGCACTGCGAACCGGCTGTCCACGACGACGACGTCCGCCTCGGCGAATTTCGCGTCCTTGAGGAACAAGTCGGCCGGCGCTTCAACCGGCTTTTCCAGTCTGAGCACCGAGCCGGGCCCGAGCTGCAGGAGCCGCCGCACCGGCACCTGGGTCGCACCGAGGACCACCGTGACCGGAACATCCATGTCGAGAAGAATATCGAGTTGGTTGCTGCCGACGGCGGGCGTGTCCTCGGGCGCCTCCGGGAACTCCACGGTATTGACCTGCGGCCGGGAAACAGTTTCCGTGGTCGCGCCCTTCTCGGCCTGTGGCTCATCCTGTGTCGGCGCGTTCGCGGTTTCGGGCATGGTCGTCGTATCCTTTTGTGGCGCGGTCGGCACGGGTTCGCGAACGCGATTCTCTCGGCCCGGAGGGCTGCTGCGCGTTCGGGCGTTTGGGGTCTCCTTGGTCCTGCCTTGTTCTTCCAGGGGCGGGACGCCCTCGCCACGGGCCATCGTCGACTCGTCCTGTTCTTCCAATCGTTGCGTCATTTAGTGGCTCCGGCATTTCTTGTTTCCTGCGTACGATCGGTCCTGGATTCGGTGATAAGTACTGCATAGCGCCCGTTCGACCGGGCCGGCCGGCCGCGAAAGACCGTACGGCCGTCGATCAGTAGCTCCACGGGATCATCGAGCTGCTTGCCGAGCAGCAGAACGTCGCCCCGGCTCAAGTCCAGGATCTCGCGGAAACCAACGGTCGTAGCGGCGAACCGGGCCGTAACCGTCACGGGCATCTGCTGCAGGTGCTCCATCAGCATGCGGGACAGTTCCTGCGGCGCAGGCTGGGCGGTCGCCGCGCTGATTTTGCCGACGAGGGCCGCGAGCTTGCTGCAAGGCAGCACAAAGACGACTTCCGACGTCTCGTTAGAATCGACCTTTTTGATCCGCCAGGCGATCCTGCAGATCTCCTCGGTCAGTTCATACTGAATGCTCGGCTGCCCTTTGCCCAACCGGCCGTCCGATTTGAGATGGCCGTGTGGCCGCAGGGAAACGAGAAAACTTTCGACCACGGCCGCCGCCAGGTCGGACAGGAGTGATTCTTCCAGCGGAGAAAACGTCCGTGGCGGATCGTTGTTCGGTTCCGAGTCGCCCAGGAGCAGCGAGGTCCAGGCCAGGGCCGCCTCGACCGGCATCAGGGCGAAGCCACATGCTTGGCTTTTCTCGGTGCCGAAGGTCAGATGGTAGTCACCGTCGGTGCCGAGGCAGTCGCGCACATCGCCGGCGAAATGCTGAGTGATGGAGATCGGCGAAACGTCGAACTCGCTCCTGTGAAAGTGTGCAAAGGTACCGGCCATCCGCGCCCCGACCTGGCTCATGAGCGCGGCGAGGCGGTTGAGCTGTTCCTCGTTAAAATAGTGCGGGTCACGCCAGTCGTACTCGGCAACCTGCCCGGCCTGCTCGTTCGGCTCGTCGGCCGAGGGGGTCCCCAACCCGGCATTTCGCGCCGAGGACTCCGAGCCCACGGCGGCCAGAAGCTGCCGCACCCGCGCGCTGCTGAGATGATCGGCCGTGGCGACGCTCATTGGATCGCAAACTCCTTGAAGAGCACCCGCTTGATCCGCGGTGTCGTGTCCGGGAACAGGCCCTGGTTGAGCGCGTCGGAGATTTGCGTCTGCAACCGCAGCAGGTTCTTCTCGCCGCGTATATCGTCGAGCGTCTGATTCGCGAGGTGAAGCGTCAGCCAGTGCTTCATGAGAGGTCTCTTCTGATCCAGAAAAGCCATTCCTTCCTTCTGCTCCAGAGTGCTGCTGACTTCCAGAGTCAGGCTCACTCGAACGTAACGGGTGACGCCGGGCTCATTCAGGTTTGCCACCACGGGTTCCAGGTCGTAGTACCAGCTCTTGTCCATGTCTGCCTGAATGCCCGGGGCCTCTACGCGAGCGGCGTCAGCCGGATTGACCGGCGCTGCGCCGGATGCCGTCTGCGACCGGCCCCGCGTGCCGAACAGTCGTCCGACGATGAAACCCGCGGCAGCCAGAACAATGATGACCGATCCTGTAATCACCCAGGGCAGGAGCCTCGCGCGCAAACCCTCGCCTTCCGGAGATCTCGGTTCCACGCTCTTTTCTCTTTCGGCGTTCTCTTGTTCGGCCACGACTTGTTCCCTCATTCACAAGGTCAAGTTCTTTTGCCACTAGGGCACGGTTTGCAGACATTCCTGTTTGCGATACCGGCGCACCTTTTCGCGCAAGGTCCGATCGCTGATACCGAGGACCTTGGCCGCCCTCGTCTGGTTGCCGGAGGTTTGACGCAGCGTTTCGAGGATCGCCCGGCGTTCGAGTTCCTCCAGTGGAATGCCGCCAACGGTCATTTCCGATTTCGGATTTCGGATTGCAGAGGGTGGCAGCAGCGAGCGCACGCTTGCCGATGGTGTGCCAATACCCATGACAGGGCCATCGGCAAGCCCTTCGACCTTGCCGATGCCACCCACAGGCGGTGGGGCGGCGGTATCGTGTTGCGGCACCGGCTGCAACTCGTCGAAGAGCCACGAGACGTCGGCCAGGGACAATGTCGGGCCGGCGCCGAGGATGAGCGACGTCAACACCACGTTCCGCAACTGCCGGACGTTGCCCGGCCAGTCGTATCGGGCGAGAATCTCCATCATCGTCGAATCAAGCTGCCGGATTCGGCGCTGGGTCTCTCTGGCGTAGAGATTCACAAAGTGCCAGACCAGCTCGGGCAGGTCCTCGCGGCGCTCGCGCAGGGGCGCCAGGACGATCCGGGCAGCGCTGAGCCGGTAGTACAAATCCTGCCGGAAACGGCCCATCCGGACCTCATGCAGCAGGTCCCGGTTCGTCGTGCTGACGACACGGACGTTCACCTTGACGTTTTCGTTGCCGCCGACACGCTCGAACTCCTGCTGCTCGAGAATGCGGAGCAGCTTCGCCTGAAACCTGGGCGGCGTTTCCGTGATCTCATCCAGCAGCAGCGTCCCGCCATGCGCCATCTCGAAGCGGCCTTTGCGCTGAGCGCAGGCGCCGGTGAAAGCGCCTTTCTCGTGACCGAACAGCTCGCTTTCGAGCAGCGTGTCACTCAGTGCCGCACAGTTGACGCGCACGAACGGCCCCAGGGCCCGCAGGCTCTTGTGATGGATCAGGAGCGAGACCAACTCCTTGCCCGTGCCACTCTCACCGCTGATGAGAACGGGCACGGAGGTGGGGGCGATCCGCTCGGCCAGTGTGACGGTCCGGAGGAGTTTCGGGCTCTTGCCCACGATCTGGTAGAGGCAACGGTTGCCTTCGTGGCCGGAGACCGTCGTCGCCACCTGGCGATTGGGCAGCAGAGTCTCCAGCAGATTGTCAATGTCCTGGGGGTCGAGCGGCTTGAGCAGGAACTCGCGGCAGCCTGCCTGTATGGCGCGAACGGCCTGGTTTGTGGTGTGCCCGCAAGGGCATGAAAAAGAACGCTTCGCAACGTCACCGGGGGCCCCAGACGGGAAATTCGGCGTTTGGGGAACCGCGCGGCAAACGACGGGCTCGGCCATCATGACCACCGGCATTTCGGGAGCCGTCGCCCGAATCTCGTTCAACAGCGCGAACGCGCCCGACTGTTCCGGCGTGTCAGTGATCCGGACGCCGAGGAAGACCAGGTCGCAGCGGCTCTTGTCGATGGCCTCCATGGTGGCTTTTCGCGTGGCAGCCAATCGGGCGCCTACGCCCCGGCGTGCGAGAATCTCGAGCATGAGCCGGATGGTCTGGGGCTCATCGTCAACGATCAGCACGATCGCGTTATCATCATGCGGCTGGGTTCTGCTCTTGTCGTTCATCTCGGTTCTGCTCACTCCTTGAGCTTCGCTTCAGTCGGGAGGTCCGGCAGATTACGGCTGCCGGGACGCTATCAACTGGTGCGGCTGGTCCTTCTGATACCAGCCGACGAGTTGCCCCTGAGCCTTGGCCAGTTCCGTCCACGGTGAGCTCGGGTACTCGGAGATAAGTTGCGTGTAGGTTTTCTGCGCCTTGCTCAAGTCTGTCTCGCGGAGACAGTTGGCCAGTTGAAAGAGGATCCAGGCCCGGTCCTGAGCCGTGGCGGCATCCCCGGCGCTGGTGTGTTCGAGCGCCTTTTCATAAAAGGAAACGGCGTCCGCCGGCCGGCCGCTCAGGAACAGCAACTCCGCCATTTCGAGCGGGTCGTGAACCTGACGGGGGTCCTGGAGCAGACCTTCGAGCGCTCTCTTGGCCTTGGGCGAAAGCGATGAGCCGTTCTCCTCTGTGGCTGCGACAGCAACCTGCGGTTCAACTGACCTCGTCTCCGGTTTGGCGGCGGGTATTGTGGGCGTCGCCGTCAGTACAACTCGCGGCCCCGTTGCGGCCGGGTCCGGCGTGATCGTAGGTGCGGCGGGAGGCGGCGTCGAGCGGGCCGACTCGCCATTGTCGAACTTCACGGAACGGACCTGTCGGATAAGCTGCCATAGCGCCAGCCTCGTCTCGGCATCCTCGTTCGGGGCCGGGGCCGTAATCCGGCTGGACCAGAGCTCCGGAATCAGACCTCCGGCAGGTTGCGGGCCCGGATGCAAGGTGTTGGCCTGATCTCCTGTCCGGCTCGTAAGGCCCGTCCGGGTGGGTGGCATCGTCGAGCCCGGACGCGCCACGGCGCTGCGGGCTTGCTTGGCGCTGGTTCCGGCGTGTGCGTTGAAGTCATCGCCAGGGCCTTCGGCCTTGACGATGCCGCCCTGAGCACAGCAGAATGAGTAGAGACACAGGCACAGGCAAAGCGCCGGTATGGCCGCAAGAGGCAGGTGGCCTTCGCGCGGGGGGCATGGATTCACTCGACCGCTTTCACTTAGTCGCAACAGCAGATGTTTCCCGATCATTCTCATTCGCTCCTTCTCTCTTGCCGTGTTCAGTTCCTGGCCCGGTTGGGGTCGGCGGTTCCGTCGTATCGGTCCAACAGCACAGCCACGGCGCGGTCATATTTCGCTTGTGCGCGGTAACCCTCGGCCAGCAAATCCATAATCAGCTCGCGCTCGACCGGGCCGGCGTGCTCCAGCATCCGAGAGCAAACGGATATGGCTTGCCCCGCCTCGCCCAACCGCAAGCACGTTCTCACCAGCTCGCAGCCGATCTGTTGAGCGAGAGACCCGGGCTCGACCAGACCGAACGCCTCGCTGAGCGTCTTGCGAGCCGGCTCGAGAGCGCCGGCTTCGACGTAACATCGTGCCAGCTCGATTGCCACTTTGCCCTTCAGTTCCGAGCTGGGCAGAAACTGGCCCTTCTCCGCGAGCAGGGCAATCGCCTTGTCCGTCAGTCCGATGGAACGGAGCACCTGTACTCGCAGCAGCAGCAGCTCGATCGTCTCCTGTTGCGACAACTGCAGCCTGCCCGCCGCCTCCAGGATTTGCAGGGCTTCGAGGAAAAGCCCCTGCTCGATATAGGTCCTGGTCAGGACGGCGATGGTTTCCACGTGCTGCTGGCGGGACAGCTCGCCCTTGAGCGCCAGGTTCAATACGACTTGGGCCTGCTGTGGGTTGTGCAGGGCCAGGTAGGTCTTGCCGAGCAGCAGACAGGCGGCGTGAAATTCGGGGCGGTTCTGATCCCTTGCCAGCGTGACGTATCGGTTCAACCAATGGGCCGCCTGCTCGTAATTCCCCGTTTCGTGGAAACACCGTCCCGCGCCCAGGGCCGATTCGGCCTGAGCTTCGGCCGAGAGACCCAGATTGTAGACCTTGCGGTACAGGCCGGTGGCTTCCTCATACAGCCCGGCCTTCATGGTTGCCTCGGCCAGATACAGGCAGGCCGGATCGGACAGATCCGATTCCGGGTAGACCTCCACGAGCTGCTTGAAGTCTTCATGGGCGCCAACATAGTCACGCAGTCTTACCTTCAGTTTTCCCGAGTGAAGCAGAGCGTGCGGAGCCAGGTTGTGCTTGGCGAAACGGTTCGCCACCAGCTTGTATTCGGCAATGGCTTCATCGAACTGCCCGCGCACGGTCTGGAGCAGCCCGAGGGCGAAATGGCTGTTCGCGGCGCGCTCCTCGTCCTCCGCGGCCATCAGGAACCGCCGCCACAGGGAGGCCGATTCGTCCGCCAGAACGTTCGTATGCTCGGCGAGCGAGGAATAGGAAGCGGGGTCCAGCACGTTGACGTTGCCCTTGTCATCGATCCGGGCGAGGAGGCCGACGCTTCCGGCCGCGGTCGTGACAACCTCTTGGGCCGAGGCCGATGCCAAATACAGATAAACCGGTCTTCGGCGCATGTTGTCTTCAGCGGGGACCGCCTGCCCGTTGTCGGTCCAGCGAACGTCGAGTCTGGCATGGCTGGCGAATCGGGCCAGCAGTTCCTCGAGCGAAGCCCCGTTGCAGAGCACGGACCAGCGGCGTATCGCACTCCTGTCGCCGGCGGGGCGGATTTGCGGGCTGAGCAGTGCCGTGTCGAGCTTCTCGGCTCCCGAGGTCAGGAGAGCCCGCAGTTGCGGCTCCTCCATTCCGGTGAACGGATCGATGTCAGGGTGCCGGGTCCATAACTCCGCCGGCACATCGTTGTCGGCGTCGCACAAGGACAGGAGGTTACGGGTCATGGTTTCGGCCGCAAGGAAGCGGCATTGCCGTTGGACGGCCGACACCCACTTCCTGTCGTGGTCGATGACCTCGATCAGGGCGGTCGTCTGCCAGACCTTCGCCGCTGCTTCCAGGAAGCGCTTTCGATTCATGAGGATCGCACTCTGGTGATACCGAGCCAGGGTCCTGAGAATCGGCAGCCGACTAAGGGACACCGTCCTGAACAAGCTGTCGGCCCCTGCTACGTCGCCGTCGTTCTTGTGGCACAAAGCCATGCGCAGCAGCAGCAGGTCGCGCAGGGGCTGATTCTCCTCCGTAGCAGGCAGCCGCCGATGAAGCTTGTCGTACATAACCAGAGCGTGCTCGAAATCGCGGCCCAGGTACAGTTTCTCGGCTAATTGCAGGGAGAGCGGCTCAGGGCCGGGCAGACTGGGTTCGACGATCCCCAGCGACGGCTGTTGTGGTGCCGGGCCGGCCGCTTGTGGCTGCGGGGGCACATAGGTATTCTGCCACGATCCCGGCGCATCCGCCCGGCTCACGTGTGGCGTTTGCCTCATCCGCCCGAGGAATGCGTAAACGAACAGCGCGCCGACGATAACGGTCCCTGCCAACAGGGCCACCTGCATCGGGAACAATCGGCTCGAATGGACGACAGGGGGCAGGGAACAAACAACGGGGGACGGAGAAGAAACGACAGGGGACGCGGAACAGATCGCAGGAGATGGAGAAGAAGCGGCGGGGGGCGGGACTTGTGCTGGGGAATCCGCCGCGGGGGATTGGACGGCGGGCCTGTCCGCACGGCTGGGTTGAGTGGACGCGGAGGCGTACTTGGCCAGCATGCAGAAGATGTCGTCCTGCTCCAGCTCTTCACGCAGGGCCGATGTGGAGCGGTCCTCGCCGGGCGGCGTCTGCGGCGGCATCTCTTCTTTCTGGTGCTCCGGCGGTTGTCTGTTCACGGCCATCGTTCTGTGCATCCATTCGAACGCGAATGTGACCCGGCCGGACCGCTCCATTTTCCATCGGCGCGGCCCGAAACCGTCTCTCTATTGAGCAACAGCCGTGCCAGATGCGCGGATACGACACGCATAGATGAGAACTGCGCGGCTCGGAACTGAAAAGGCTCTCCGGGCCATCCGTCGCACGGCCGGGGACTTCGCTGTCGTGTCAGGATTCTATACGGCTCGACAGATTTTCTGACAGGGATGGAACCATACGCCGTCTCGACAGGAATCGCTCGTCTCCGGGACGACGGGATTCCGCGGCGCGGAAGATTTTTCCTGGTCGAGGGCTTCATCGGGAACCAGATCGAGAGGTGGCCGCGTGCGTCGATACCTGGGAACTTCCAACCGGGTCGGCGCGTGTCCGGAAACTGCTGCGGTTGTCGCGATCAGCGCAGGTTTGTCACCCCTGCGCAAAGCCTGCCCGGAGCGCGGTCGAATGGGTAGGGGTCCAGCCGACCCGCGACACACGAACGTGCTAATGCCTGAAGCACAGTCCCGATGCGTGACGTGTCCGGATTTCTGCCTGCGCAGGAACGAAAGAGTCGTGGCGACGTGACGGCCGAACCCGCTTTCGCAGAGGCGACGAATGAGCGCCGGGTAGCGCTCACTGTTGGTGGGCCTCAACATGCGGCCGCGACTTCAGGCTGTGCGGACTGGGGGGTATCGGCCTGCGCCGCGCACGCGCCGGGCTTGTCCTTGCGGATGTCGTACTGTTTGACTTTGGCGTAGAGGGTGGCGCGCGTGATGCCGAGCAGGGCGGCGGCCTGTGTCTTCTGCCAGCCGGTCTCGTGCAGGGCGCGGGCAATCAGCTCGCGCTCGGCCTTCTCCAGGGAGAAGTCCTTGGCGTGCCCGCCGGCGCCAGGGCCGGGGGTCTCGCCGCTATCGAGGGAATCGATCACAATACTGTTAAGGCCGATTTTGTCCGTCGTCTCGAGCAGCATGGCCCGCTCGACCACGTTGCGCAGCTCACGCACGTTGCCGGGCCAAGTGTGCCGGCAGAGCGCTTCCATCGCAAGTCTGGTAATCGATGTGATTTGGTTCGGCCTGGCCGCGCAGATTCCGGAGGTTTTGAGAAAGTAGTTTGCCAGCATCTCGATGTCGTCTCGTCGCTCCGGGCCGTGCAGCGACGCCAGGACGATTGGGCAGATGTTCAGACGATAATACAAATCCTGCCGGAACCTCTTTTCCCGCACCTCCTTCTTCAGATCGCGATTGCTGGAGGTGATGATGGTCGCCCGGCAGATGATATCCCGGGTGCCGCCGACTTTGCGGAACGTTTTTTCCTGCAGCACGCGCAGCAGTTTGGCCTGCAATTCGAGCGGCATCTCACTGATCTCGTCCAGGAAAATGGTTCCCGCGCCTGCCAGCTCGAGCAGCCCCGTCTTGTCACGGTCGGCGCCGGTGAAGGAACCTTTAACGTGTCCGAAGAGCTCGCTTTCGAGCAGGCCGGTCGTGAGCGCCGCGCAATTGACGGCTACGAATGGCTCGGCCGGGTGCCGGAGCAGGTGGACGGCCCTGGCGGCGACTTCCTTGCCCGTGCCGGTGTCGCCCATGACGAGAACGGGATTGCACTGGCTGGCCGCGACGAGCTTGATCATCCGGAGGGTCTTGACGACAGCTTTGCTGCGCCCGACCATGCCGACGGCGGCGGCTGTCTCATCCAGGAAGTAATCATCATCATTCGTACGGGTTTGGGCCTGTCGCCGGGCTTGCTCGTGGATCTCGGCCGCGATGTCATGCAGACGCCCATAATTCTCCTGGCCCGCCAGGCAATGAGTGGCGCCGGCCTGTCGGTACTCGCTCTCAGAGAAGGGAGCATCGCTCGCGGTGGCGACGACCGTCGCACGCGGCCGGTCCGGGCTGCCCGCGCTTCGCTCCATGCAGGCGTGGATATGATGCGGTGCGCACGTCTCGTCGAAGACGGCCATGTCCGGCGTCACGGCGGCGACAATATCCGCGGCCTCGTCCATATCATCGGCCACGAAAACCTCGCGAGCGATCGCGTGTGCCACGTCGTGCAGCAGCGGCTTCCTGCTGACGACCACAACTCTTCGCAGTAGACTCATATCTCCCCAAACCTGGTCCACGTGTCGGCTGCCGTGCAATCGTCGTGTTATGAATCCACCAATCGACAGCGCGTTTTGAACATCTTTAATCTTTATTGGGTCGGGCGAAGGTCTGATGACGTGAAACGACCCGCCGCGCATCCGTCGGATGTCACTCCGTTATGGGACAGTTCCGAAGCGCGCTTGTGACCGCCGGTGAACACGCATGTTTGAACAGGAATCGGGCCATGCTTCTTATGGGACGCGCTGATGTCGCTTTGTCGGTCGGCGGAATTGTCTCGCCTTCGGCGCGCGGACAAATGCGCGCCGGAAAAATTTTCCGCGCGCTGAGAAGATTTTTCCTGGCGCTCGCCGGGACCGCTTTCAGACCGGCGCTGCGACGGCCGCGCCGACAATCCGCCGTATCACTATGTCCGCCGCAGACGCGGTGATTTCCTTTCACTACATTCGTGCGTGACATGCTCGCGTGGCACGCGAGTTGCTCTATTTTGTCCATCGGTGCACGTGCGGATTCGGCCGCGAGGTGCATGGCAGATATCTACATTACATTGAGGATCACGACGGATGAATTCGGTAACGACGGCCGCTTCGGCCAGTGACATCCAGATGGATTACATGAAACTGCTGGTGACGCAACTGCAGAACCAGAATCCCCTCGAGCCGCTGGACAACAAGGACATGGCGGCGCAATTGGCGCAGTTCTCGCAACTACAGCAAATGGAGGGCTTGAACACGTCCTTCGGCAAAGTGCTCGAGTCCGTGCAGCGCAGTTACGCCAGCTCGTTGATCGGCAAGGAAGTTTCCTTCCGGTCGGAGTCTGCGGACGGTGCGGTGGGCACCAAAACCGGTGAGGTGGAGGAAGTCACGATTGGTGATGACGGGGAGATCATCCTGACGGTCGGTGACGACAGGGTCAAGTTGGCGGACGTCCTGTCGATCCGGGACTGACGGAGAATCGGCGTTTTCACTAGTAGGAGAAGGCAGACATGACAGATGCATTGTCATCGGGAATCAGCGGGCTTGCGGCTCATCAGCAGATGCTGGATGCGGCCGGCAACAATCTGGCGAATGTCAACACCACCGCCTTCAAGGCCAGCCGAATTGAGTTCGCGGAGGTGTTGGGTCAGACCCTCAGAGAGGCTTCACAGCCCATCGGCCGCATCGGTGGCACCAATCCGCAATACATGGGAGGCGGCGTCACGACGGCCAGCATTACCCCCGACGTGGGGCAGGGCAGCATTGTCAATACTGGCAATCCGCTGGACATGGCCATCGACGGCCAGGGATACTTCGTCGTCAGCGACGGCGAGCGGCCCCTCTATACGCGCGCGGGCGCGTTCGGGGTCGATCCGAGCGGACGCCTGGTCGATCCCTCCACGGGCTATCGGGTTCAGCGCATCGGCGTGACCGGAGAGGCCGATGGATTTCAGGTCACCGGCGACGACAGTATTCGGGTGCCGTATGACGTCGCTCTGCCGGCACAAGCCACCTCGCAGGTCACCCTGACCGGCAATCTCAGTGCTGATGCGCTCGGAACGCCGCGCGCCCAGGTGCTGACGTCCGCTCGGACCTACACCTTCGACGGCAACACCGAAGCGGCACTGGATACCCAGATCGATCAGCTCGACCAGTTCAGCGGCGGCTCCGGCGCCGACGGCGAATTGGGCGCCGGCGAGACGGGGACCATCACGATTTCCGGCTTCCACAAGGACGGCACCGCGTTCAGCGGCCCGGACTTCACAGTGACCGAAACGACGATGATGGGAAACCTGATCGACCACCTGAACAACAACGTCCTGAGCGGGGCCACGGCCTCTCTGGAGGATGGCCGAATCCGCATCGCGGATGATGAGTCGGGGGTCAGCAAGTCCGATATTACGCTCGCCTACTCCGGTGCGGGTGTTCTGGAGACCCCGCCCTATTTCGAGGTCACCACCGTCGGCGGCGATGAGGTCAAGAATGTGAACATTGCCATCTACGATTCCCTGGGCGGCAAGCACGTGCTTTCTGCGGCGTTCGTCCGAACCGACACGGTCAATACGTGGGACCTGGTCCTGACCTCGGTCACGGGACACGTGCGCGAGATCGATCTCGCCAATCGCCGCATCAGCGGGATCACGTTCGTCGGAGATGTCTTTGGGATAGATCCCGAGGACCGTCGCGTGGACGGGCTGGCCTTCGATGCCCAGAGCGGCGCGTTTGCCGGCCTTCCCAGTACTGAGGCGGCACAGTTCGTCATTACTTTCAACCATGACACCGCCCATCCCCAGACCATCCAGTTGAACTTCGGGACCGTAGGCGCGTTCGACGGCCTGACGCAGTTCGCGGGCAACTCCACCGCCGTGGCACGCGAGCAGGACGGGTATGAGGCGGGCAGCCTCTCCGCCGTGTCGGTGGACAATGAAGGCATACTCATCGGCGCCTTCTCGAACGGTATCAAGAAGGACTTGGCTCTGCTGCAGATCGCGGTGTTCAAGAACCCGGCGGGCCTGCAGAACGAGGGCGGCGGATATTTCTCGCCCTCCGCCAACTCCGGCGGGGCGGTCGCCACCCAGGCGATGAGCAGCGGGGCCGGCGCCGTCCGGGGCAGCGCCCTGGAGAAATCGAATGCGGACGTGGCGACGGAGTTCGTGAACCTGATTCAGGCGCAGAACGGCTTTCAGGCGAATGCCCGGACGATCCGGGTGGCCAACGACATTCTGCGCGAGCTGACAAGCCTGATCAGATGATGAGTGACTGACACACCATAATGCAGGGCATCGAGCACATCATACTGGCACTGACACCTGCCGAGCGATGGTCGGCGGCGCAACGGGTGAACGTCGGGTCCCGCGCCGAGTACGGGCTCATGCTCGGGGCCGGCGTGGTCCTGGTCGTGCTGGTGGTCCTGCTGATGTGGGTGAGCTACCGGCGCTGGGTGCAGAGCCAGCAACGGAAGCGCGAGTTGTTCGCCGAGGATGCCATGCGGCGGGGGCTCAGCGCCCGTGAGTGCCAGGTCCTGCTGGCCATTGCGGACCGAAGTGGACTGCGGCGTCCCCAGGATATTCTCACGCGGGAGGACGCTTTCGACCGGGGCATGGCCCAACTGCTGGCGGAATGTGCACGCACCCGAACGCCTCAGGAGAATGAGCAACTGAAGGTGGAACTCGCCGAGGTGCGGGAGAAGCTGGGTTATTTGATTGCCCTCCCGTGCGGCGAAGAGGCCGGACAAGATGCTTTGAGCAGTTGGAATATCGCGGCAGACAGGGTGCTCATGGTGTTCGGACTGACCGACGCGGTGGGCGCCGTCGGCGGCCAGGACCATGCTCCGAGAGTGGAACGCACGGTAGCCGCCGTCGGGCGAGTAAGGCGCTGCCAGAGGACGAGCCGGGGATTGTCGATCGCCGTGGAGTTGAGTGATTTGAGTGATGCTGAGACCGACGATCTCATCCACATGGTGAATCAGGCGTGCGCCGACGCGGATTACCGTAGTGAGGGGTACACCCCGGAGGCGAGTGGAACAGCCGGACGCGTGAGGACTGCGATGCCGCAGTCATAGCGACCGCGGGAGTTACAGGTGGCAGACATTCCGACCCAAGTTAGTGCGAGTCTGGAGGCCCTGACCAGGGAGTTCGAGATCATCGCGCACAACATGGCGAACGTCAGCACGACGGGCTTCAAGCGCCGGTGCAACGCGTTCACGAACGCCCTGGCGGCGCAGGAACAGGAGCAGGCCGGCGGCGGCGAAGAGTCGCCGGAGGTTTTCGATTTCTCGCAGGGCGACCTGGTGCAGACGGACCGCACGCTCGACTTCGCTCTTCATGGTAAGGGCTTCTTTGTCATCGAGAGTCCGGCGGGCCCGTTGTACACGCGGCACGGCATCCTCACGACGAGCCCGAATGGTCAGATCGTCGATACTGCGGGCCGGCTCGTGGCGGGCTTGTCGGGCCCGCTGCTCGTGCCTCCCGGTGTGGACGCGGCGCGGATTCATGTCGACAGCGACGGGCGGATTCATGCGGGGCAGGCCTTGATCGGGCAATTCCGAATCGTCGAGTTCCCGGATCGGGAGGACCAGTTGTTGCCCGCGGGGCTCAACTGCTTCCGCGCCCCGCAAGGCGTCGAGCCGGTGGACGCTTCGGAGGCGACGGTCAAGCAGGGTTACAAGGAAGCCTCCAATGTGAAACTGGTCGATGAGTTGGTCAACATGATTCTCGTTTCGCGGCTCTACGAGGCGAACATGAAACTGGTGAGCGTCGCGCGCGAGACGACGAGCAGCACGATCGGCGTGGCGATGGGCTAAAGGAATCTACGATTTATGATTTACGATTTGCTGTCGCTGTCAAACTTGCCACCCATACTCTCGCAATCGTGGCACCCGGCGCGAGCGGCAATCGTAAATCGTAAATGGTAAATCGTAAATCAAGGAAGGGGACAGGCATATGCTGAAGGCGTTTTCGACCTCGGCCACGGGCATGGCGGCCCAGGAGATGCTGGTGAACGTCATCGCCAATAATCTGGCGAACGTCAGTACCACGGGGTTCAAGCGCAGCCAGGTCGAATTTCAAGACCTGCTGTACGAGAAGCTGAAGGAGCCGGGCACGGAAATCTCGCCGGGCATCAACGCTCCGACGGGAACGGAGGTGGGAAACGGGGTCCGGACGGCGGCCACCCTGCGGGTCTTCAGCCCCGGGCAGTTCGAGAACACCGGGCGCAATCTCGACATCGCGATCCGCGGCGACGGTTTCCTGCAGGTCACCATGCCGAACGGCGACACCCGCTATACGCGCGACGGCGCCCTGCAGATCAATGCCATCGGGCAACTCGTCACTCTCACGGGCTATCAGATCGAGCCGGCCATCTCCGTTCCGACGGATGCCGTGTCCATTGACATCGGTATCGACGGCGGTGTCAACGTCTTGGATTCCAGCGGGTCCCGCTCGGTCGTCGGCACCATCCAGTTGGCCCGTTTCGTCAATCCCTCCGGTCTGACGAGCCAGGGGGACAACCTGTACGGCCCGAGCGACGCAAGCGGGGACGCCCTGGTCGGGACGGCCGGCGAGGAGGGCTTCGGCATGATTCAATCCGGCTTCCTGGAGAAATCGAACGTGCAGATGGTCACCGAGTTGGTGAATCTGATCACGGCGCAGCGGGCCTACGAGCTCAACTCCCGCGCCATCCGGGCCGGCGACGAAATGCTCCGCAACACGACCAACATCTTCCGGTAGGAGCCCCTCATGGGTCATAAGCTCTCATGCACAATTGTAATAGTGGCGACGGCTGGCATCATCGGCAATTGCGGATTGATGATTGCGGATTGCGGATTCGTGCACGGATCGGAATCCGGAGTCCGAAATCCGCGATCCGAAATCGCTGCCACCCCTGTGTCTGCGACTGTGCCGCTGCACATCCATCTTCCGCGCGAGGTGAGGGTACAGGACAGCCTCCTGACCCTCGGGCAGGTCAGCGTGGTCAAGGGGGATCCCGCTGTGGCGGCGGTCGCGGGCGCGATCGGGCTGGGGCGGCTCTCGGTGCCGGGCCAGAAGGCCGTTCTGGATCGTGCGACAATCCTGAGCCGGCTGGCCTCCTTCGGCATTACGGCTGAACAGGTGCGCCTGACCGGGGCGGAGGCGGTAACGGTCCGCCGTCATCAGAAGATGATCACGACCGAGGAATTCATTGAAGCGGGCCAAGCCTTTCTGCAACAGCATCCTCCCGGCCCCATGATCTCCGAGGCTCTGCCGACGACCCGGCCGAAGGACCTGATCTTGCCGGGCCAGGTGACGGAACTGCGGTTAACGCCTCGCTTCGTCAGGAACGGGGCGCGGGGTTATGTCACGGTTCAGATTGCTGTCGCCGCGGACGAGCGCCAGGTAGGTGTGCGGGACATACCGTTTCGATTGCGATATCGATGCCGCCGGGCCGTGACGCTTCAGGAGGTCCCGGAAGGCGCGATACTCACGCCGGAAAACGTGAAGATCGAGACCACCGTCTCCGACCAGCCTGAGCCGGCCGGCTGGCAGCCGCCATACGGGCTGGCCGCCGTCCGCACACTGGCCGCAGATACCGAGATTCGCCGGGACATGGTCAACTCCGTGCAGTCGCCTGTGATCATCCGGCGCAATGAGACGGTCGTTATCCGCGTTGAGAGGCCGGGATTGTTGGTGACGGCGGTCGGGACCGTCTTGCAGGAGGGCCGCGCCGGCGAATTCGTGAAGGTTCGCAACACGGATTCCAGCCGCGTCATCGTCTGCAAGGTCAACGCCGACGGCACCGTCGAGCCGATGCTCTAGGATTTATGATGTACGATTTGATATCTACGATTGAGCCGGGGAGAAAAGCGCGTGTTCGGTTGGAGCAAAGCCGATTCGTAATTGGTAAATTGTAAATCGAAAATTCTTGTGGGGAATCGATGAGCAGGAAATCGTTACTTTTACTGGTCGTACTGGTCCAGGTGTTGTCGGTCGGGCCGTCGCGTGCGGCGTCGATCTGGGCCAGGCGGGACAAGAATATGCGGGGGCTCTATACCGACGACGTGGCCCGCCGCATCGGCGATGTCCTCACCATCATCATCGTCGAGGACAGCAAGGTGGACAACAAGGCGAAGCGCGACCTACGGAAAGAGACCGCACGTTCGAGCGATTTCGACGGGGAGCTGAACATCGACCATATTCTGCCGAGCATCCCCGGCTTCACGATGAGCGCCGAATCGAGCAATGAGCTCAAGAGCAAGGCCGATTTCAAAGACCAGCGGAGCTTCGAAGACCGGGTCAGTGTCGTGGTCCACGACATTCTTCCGAATGGCAGCCTGATCGTGCTCGGCACGCGCGACCGGAACATCGCGGGCGACATCCAGACGATCGAGGTCAGCGGCATCGTGCGGCCGAGTGACATTGCGTTCGACAACAGCGTCCGAAGCGAGCGCGTCGCCAACTTCCGCATCGTGACGAAGAACGCCGGTATATCGGCCCCCTACACGCGGCCGGGATGGCTCGGACGAATCTTCGATATCGTCTGGCCGTGGTGATCGTTCGTTGACCTTCTTGCACCGGAGTTTGCGAAAATGGAATACAGGAATGGTGGAATGATGGATGATTGGGATGATGGAACGGCGCGGAGGGCGCGGGTCGTTGGGCTCCCAAGGGCGAAATGTCGCGTTGGGGGTCCGCTGCACCCGTCATTCCACTATTCCATTGTTCCAACCTTCCGGGCAATCGTGATGTTTCTGCTGCTGGCCCTCCCGGGAGCGGGTCGGTGCGAGCGCATCAAGGATATCGTCGACATCCAGGGGGTGCGCAGCAATCCGCTGACCGGCATCGGCCTCGTCACGGGCTTGGCCGGCACAGGGGATACGACGCTGCTTTCGCGGCAGATGCTGACGAACATATTGCGGGATTCAGGCCTGGTCCTGTCGCCCGCCAATCTGACGGGCGGGAACGTGGCAGTGGTGATGGTCTCGGCCGAGCTCGGGCCTTTCGACCGCGAAGGCTCGCGCATTGACGTCGATGTCTCTTCATTGGGCGACGCCGAGAGCCTCCAGGGGTCCATGCTCCTGCCGACGCCCTTGCGCGGTCTCGACGGGCAGGTCTACGCCGTCGCGCAGGGCGGCGTGTCTCTCGGGGGCTGGGCCGCTTCCGGAACGCAGACCTCCGTCTCCAAAAACCACCAGACCGTCGGCCGCATCCCCGACGGCGCGATCGTGGAAAAATCCGAGCTGGGCACCTTCATCGAGCAGGTGGCCGGCCAGCGGTATCTCACGCTGACCCTGCGGAACAACGATTTCTCGACGGCCCAGCACATCAGTGACGCGATCAACACGTCCTATCCGGATACGGCCGTGGTGCTGGACGCCGGCGCGATAAGAGTCGGCGTGCCGGAACAGATCACCGCCAGCGGCATCATCGCTTTCATCGATGAGGTCACGCAGAAAGAGGTGATCGTGGACGTGCCCGCGACGGTTGTCATCAACGAGCGCACGGGCACCATCGTCGTCGGGGAGAACGTCGGCATCTCGGGTGTCGCCATCTCGCAGGGCAGCCTGGTGGTGAAGGTAAAAGAGTTGACCTACGTCTCGCAGCCGGTTGCGCCTTTCTCGGATGCCGGGACGACGGTGATTATTCCCGAGACATCGTTGGGCGTGGCAGAGCCGAATGCCTACCTGATTCCGGTGGCCCGGTCGGTGACGGTCTCGGAACTGGCCAAGACGCTCAACGCCATCGGCGCCTCGCCGCGGGACCTGATCGCCATCTTCAACGCCCTGAAGAAGGCGGGGGCCCTTCAGGCCAAGCTCATCATCATGTAGGGGATTGTTCATGGATGGTATCGAGTCCGTGGTAATGCCGCCAATCATCCCGCCGCTGGAGCATGTGGTCTCCGCCTCGGCGACAGATGCTCTTCGTGCGAGGCACGAAATACAGGAGGCGGCCGGTGGGATGTCACCGGCCAGTCATTCCGATGAGCGCAAGAAGCAACTCGCCAGGGACTTCGAGTCTGTCCTGTTGACCCAGTTGTTCAATCAGGTCCAGGAGTCGATTGGGGATTTGGGTTTTGACGAGGAGGACGGAACGTCCGG
>CAYFUB010000440.1:0-4607 GCA_964346195.1 uncultured Pirellulales bacterium
CATGGGCAGGATGCCCATGCTACGGGAACTCTGTCCGCGGGTCAGAATCATGGGCAGGATGCCCATGCTACGGGAACTCTGTCCGCGGGTCAGAATCATGGGCGGGACGCCCATGCTACGGAAACGCCTGACGGCCCCGGATCAAGTCCGGGGCAGGCTCCCCCTGCGAAAGCAGGCGTCACTACGAACGCGGATGTGTCGGCGGAGAGACAGTCGTGCGAAACGAACCCAATCGGCGCGGAGGGCGGGCGGCGGTCGGGAGGATGGCCGGAAGGCGGGGTTGCGGCCGGTCGGCCGGGCGGGTAGTATGGCAGACGGTGGGCGGGGTTGCCCGGAGAAATGGGCCGTAACATGAGCGACAGGGCATGACAAAGGAGTGACGGACATGGGGACAATGACAGAAGGCGTCAGACAGGCCGTGGAGAACTGCCTGAAGGTGAAGAGGGGGGAAAACGCAGTGATCATTACGGATAGGGAGACGCTGGACGTCGGCTCCGCGCTGCGGGCGGCGGTGGAAAGGAGCACGGGCCAGCCGGCGCGGTTCTTTGTGATGGAGGATTTCGGCCCGCGGCCGATCCCGTTCCCAACGGCAATGAAGGAGGCCCTGGAGGCGGCGGACGTCAGTATCTATGCGGCCCAGGGGGCCAAGGGCGAGTTGCAGACCTTCCGTCGCCATATGCTCCACGCGATCGAGGGGAATGCGAGGCTTCGTCATGCCCACATGATCGGCATCACGCGTCAGATCATGGAGGACGGCATGTGCAGCGATTACAGGGAGATTCAGCGGATCAGCAGGCTGGTCTATGAGAAGGTCAAGGACGCGCGCACCATCCGGGTCGTGACGGACAAGGGAAACGATTTCACGGCCGAGTTCAGCCCGGACCTGAAATGGACCGTCAGTGACGGCGACATCACGCCGGGGCACTGGCAGAACCTGCCCGACGGCGAGGTCTTCACGTCCCCGCTGAATCTCAATGGCACGGTCGTCATCGACGGGTGCCTCGGCGACTTTTTCGCGGAGCGCTACGCCTCGCTCCAAGACACGCCCATCCGTGTCGAGGTCGAAGAGGCCAGGGCAAAGAAGGACACTTTGCAGTGCGATAACGAGGAGCTGCGCAAGGAATTCGCGGAGTATATCTTCGCGACCGACGAGAACAGCAATCGCGTGGGCGAATTCGCCATCGGCACCAACACGGGCCTGACCCACCTGATCTACAACCTGCTCCAGGACGAGAAATTCCCGGGCGTGCACATCGCGTTCGGCAGTCCGCTGCCCGCGAAGACCGGCGCGAACTGGGACAGCAAGGCCCACGTGGACGGCGTCCTCAAGAACCCGAGCATCTACGTCGACGGCGAGCCGATCATGACCAAAGGCAAGTTCCGTCTGGAGTGATGGACAAGATTGAGCGGTGCGTGGCACGCACCCTACGAATAACGCGTGGACCTGTGGCCCGCAAGGTGCGTACGAGACACCAGGTTCATCTTACCTGGCACCGAGGGCAGATATGCGTGCCGCGACCGGCGATGACCAGCCGTTCGATCGTGCCGCCGCAGCGTTTGCAGGGTCGGCCCTGCCGGCCATAGACTTTCAGCCGCCCGCGAAAGCGGCCCATCTCGCCATAGGGATTGCGGAAGTCGCTGAAGGTCGTGCCGCCCGCGCGAATGGCCCGGCGCAGCACGCTCTTGATCTGGCGCAGCAAGGTTGTGATCTCGGCGGTAGTGAGAGAGGAGCAGGCCCGGGCGGGATGGATGCCCGCGGCCCAGAGTGATTCGTCGGCGTAGATGTTGCCCAGCCCCGCAATCCGGGTCTGATCCAGCAGCAGCGACTTGATGGGCCGTGCGGTCCGGAGAATCTCGACGAAGGTCTCCAGCCTTATGGCCAACGCCTCGGGGCCCAGCGGCGTCAGGCCCGCAGCCTCCATCGCGTCGTCCGGGTGGTCCGGGTCCAGGTCGCGCAGGCACCACACCCGCCCAAACCGCCGCGTGTCCACGAAAATCAGTTCCGTTCCGCCGCGAAAGGAGATGCTCAGCCGGGTGTGCTTCGGTGCCGAGCCCGCAATAGCGTCCCGATTCGCAAGCAGGAACTTGCCGGTCATGCCGAGTTGGAAGACCAGCGCCAAGTCTCCCTCCAGGCTTACAATGAGTCGCTTGGCACGCCGGGTGACGCGCTCGACGCGCCGACCGACCACTTCCTGCAGGAATTGTCGCCAGCGCCGCCGGTACGGACCGCGAATGACGAGGGGAGTGCCGACCCGGATACGCTCCACGCATTGGCCCACAATGACCTCCCGCAGGCCCAATGCCACGTTTTCCACTTCCGGCAATTCCGGCATAACCGGCTCCTTGGAGAATGTGTGAGAAGCTATATATTCTCCGGGTGGCAGCGTCAAGCGCAGCTTGGCGATGGTCTTATACTCATTCGGAGGAACCATCGCCAAAAACCTGCCACCCGTCCACTCGCGGAAGGTCGACCGACGGGCTTCTCATATACCCTTTTAGCGGGGAACGATTGAGAACCTCGGGGTCGATTCGGATGGCTTGCTCATGTCCGTACCAGCACGCCTCCGCTACGGAAGACCGAGCGAGTCCGTGCCAGCGTCATTTTCTGATGATGTCCGTGATTTTCATCAGGCGGCTGATGTTGTCCCGTTCGGCTTCCGAAAGCTTGTCGTAGATGAACTTGATCGTCTCCTGGATCTCCGGGATGACGACGTGTTCGAGGACGTTGACGCGCCGGCGGGTCATCTGCAATTCGACCGCCAGCAGGCGGGCCTGCTTTTCCTTCTGGGCCAGCTCGACGAGACTGTCGAGCGCGCGTTCGAGCGAGAGCAGCGCCACGTCAAGCTCGCCGGAGGTGTGGGCGTAGCCGTAACAGAGGATCTCGCCCTCGATGTCCTTGATCAGGCGCGGGACTTTGACGTTCATGACGGAGGCAAACTCGATCGCCATTTTGAACTTCTTGGTCGGCACGGCCAGGGCGGCCTTGACGTCCTCGGGCTCCATCGTGGCCCGGGCCAGCATGAACCGCCGGAAGGTCTGCAACAGCTCCGACTCGACCTTCTTCCGCAGCGGCTGGATGTCGCGCGCAATTCGGATCAACTGGCGCGATATCTCATCGCGTTTCTCACTGAGCAACCGGTGCCCCCGCCGCGCCAGCGAGATCCGCTTGCGCAGCCGCAGCAACTCCATGCGAGTGGCGTTTACGTTGGCCAGCACGACAACACCTCGTAGAAGCGTGGATGCGTAGAAGAGTAGAAGTGTGGAAGCGCAAAGGCGTGGATGTGTTGGCTCCGCCCGTCCATGACTCTACACACTCGCTCCTTCGCTCTTGCTAGATTTCATGTACTTGATGAAATTCAGTGTCTTCCTTCGCAGGACCCCCACTTCCTCAAGGAGGGTCGCTCCCTTCAGGTATTTCAGCCTCTCAGCTATGAATAGCTGCGTCTCCAATTCAGACAAGGAGGCAAGCGCGATATAGAGGAAGTGAACATACTCTCTTGTGGAAGATCGGGCAGCCCCTTCCGCGATGTTGCTCGGATAGGATACCCCCGCTCTTCTCATTTGCGACTTCAGTCCGTACTCCTCATCCTTTGGAAACGTCTTGGTTGCGTGATAGACGTGTTCAACAAGCTCAATTCCGCGCTGCCAGATATCCAAGTCCTTGTGCGTCTTGCCCATACCCACTCCCCTCTCTGGATTTTGCACTCTCATCCTCTTGCGCCTTTACACATCCACGCATCTACTTCTCTGTTCTTCGGAACTTCGGCATGTATTTTTCGATCAGCTTGATGTCGATGCGTTTGAGCTCGGTGTTGTCGAACATGCTCAGCAGCTCCCAGCCGAGGTCGAGCGTCTCGAAGACGGTGCGGTTCTCGTACCAGTTCTGCGAGATGTAGCGGGCCTCGAAGCGGTTGGCGAACTCCATGTACTTGCGGTCTTCATCGGAGAGGGCCGCCTCGCCCATGATGGTGGCCAGCTCCTGCATTTCCTTGCCGCGGGCGTAGGCGGCGTAGAGCTGGTTGTAGAGGTCGGCGTGGTCCTCACGGGTCTTGTCGCGGCCGATGCCCTTGTCTTTCAGACGCGACAGGCTCGGCAGCACGTCCACCGGCGGCATGACGCCCTTGCGCAGCAGCGACCGCGAGAGAATCACCTGGCCCTCGGTGATGTAGCCGGTCAGGTCGGGCACCGGGTGGGTTTTGTCGTCCTCGGGCATCGTCAGGACGGGGACCATCGTGATGGAGCCCTTCTTGTTCTTGATGCGGCCGGCACGCTCGTAGATGGTCGCGAAGTCGGTGTAGAGATAGCCGGGGTAGCCGCGCCGGCCGGGGACCTCTTTGCGGGCGGCGCTGATCTCGCGCAGCGCCTCGGCGTAGTTCGTCATGTCGTTGAGAATAACGAGCACGTGCATGTCGCGCTCGTAGGCCAGGTACTCGGCGGCGGTCAGGGCGAAGCGCGGCGTGGCAATGCGCTCGATGGCCGGGTCGTTGGCCAGGTTCACGAACATCACCGCACGCTCGATCGCGCCGGTCTTGTGCAGGTCGTCGATGAAGAACTGGGCGGCCTCGAACGTGATGCCCATGGCCGCGAAGACGACGGCGAAGGCTTCG
>CAYFUB010000441.1:0-1675 GCA_964346195.1 uncultured Pirellulales bacterium
TTTCTCGACAGCCACGTGGAGTTCGCCAAGCGGTCCTTCTGCTCGATGGAGGACGACAACATCTACACCCAGTCCACTCGGGGCCCGGAACGGGGTGACCCGCGCGGCCTGGCGCCGCCCAATAGCAGTGCCAGCGAGCCTACCGCCAGGAAGGACTCCCTGCTGCTCCATGATGACCCTGCCGGCACGGGCGGCTCCACTGCACCGGCCAGCCGGACGAGATAAGGAGCGTTTTGTTGCTTTACTGATCGCTTGACGGATTGAGGCGGCCCCGCCGGACTTTACACGGGGCCGCCTTTCACCTGTAACGTGTTCTTTGACAACACTGCCGGATAGTGAAGCGTGACAGTACTCGAACCAGGCGATGGGACCTCCCACAGGCATCTGGGAAATGCTTCCATCGCGGGCGGCCTTGCACTGACTTCATAACACCTGAGCCATCATATACATTTTCGTTTCATATCTCGCGAACCGCCGGCGTGGAAACGTCCTGCCCGGCCTCACGAGTCCTGTCGGCCTCACCAGTCGTCGCGTGGTGACGTGGCCCGACCCATGGCACGCGGGCGGATTGACACAGACCTCATATCGCAGGCTATTATCATATCCAGGCATCTTCTCTTCTTTCTTTTTCAGCCCGCCCGGCCTGAATTCCGGTTTTTCCCCTTGGTACACACTCCGTGCACAGGCAGTCTGCGGCGCACCGCGCGCTTATGCCGATCCTGGTCCGCGCACCACCGGTCTTTGGACCGACCGTTCGTGAACGGACAATAACCAGGAGATCGGCGGGCGGTTGAACGTACGGTCTGATACCAGGACGGGTGTTCCGTCCGCGGGCCGACGTACCGGCGTCGGATGCTTCGGTCATACTGCACTTATCCATCGAATACCCCTGCATCCCCCGCCAGGCCGTTGCCGCCGGTCTCGCCAGAATTGAAAGGGGACGAACATGAGAAGGAAAGGTTTCACACTGGTTGAGCTGTTGGTCGTAATTGCGATCATCGCTCTGTTGATGGGCATTCTGATGCCGGCGCTGGCCCGGGTGCGGCAACTGGCGTTCCGAATGGTCTGCGGCACGAATCTCTCGGGCATTGGCAAGGCCATGCTGATCTACGCCAACGACTACGAGGACGAGTTGCCCCGTGCCGGCGGCCGCAACAGCAAGTGGGGAAAGCTCGCACGATTTGACGCGCAGGACCGCTACACGGCCTACGGCGTCACTCCCAGCACCGGCGAGGGCGGCGCCGCCTCGTACACCTCATGCTTCTACCTGCTGGTCAAGTACTCCGAGGTGACGCCCAAGTCCTTCGTCTGCAAGGGCGACGCCGGGACCAGCGAGTTCAAGATCTCGGACCTGCCGCAGGGCACGGTTTCACCTACCACCGAGCTGATCGACCTGTGGGATTTCGGGCCGCACAAGTCTGAGACGGACTATCCGGGCCAGCACTGCAGCTATGCCTATCATGTCCCGTTCGGGTTGTACGCCCTGACGACCTCCAGCGAGCCGGGCTTCGCCGTGGCGGCGGACCGCAACCCCTGGATTGCCAGTCCGGCCGGCACCCCGGGCACCTTCGCGGATTTCATGCCGGACCTGCCCAGCGCCGGCTTTCGAGGCACCGCCGAGAAAGCCCGTCTCGGCAACGCGATTGCCCACCAGAGCGACGGTCAGAACGTGCTG
>CAYFUB010000442.1:0-10610 GCA_964346195.1 uncultured Pirellulales bacterium
TAGTCGGTCCAGCCCGGCGTGAAGTGAGCATCGCCCACCTGCCGGCCGTTGAGGTACAACTCGTAGTTGCCCAGGGCCGACGCATATACGGTCGCCCGCTTGACGGGTTTTTCCAGCACGAACCCCCGGCGCAGGAACTGGACGGGGGGCAGGAACAGGTCGCCCGAGGTCACGTTGACCTTTCCCCAGGGCTCGATCCCGTAGTCGCCGATCACCTGGACGTTCTGCCATCCGTCGGTGTCGAAGTCGGCGTTCACCCAGTTCGAGGACGCGGATTCCGAGCTGAGCCATGTCTCGTCAGACGCGATGACGACAGGGTCACCGTCGGTGAAGTGAAGCTTCAGGAGGGCCAGTACGCCGGCAGGATTCGGTGCGTCGCCTTCGTTCTTCGCTTCGATGGCAATCACGTTTCTGCCCTTGCGCAAATGCTCCTTGATGTCGCCCGACATGGCCTCTTTGAAGTTGTTGCCGTTGCGGATTCTGCGGCCGTTGAGGAACATCTTGAAGCTGTTGTCCGCCGTGACCGCGCAGATGGCGGCGGCAAGCTCGCGGTCCTGGGGAACGATGAAATCCTTGCGGAAGTACGCGGTGGCCGGCGGGGCGGCCTCCCGGGCCTCGTGCCCGGGGCGCCAGACCCACTTGGCGCCGGACAGATCGAGCTTCTCTGTGGTTGCGCCGCGCTGGCGTGAAGCGTCGAAGGCAATCCACCTGGCCCTCCATTGGTCCTGGTCGAGCAGACCCATCGTCCACCGGGCCGGCCGGCTCCACGAGGAGGGCCGATCGTCTTTGTCCCAGAGGCGCACCTTCCAGTAGCACTGCATCTGCGAGCCCAGGGGCCTGCCGTCGTAAACGACCTGAATGGACTGGTCCGATGCGACCTTCCCGCTGTCCCACAGGTCGCCGGTGTCCTGGTTGAGGAGCTTCGGATCGCCCGCAACGAGGATTCGGTAGGCCCCCTGGGCCTGGCCGCGCCGTTCCGACTGAACCGTCCAGCTTAGCCTGGGCCGAAGAACATCGATCCCGAGAGGGTCCGTGAGGTATTCACAGCGCAGGTTTCGCGCTGCCAACACGTCTGCCCGTGGGCGCGCATTCGCGTTCGTCATCGCCGGGCCCGAGGAACAGAGCACCGTCGCCATTGCCGTGAGAATCAGGCTGCACCCTTTCATTTCACTTGACCTCCAAATCCTCATTTTCTGCGGAAGCTGCTACGCCGATTACGCCATTTTGGTGGATGGCGTACACGTATCCTCGTCCAACAGTTGCGCGACTCGTTTCGTCGAACGGTGGCGTCGGGCGTAGCTTGCGCCGCCAGCCGCACGACCCAACCGATACGAGCCGCGCAGCCGCAACCGATCTGCGCGCCTCGGGAGCCTATCCATCACGTCAAGGCAGTCGGTGCATTAGTTACGGGGCGTCCCGGGGCCGCGGCTGGGGGGGCCCGGCCCGCCACCGGGCGCCGCCGTAGATGAAACGCATCTGTCCGACGTTGGGAATCCAGCGCAAGGTGACGATGCCGTGGAGCAGGCGGATGAGCCCATTCTGCCGGTTGCTCTCCAGCAGAGACACCTTCAGGCCCTGCGGCCAGGGAAACTCGAATCCGCTCGGCCAGTAGACGAACAGGGCCTTGCCCACCAGGTAGTAGCGCGGTACGACGCCCGCGCGCGGAGGACTCCAGCCTTTGCTGGTCACGCTGGGCTGGGGCCACCAACGTCCGTCCTCGCTGTTGGGACTGTTGTCGCCCAGCACGAAGAACTCGTCCTCATGCAGCGTGAAGGGTCTACCCTCGATCGCCCGGGCGTTCCTGCCGCCTTGGCCATCACTGGTGTAGTACAGATCCCGGAAGAGGGCAAAGTGCGAAATGGCCAGTTTTCCGGAGCCGAATATCTCCGCCCGGGGAGGCAGCCGCTCGCCGCGCCCCAGGGCATCGGGGGTCCGCCCCAGGTCCACGAACAATTCATTGCCGTTGAATTCGAACATCAACTGATGGTCCACGTTCGCGAATTTGACCAGGGTGAACGCCTCCGGCGCTGGGGGGCTGACCTCCTTGCGGTTCAGGATTGTCTCCCGACCGTCGCTCAGCTTCGCGATGACCATCTGGCCGGCAAGATCGACCCAGGCCCGATAATCGATACCCTTCTTGCTGAGTGTGATGCCGATCCGGCCCTCGGAGCCTGCCGGTTTCACGTAGAACCGGACCATCAAATCGCTGCTGATCGGCATGTGTCCGTAAGAGGACGTTTCGTTATAGGCATAGGTGACTGCAAACCCGTTTGCCGAGGGAGCGCCGTAGGTCAGAACGCTGGTCTCGCCCCTCGGGCAGTCCAAAACCAGTCGCGTCGGGTTTTCCTCGTCGATTCTCCAGGCGGAACCTTCCAGGTTGAAAGGCGGGACCCATTTGTGCCCGTTGAAGCCTGCGCGTTCGTTCGGATTGACGGGCTGGAAATTGTGTTCATAAATCGGCATCCAGAGTTCCTTCTGGACCTCCGGCGGCTTGCGCGCGATCAGACCGTCAATGTAGACGTCACCGTCGATAATCTCAATCTTCTCCTCCGGCAGCCCGATGAGACGTTTGATGTAGTTTTCTGAGGGATTGATCGGGTTTTTGAAGACGATCACGTCCCATCGGTGCGGCTCCAGAAACTGGTAGATGCACTTGAGCACCAGGATGCGATCGCCATTGGCCACCGGCATCCTCGCGCCGGCCGGGGCGTGAAACCCGCAACTCGGACACCGGGTTTGCTGGCGGATTGGTACCTCCCCCGGCGGGATCGTATCGTCGGGCAGGCCGTAGCTGCCGGGCACGAATCCATGATCGTACCGGTACCCGCACTGCATGCAACGCAGCCGGAAATGCGCGCCCTTCAGCGTGTCGGCCATGCTGCCCGTCGGAATGCGAAAGGCCTCCATCACAAAGGCCCGAAATACGAAGGCCAGAATGAAGGCGGTAATGAGCCATTCGAACGTGTTGGCGATCTCAGCCGCACGATCCTTCTTCTTCGGCGAAGGCTTCCTGGTGTCGCTTCTTGCCGGTCTCTTCTCAACCATCAGTTTCTATCCTGTCCCTGTCTGACTCTGGCCTCATCCGCGGAAACGGCCATACACTCCCCTGGCATGACCGTCGCGCCGTCGGATTGCTCATGGCACGGCCGGCGTCGGATGCCCCATTCGAAAAAGCACTATTATGACGCCCAACATCGCTGCGGTCAACCGCTGATAACCGTTCCCGGAAAGCGCTCGAGAAAATTTTTGGGCAATAGTACTTGCCGCATAGAAGTCTTTGTTGTATAGTGGTTTGCAGACGTTGATCATGCAGTTCCGGTGGCATTTTGTCCGGCTGTTGCGGGATCGTACCGCGGGCCAAACCGCCGAGAAGGCCGTTCGTCGGATACGAGTGTTCGTGAGGTCCTTGATGTGCTGTGCGGCAATCGGATGTTACCCCTGTCGGATGGCGACTCACTGGACTCAGTTCAACTCGCGTCTGCGAAGCGCTTTTCTCTTCCAGTGAGGTAATCTATGGCGACAGTCACGAAGAAAGAGCTTATTGACCGCATCGCAGAACGCACGCAAGCTAAAAGGGTCTCGGTCAAGCGCATTGTCCAGACCTTTCTCGACGAGATTGTGAGGGAGTTGTGCCGGGATAACCGCCTGGAATTCCGGGACTTTGGTGTTTTCGAGACGCGCACGCGCGCCTCGCGGGTGGCCCAGAACCCCAAGACGCTCGAGCGCGTGGACGTTCCAACGAAGCGCACGGTGAAGTTCAAAATGGGTCGGCTCATGAGACAGCACCTCAGTGCTTCGACGCGGGAGTCGGCTCAGGCGAAGCCCGGCCTGTGAGGGCCACGGCTGTCGCTGCCGCACCATCATGCCGGCCAGAGAGACGAGTCGTACCGGAGCCTTTCAGAAGGAGTCTCTTATGGTGGAAGGGAAGGTCAAATGGTTCAACCCTAGGAAGGGATATGGATTCATTGCGACCGACGACGGCCGTGACGTGTTCGTACATTTCTCCAGCATTGCGGCGGATGGGTTCAAGACTCTTGACGAGGGAGATATGGTCCTGTTTGATGTGGTCGAGGGTGAGAAGGGGCTTCGGGCCACGAATGTAGTACTGAAGGGCCTGTCGGAAGAACAGACCCCATGAGAATACAGGGGTTCAGGAGGAGGTCCAAAGGCATTTGAATCGTTCGCACGCCTGGTTGACCAGGTGTTCACGAACCCTCCCGAGGGTGATAATACCATAGCAGACGATGCTGGCAGGTGAGAAAATCACGGCCGGCGGCCTGCTAAATCTCTTGCAGCCGGCGCGTGGTCGGCGTATAATCAAAGTTGTAAGAGAAGACTATGGTCGATGATGGCTATCAATCCGGTCTGGACTGCAGCGTGCTGGTTCTCAACAAGCACTACATGGCCATTCGTATTGTCGGTGCGAAGCGGGCCTTTTCCCTCCTGTGCCGTGACCTGGCGGAGGTGATCTCTTACGAGAAGGACACCTACGCCAACTACGACTTCAGGAGTTGGTGCGAGGTGAGCCGGTTCCGGCGCCAGTTCGAGCCGGACGCCCACGACTGGGTCTCGACGGTGAACTTCTACGTTGCTGTGCCGCGCATCATCCGCCTGCTGTTCTACGACCGCCTGCCGCGCACCGAGGTCAAGTTCAACCGCCGCAACATCTTCGCCCGCGACAAGAACCACTGCCAGTATTGCGGCAAGCGGTTCCCGACCACCGAGCTATCCCTGGACCACGTCATCCCCCGCAGCCTGGGCGGCAAAGCCACCTGGGACAACATCGTTTGCGCCTGCGCGAATTGCAACGTGAAGAAGGGGGGTCGCACGCCCAAGCAGGCCGGCATGACCCTCATCCACAAGCCCCTCAAGCCCAGGCACAGCCCCATGCTCCACGTCCACCTCGGCCACCAGCGCTACCGCTCCTGGAAGCAGTTCCTCGACCACGCCTACTGGTCCGTCGAGCTGAAATAGAGGCGAATCATCATTCGCCCGCCCCTCGGACTGATAGGCCCGCCTGGATAGCGCGGTGCAATTCTCGCCTTCGACATCATCATCCTTTTGTGGTCACCCGAGTTTACATGCGTATTCGTCAATGGTGCTGATCCGCCGCTGTACCCGTTCTCCACGGCAGACTGTTGACTCTGGCCTGACGTGGCGGACCGGTTTATAATCGCGTGCCGTGATTCGCCGCTTCAAGGAGAGAACGATATGAAAGCCAAGGCTCTTGCATCTGTGCTTTGTATGATCCTGATCGTTCCGGCCGTGGGCCGATGAGCACATCCAGGGTCACGGCCCGCTCGGCAGGGTTGGACCGGCCGTCACCGACGATGACATCACGAAGCACCCCATCTACCCCTACGTTCGGCTGTCCGCCACGAGCTCCCGGGACCCCGACGGCGATACACTCCACCATCATTGGCGGCAGGCTCGTCTCGCCGACAACGATACGGGCGGCATCATAATCACTGACCCGGTCGGCGCGTCAACGGAGGTGTGGCTTGAAAAAGCGGCCCGGCCGGACGATTCACGTTGTCCTCACCGTCAAGGATAACGGTACGCCGAGCCTGTACGCTTACCGCCGGGCGGTAATCGTCTTGAAGTGAGTTTCCTCATATTGTGGTGACCTTTTCCCGTCGGCAGACTCTATACTAATGAAGAGCCGTTGCAGGCTGTCGAAGGGCGTACGATGGAACACCTACTCGATGAGATCGAACTCCTGCGGCGCAGTGCGGCCGGCGACCGGGAGGCCTTCGGGGTCCTGGTCGCGCGCTATCAGTCGCTGGTTTACGCGATCGCGTACAGCGCCACGGGAAGCATGGAGAGAAGCGAAGAATTGGCGCAGGAGAGTTTTCTGCGGGCGTGGAGCCATCTGCGTCAGCTCAAGGACCCGGCGCGGTTTCGCGCGTGGCTGTGCAAGATCGTCCGCAATCTGGCCGGCCGGACGCTGCGGAGAAGGCGGCAGGACACGCTGGCCGATGCCGCTTCGTTGGATGTGGCCGCGCTGCCGGCGCCTGAGCCCGAGCCGCCCGATGTTCTGATTGCCCGGGAGCGGCAGGAGATTGTCTGGGCGGCGCTGCGAAAAATCCCGCCGCGGTGCCGCGAGCCGCTGGTCCTTTTCTACGGCGGCGGGCAGTCGGTCCGAGAGGTGGCGGCTGCGCTGGACCTTTCCGAGCACGTGGTCCGCCAGCGGCTGTACCGGGGCCGGAAATTGCTCAACGCCGGAGTCTCCACGCTGGTGGAAGATACCCTCACCCGTGTGCGCCCCGGCAAGGCCTTTTCCGCCGCCGTCGTGGCACTGTTGCCGGCGGCGGCCACCCCCGTCGCCGGAGCCGTGGTCCTGGGTGCCAAGGGCGTGCCCGCTGCCAAAGCCCTCGGGGCCGGCGTCGTCAGCGGGGCCATCCTGGGCCCGATTCTTGGCTTGCTCGGCGGCGTTCTCGGCGCCTGGTGCAGCATCAAGAACACCAGTTCGCCCCGCGAGCGCCGGTTCATGATCCGGATGGTCGTCTTCATGTGGCTGCTGATCTTTGTGCTGCTTGGCCTGCCACTGACCCTGGCCCTGGTCGGGCTGATTCCCAAGGCGGCCTTCTGGTCGTGTTCGACCCTGTTTTTCGTCCTTCTGCTGCCTCTGATCCTCTGGAGCAATGCCCGCCAGGCGCGCATCCAGATCGAGGAGGGCACGTGCCGTCGTCCTGAATACTCACCGGTGCACATCACCCGCTGGGGACTCTATGCGAGCTTTGGCGGCGGCATCCTGGGCGGGACCCTGTGGCTGTTGATCTTGGCGTGGTTGGCGCGGGACTGGGTCTCATTCGGGGCGATTCTCGCCGCCGACGTTCTTGTCTTTCTGGCCGTCACGGAATTTTGCGTGCGCGACCTGCAAAGGTACTGGTCCGCCGCCGTGTTGATGGTCGCCGGTCTCATGGCCGTGACATTGACG
The DNA here is from genome assembly GCA_964346195.1 of uncultured Pirellulales bacterium. Classification (GTDB taxonomy): domain Bacteria; phylum Planctomycetota; class Phycisphaerae; order Sedimentisphaerales; family Anaerobacaceae; genus PLanc-01. The sequence goes on from CAYFUB010000442.1 coordinate 6,941, forward strand.
GCCGTCAACCTCCGCTGGGCGGTGTGGATGCACGCCTACCGGCAGTCCACCGTCTACGAGCCCTGGAGCGATGTGAGCCTGATGACTATGAACCTGGTTCTCCTCGGCGTCTTCCTTGCCCTTTTTTCCCTATTCACGACGCGATACGTCCGGCACAAAGCCATACGTGAGGACCAGACGCCCGATGGGCGCGAATCGTAGCTGTAGTGCGCGTACGGCACGCCATTCAACGTGTCTGGGATGAGGACGGTGCATGGTACGCACGCTACGAAGGCTTCGCACCCGCTTCATCTCTGGGATCGCAGGGGGGCCTGTGCGCTTGAAACAGGATCGACTTGCCGCAGGTTTTGATCCAGGTCCAGTGCAGGTACAGATGCACGAGCATCAGCAAGACGAACAGCAAAGCGAGAACGAAGTGGACATCGCCCCAATCGTGGCGGCCCAAGCCGAGTAGCAGCTTGACCTCGCCGGGGCCGCGGCCGCCGCGAAAGCCGTACCCCTGCCCGCCGCCCGAGCCCGGCGGCAAGACCCACCGCATAATGGCGCCCGTCGCCGCCAGCAGGAGCAGGTTCACAAAGCTCACCGAGTCCAGGATGAAGTTCAACGTCGTGCGTTTCATCGGCAGCCCCTGAGATCTCAACGTCCCCATCTATCTGCTGCGTTTTGCAGAATGGGTCCATTATACGGGCTCGGAAGAATTCGTGCGCGGTGCCGAGTCCGTCATCCTGAGGCGAAGCCGAAGGATCTGGCCAGCGGATGAGACGTTTCTCCCGTTCGTGACCCAGATCGTTGGGGCCCCCAAACGCAATCATTCGCGTTTGGGGAACCCCTTCACTGCGCCGCGCTTCGTTCAGAGCCTGCCCTGAGCGTAGCCGAAGGGATGACACGCAGGGCGCAGGAATCTTTCATAGTCCGCATTATACCGAATGCGAATGAGTTCTCCATAACACACCAGACGCGACGCCGTGGGTGTGCGGGGTGGGGCCTGATCCTTTTGCTCGGGGCTGAGGCTATGGCGCGGGTTGTGCCGGCGGGGCGGTCTGGGCCTGCTTGAGGGCCTCCGCGATTTGCGGCAGGTTCTGCAGCGTGGCGAATTCTCCGTTGAGGATCGTACCGTCCACATAGGCGACAAGGTCCGCCTCGGTCATGGTCGCCAGGACCGGCCCGAAGCCCTGCACCATCGTGTCAATGGTCGCCGTGCGGTCCTGAATTGCCTGGAGCTTCGCATCGATGTTCTGGACCTGGGAGGTGTCGGCCAAGGCTTCATGCATTTGGCGCTGCTCGGTGAGCCCCGCCTGCTGCAGCGCGATGCCCACGCGGTCGTGGATCAGGAACCGGCCCGACGACGAGACCGTCCGGCCGAGAGTCGAAACGTCCTGAGCGATCTTCAGGGCCTGGTCGAACTGGCCGGCGGCGGACAAAGCGCGCACCTGCTCGATGGCCTGGTCCCCGATCTGCCGGATCATCCCCAGATGCTCCAGCGGCAGGGTGAAGGCCGAGAGCCCCAGCGCCACCGGATCGGACGCGCCCTCGCCAAGGAGGTAGTCATAGCGCGTCATGAGCGTCTCGATCCGGCCATCGGCGAATCGTCCCTTGGCGCTTGCCTGCGCGAGCGACCGCAGCCCTCCGGTCAGGTCGCCGGTCTGAAATTGACAGTACGCGGCGTAACAGTCACCCAGCGCATTGGTGGGGTCCGCACGTTGCAGATCGGCGGCGTAGGCGAGAGCGGATTCGTCGATGACGCCGGCAGCAATCCGCGCCCCTAACAGCGCCGAGAGCACCGGGGCAGAATCGGGAAAGAGTTGTGCGGCCTCTTCGAGATACTGGAGGGCCGCCTGCGGGTCCGAGGTCAGGGACGCCGCGGCCACCCAATAGGCGGGTTGGTCGTAGTGCTCCTCCAGGCTCCTGCCGATTCCCTCCGCTGTTACGACCTGATGTAGCGCCGCCTCCAGATCACCGCCCGAGGAGGCCAGCATCTCCTTGATTGTCTCCGCGTCGTATGTCGCCTTGTTGCCTGGGGCAGGCGTCGCGACCTCTTCCTTGCCGGCAACAGGTTGGGCGGCCGTCCGGTTATCTTCCGCCGCTTTCTGGCCACGGGCCGTGGCGGCGACAAGCATGGTCCAGAGGTCTTCGATCACCTGCCTGTCCTCAGCCTTGCCTTCGGCGAGTGCGGCCCTCTCATCCTGCAACTCCTTGACCTTTCGCCGCGCCGAATCCCTCTCTCCTTCGGCCTGGCGGATTCGCTCGTGCAAGTCCGCGATGGTCTGCTCGTATTTCTCCCTTTCCCGTGCCGCTGAGGCCCTGCTTCCGTTGTGAAGCACTTTCAAAGCGACCGCGAGAGCGCATATCATCGCGACCAGCAGGATTCCCACAACGTATACTACCTTTTTCATGCGTACCTTCCTGTCATGCGTGCATCGTTGGCACAGGGACTCTGTGATTATAACAGGAAGACACTGTTTGCCGCCGAGAATGGGCGCTGAAAATCCCGAGAATCAGCGGAAAACGACGAGGAGGTCAAGGTTTCCGCAGGTCGAGCGTGTTTCTTGTTCACAGGTGGACGTCAGCGGCTGTCACGCCGGTCCGCGCGGGGGATGCCGCGGAGGACGTCGGTGGGGGCGTAGTCGTCGGTAAGGATGGGGCCTTCGCGGATGTAATCACCTCCGACGTCGCGTTCCTCGATGACCACGGGCAGATCGAAGGTGAACTGCTTTTGCTTTTGCAGCCGTCGGGCCGTGGCGAGCAGTTTGTCCCTCGTCAACGGTTTGGCACGGGTATCGACGACGACAATGACGTTGCCGTCCGCGCCGTAAGAGCACTGGTTACGAAAGACCGCGTTGAAGGTCCGCCGGTGGTAGTGGTAGGACTCGAAGCCCGGCTGCAGGTTGCTGACGACGATGCCGTCGGGGGTCAGAAGCTCTTTGAGGCCTTCCATGAACTCCTTCGTCGTCAGGTGGTAGGGGATGTAGCCGCCGCGGAACGCATCGGCGAAAATAACATCGTATTTCAGGTCTTCGCGCAGCAGCCGGCGGACCTGCACGCGGCCGTCGCGGATATACACTTTCATTCGGCCGTCTTCCTTGAATCCGAAGTACTTCCTGGCCACCTCCACCACGTCGGGATCGAGCTCGACGTTGTCGATTCTCGTCTTGGGGAAGTAGTGGTGCATGGCCATGGAGATGGTCCCCCCGCCGAGCCCGAGGAACAGGATTCTCTTCGGGTTCGGCTGGTGGGCGAAGCCGGCGAACATCAGGCGATAGTAGTCCATCTCGAAGTGAAGTGGATGCCGGACGTTGACGGCCGATTCCTCGTACTTGCTGCCGGAGCGCCGGAACTGAAGCCGTCGGACGCCGTTGTCTTCCACGACCCGGATATAGTGATACAGACCCTCCTTTTCGAGAAGTATCTTGAATGTATCCTGCGGGGGCTCCTTGTGCCAGGGGACAGACCATCCGTCTTGCGCCGCGACGGGTCCAGCAGTGCAGAAAGCCACGAGCAAGGCCACGTGAGTCACCCGCGCGGAGAAGTCGGCTCCCATCCGCTTCACGATCCGGGATCGCGCCGCATGGGTGGCAGCGGTAAGCGGAGCTTGCCGATGGCTTCTTTGGTGGCACGGGCGTCGGGACCCTAGACGCGATCTATTGCGTTTGAGAACCCGGTCCGCCCATGC
>CAYFUB010000443.1:0-2291 GCA_964346195.1 uncultured Pirellulales bacterium
GTTCCACGGCGCTGGGGCCCTGGAGGAACTGCTCCAGGCGCGGGTCCGGCCGCGAACCCAGCCAGCGGGCCCCGCAGACCGCACCGATCGTCAGCGCCGCCAGCGTTCCGGTCCCTATCGCCATCTTTACTATCCGTATCCCGCGCACCACCGTTTTCTCACACTGTGACGAACCAACTTAACGACCGGGCCAAAACATACCCCACCTTCCAATAGGGAGCGTACCACGGGCGCACAAGTTGATGCCCGCCCAAACGCCCATCGCCGAAGCGCCGGCTTTTCACAGGCGTGGATCTTTCGAACCCGGGAAGGTATTTTTTGCTTGACAGGAACCCTATATGGATGACCCCTAGTCTTTTAGCTTTTCGCCTATTCAAGGGTCCGACAGCTGGAAAGCGCCACATCCACGACTACCACGCCTTTGGCGTCGACGATCAATCGATCCGCAACTGAAACGGTGCGAGTGTACGCACCGCGACATAGCAGCTGCGCCGCGCCGACTGAGACAATCACAGTCGACATTGCGCATCGTATCCGGAGATCGCCCTTCGCACAAAGCCATTGATGCCCTTGACTGGCCCGAAGACGGCAGACCTACTTGAATTTCAGCCCGACAGTCAGAGCAACCGTCAGCACCCAAAGCAAGAAAATGCCTGCAAAGCCCGCTACGGTGCATAAGTGAGAATTTCTCGTTGTCACCTTGAGGTGGAGGACTTCTGGATCGCCGAGATCGTCTTTGCTGAAGAGGAATTTCCTGGTTCTACGACTGTTCGCATACCCGGGGGCGAACATCAAGACGGTCGTCAATTCCTTCCACGTGTCGGGGTGATTCTCGCGCAGGTAGTCGAACAATTTTCGCTGAAAGATGTACAGTCTAGCCCAAGAGATCACGCTTGCCCCAAGCAGAGACACAACGGGAAGATAATGCACAACAGTCACGTCATTGCCCTTCCGTCTTCCAGATCACGAATCAGAGACACCGGTCGGAGGACCGTACACACCTCGAAGGGCACTCGACGGTGACTCTCCCACTTCATAGCATGCCCCCCAACCGTCGCAAGCCCGCTTACTTCTTCTCGCGGTCTTTTTCATCTCGGCCAAGAAGGTGCTTGAACCAGTCAGCAATTCTTTCTCCCGCGCGGATTGCCGCGTTCGTAATAGTCGCGACCGTAGGTAACGGTATGACCAGACCGCGTTCCTTGATTGCGTAGGCTGTCGGTGTCCCCACATAGCCTCCAGTCGCGACGGTGACGCCGCTTCCAGAAACGTCTTGGAGCCAATTGGCCGAGAAGTTTCCTTCGGCACAACAACCAAAGCCCTCTCCAGCCGCCACGCCACAAGACATGGAATCTCCATTTAGATCGTATATCGTGCCAGCGTACACGCTTACTTCCGTTCCTGCCAAGCCACTCGCCCCAGCATAGCCACCTACCCCGGCATGGACGTACAAACCGACATTTCCCTTGTCATCGACTACAAGTTGCACGCCGAAAGTGCCGCCAACTACGGCCCCACCCGTTGCGGACCATCCGTAGCCGCCCACGATCAGTCCAGATGGGTCGACGCGATTCGACGAATTGTTCCCGACGTAGGCGTAGAGGTTCAGGCCGTCGGCGTAGCCGAGCGGGTCGGGCTGTAGGAATCGTCCGGCGTAGTAGTCGTAGTACCGGGCGCGGTAGTAGTAGAGGGCGGTCTCGCCATCGTAGCGTCGGCCGGTGAACAGGTAGGGATTGCCGAAGGCACTGGTTTCGATCTCCGTGCCGTTGACGTCGCGGATCGTGGGCCGGCCGAAGACGTCGTACGCGTAGCGCTCCACGAGCACATTATTCACATCTGAAAGAGCGACGACGGAGCCAAGGCCATCGCGGTGATAGAAGTACCTCGCGTTGGCGTCCGCCACATCTATCAGGCATATCGGCTCATCGATCCCGGGGCCATAAATGAACTTCCGCAACAGGGTGTCGCTGGCGTCGTACTCGGCGATGATCTGAGCGCCGTCGTAGGCGTATTTGATGGTTACATCCGGCGAGCCGTAGACGGTCCGGCAAATCCGCCGGCCCCGGTAGTCGTAGGCGTAAGAGGCGACGGGATTGTCGTTGGCGTCGTTGACGTCGGTCAGGCGGTTCTCGCTGTCGTAATAGTAGCGGAACAGGCCGTCACAGGCGAGGTTGCCGTTGTCGTCGTAGGTGTAGCTGGTGCCGCCGACGGAGGTGTACTGGTTGAGGCTGTTGGTCTGATAATTGACGGTGCCGCCGTTGATGGTCCGCCAGCGGTTGCCGAGGGCGTCGTAG
>CAYFUB010000444.1:0-2272 GCA_964346195.1 uncultured Pirellulales bacterium
AGGATAGGGAGACACACACAGTGGTCCGATTGGTGCCTGACAGGTACACAGGTGCCTGAATTCAGCCGCCCGCAACAGTTCAACGAGCTGCGTCGCCCCAAGGGCGGCACGCTCACTTACGAACAGTAGCGACGACTACGCACGAATCAACCGTGCCATCCGTTCGCACACGGAGGCGCACTCCGGATCGCCGCCGCGATTGTGGTACTCACATGGGTCATTCTGATGGTCGTAGAGCTCCACGCCTTGTCTGCCGCCGTCCCACTCAGTGTACCGCCATCGGTCGGTACGCACCGTCCGTCCCATTACTGTGCCTCGCTGGACCTGGGTGAAGGCCGCTTCCTTCCATTCCAGGTCAGGTTGCCCCAGCAACGGCCGGAAACTTCGTCCCTCCAATCCTGCGGGTGCCGGCACGCCACACAGGTCGGCCAACGTCGGGTAGAAATCGACGAATTCGACGAAACGCCCGCACGTCGTCCCGGGCGCTGTCTCGCCGGGGGCGAGGACCAGCAGAGGAGCGCGGGCCGAGTGCTCGTACAGGGTGTTCTTGTTCCACCATGCGTGCTCACCCAGATGATAGCCGTGGTCACCGAATAGGAGTACGATCGTGTTGCCTGCCAGCGCCAGCCGGTCCAGAGCCTGCATGACCTTTCCGACCTGCGCGTCCATGAATGACACACCGGCATAGTACGCTCGCAGGAACTCGCGGCGTTCCTCGTCTGTGAACCGGTCGAACGATTCCTTCCAGGGGCTCGCAATCGCCAGGGGGTGCGGCGGCGATGCGTCCTGCGGTACCGACGGGGGTGTCAGTTGATCCAGCGGATACAGATCGAAGTACCGCTTCGGTGCAATGAACGGATCGTGCGGCTTATGGAACCCCAGTCCCAGGAAGAACGGCTGGTCACGGCTCTGCTCCAGGAGGCGAATCGCCTCGGCGGCAATCCGGCCGTCAGGCTGGTCCTCATCCTCACCGTCTGCCGCCAGCCAGCGACACCATTTCACCTGGCCGCCGGTGAGATTGCGCCCTTCGCCTTCTCGGCCGAGGGCCGTCGCACGCGGATCGGACGTGAGGTCCCAGGCTTTCGGATCGTCGAATTCGTCCGCTCCATGAAAGATCTTACCGAGTCGGGCCGTGAAGTAGCCTGCCTCGCGGAAAAGCTGCGGCAATGTCACGACGTCGGGCAAGCGGGATCGGAAGGGGGTCCGGTTGTCAAGGATGCCCGTGGAGTCCGGCCGCAACCCCGACAAGAGTGAGGACCGGCTCGGATTGCAGACGGGATACTGGCAGTACGCACGATCGAATCGCATCCCCGTTTCCGCCAGGCGGTCGATGTTCGGCGTCCTGGCCACAGGATGCCCGTAACAGCCCAGCGAGGGGTTCAAATCGTCGACCGCCACGAACAGGACGTTCCGGCGTTTTTCGGTCCCCGCGGACACGCTGCCCGCCCGCGCAGAATGGAGCTGAATCACACTCGACCACAACAACGTCGCGGCGGAAGTCCGCAGGAATTCACGCCGCGTTGTGTACCTGCCGTCCATATGCCTACTCCTGCCTGCAATGGCGTCCGGAGCCGCGCGAAGCGGCAAGTCAGAACGATCCTTTCCTGGTTCCGGGAGACCTCGTCTTGCGACGCGCTCTCTGCGCCGACTCTTCATCCACCTGCCCATCGGTAACAGAAACGCTCTTCCCGTCGATCTTCATCTTCTTGACCATCGCGATCTGCTCGTCGATCTGACCCGGCGGCGCCGCGTTGCCACCCGGTACGAACTCGCCGAACGGGCGACCCATCCGCTCAAGGTCCTCCCGGAGCATTTGGCGCATCCTGTTCAGTTGGTCCGCGTGCTCTGCGCCGGCGGCGAGGTTGTTCATCTCGTCGGGGTCGGCGCGCAGATCGTAGAGCTGGTCGGCATCGAAGAAGCCCGGGCGCTCCGCGCCTCGGACGCCGATCCCCAGCCGCCCGATGTAGGACATCAGGCGAGGCAGACTCTCCGGTCTGGCCCGCTGGATCGCCTCAATCTGTTCCTGCGTGTAGCGCACGGCGATGTACTTCCAGTCTTTCGTCATCACCGCGCGGCCGACGCCCATCTCGAAGTAGAGGTGCTCGCGCCACTGCTTGGCCGTGCCATCGGTGAACAGCGGCACAAGGCTGCGCCCGTCCAGAGGATAGTCCGGCGGGATCTGTGCGCCGGCGATCTCGAAAAACGTCGGCGCCCAGTCGATATTCTGTACGAGTTCATCGCAGACCAGACCCGGACGAATCCGCCTCGGCCA
>CAYFUB010000445.1:0-7469 GCA_964346195.1 uncultured Pirellulales bacterium
CAGTGGCTTCATCGGATGCGTCTGCGGCTGCTGGAATGCACACGACGGGTCCTGGCGGCGGAGGGCATACGATGGTAAGCAACCGAGATCGACTCGATCAGATTTGCCGTTACGCTCAAGGTTTGCTCCCGGCGGAAGAAGTGAGAGACCTGGAGGCCGCCTTGCGGGAGGAGGCCGACCTGCGCCGTGATTTCCTGGAATACCTGAACCTGGATGCGGCTCTGGCGGAGCATGCAGCTCTGCCCGAGGGTGAATCCGTGGGACCGTGTGCCACTCGCCATGTCGGGTGGCGATTGGGGCCACGCCTGTTCCTGACGGCGGCCGCGGTGTTGTTGGTGGCGACAACAGCGGTCTGGCTGGACCGAGCGGCACACCATAAGACGCAACAACGGAGTGTTGTGGTCGCGGAGGTCCTGTCCGACGAACAGGCAGAGTTTGAGGGCCGAACAGCTTCTGTCCATCAGGGCGAACGCTTGACGGTCTCCCGTTTGCGGCTGAAACGAGGCGCATTGCGCTTGCTCCTGCCGTCCGGGGTGGTGCTCGATGTGTCCGGCCCGGCCCGGGGGGTTTTTGAAAACCCCATGCGATTCCGACTTGCGCGGGGGTTGGTCAACGTGGAGGTGGGCCAGCGAGGCAGAGGATTCACAGTCGTGACCGCGGCGGGGGAGATCACTGACCTGGGGACGCGGTTCGGGGTGAGCGTCAGTCCCGAGGGCCAGACCGATGTCGCGGTCTTCTCCGGCGAGGTTCGCATCCGGGAACGCGGAATGGGGGTCGTGACGATTTCCGAGGGCGAGGCGCTGCGCCTGCACGCGGGACGCCAAGCGGACCGACTTATCACGGTGCCTTTGAAATGCGAAGAGACGACCATGAACAAGGCCGGACGAGCGCCGGCGGTCGCATCCGTCACGGACAACATCGAGGACTCGGAGTTCCGGCGTTTCTACGGCGTCGTCGCCGGGGGCATGGGGGCAGGCATGCTGGTCTATACGGATAAGCCCGACGTGATGTGGCAGCCTGTTGAGGGGGAAGCCTTCCCGCCTGAGTTGCTCGGGGCGGATGTCGTTCGGACCTTTCACACCGACCGTCATGAACTGGATCTCAGAATCACACTTCACGTGGCGCAGCCTTCGGCGGTGTACGTGATGCACGATGCGAGGACGCCTGCGCTCGACTGGCTGGAGCGGGGATTCGAGGACACGGGGCTGCGGGTGCGGTCCGGCCCGTGGAAACTGGCGCCTGCCGTCTGGGAACTCCCGGCGAATACCCGGGGTGAGATCTACGTCCTATACACAGCATGGCGGGTGCACGTGCCGGCCGGCGGGAGCGTCGAATTGGGCCCGCCCCACGTGCGCGGCGAGGGCGGCGCCAAGGTCATGTTCGGGATTGCCGTCAAACCGTACGAGCCGAACGCCGATACACTTGGACCGACAGGAGGTGGACTATGACCAGAGGAGTCAAGGCTTTCACTTTGATAGAACTGCTCGTCGTGATCGCGATTATTGCCTTGCTCATGGGGATCTTGATGCCCGCCCTCAGTAAGGCGAGGAAACAGGCCCGGTCAGCGGCGTGCATGTCGCAGCTCAAGCAATGGGGCCTGGTGTGGGCGATGTACACGGATTCCTCGGAGGGCAAGTTTCCCACGGGCTGGATGCCGGACCTGCAGAGCATGGGAGGTGATATGCCGCGCGGCATGTGGGTGGTGACGTTGCGCGCCGGCTGGGAGAAGCACCCCGACATGTTGCTGTGCCCCTCCGCGGCCCGGCCCAACCCGGCGGGAAACCACGGTGGCCCTGACATGGCCCACACCTTTGCCGACTACCGGGAACTGGAGGGAAAGGTCGCCCTGGACGAGTGTTCCAGTTACGGGCTGAACTGCTGGGTGTACAGCACGGACGTGGACCTCCAGGGCCGCACCGCCGCCTGGCATTGGAAGTCGTCCTACAGCGTCAAACGGGCCGGCGATATCCCCTTGTTCCTGGACTCGATGTGGCGCGGAGGCGGGCCCTATTGGGAGAAACCCGAAGCCATCTCTCCGCCGCAGTTCAACGGCGAGTGGCAAAGCGCCAAGCATGAGATGAAGCACTTCGCGATCGATCGTCATAGCGGGGGCACCAACAGCCTGTTCATGGACGGCGCCGTGAGGAAGGTCCGGGTGAAGGAGCTTTGGGAGTTGAAATGGCACAGACAGTATGATACGAATCATGTTCAGTACGCACCGGATTCCTGGTGGGGACCGTGGTTGGGAAAGGCCGCCGCCGGTTGACGGTGACCGGTGCGGAGATCTGGGGGTGCAGCCGCGGGCGAAGATTGCGAATACGGTTCAGGGTAGATGAGTTGACATTCGGTGGGGGCAGGAACTGAAAGGAGAGTGAGAAATGATCCGCACGAAACTGGCGATCCCGGCCCTGGTCTTGCTGGCGCTGGCAGGCTCGACGGCGCTGGCGAACAACAAATGGACGGGCAACGGGGGAGACAATTTGTGGAATAACGCCGGCAACTGGCAGAAGGGCATCCCCGATCCGGCGGTCGACAGCCGGTGTCAGATTGATGGCCCGGACATCGAGGTGCTGATCGACGCGACCCATGTCGGCGACGAAGAAGCTGTCAACGAGGAAGTTCGGGTCGCCTACACTGCGGATCGAGGGGCCGTTACGCTGACCGTCGATGGCGGCACGTTGCGCTGCACGGACCGGTTCTTCATCGCGGCTCGCGCCGGGACGACGGGCACCGTCGTGGTTGAGAACGCCGGACAGGTCATCGCCGCCAGGATCACACTGGGGCGCATCGGCGACGGGGTCATCATCCTGAACGACGGCCTCGTGGACTGCTCCGAAGGCCAGGTGGAGTTCGGCCTCAACGTAGGCAGCGGCACCCTCATCCTCAACGGCGGGTCGTTCAAAGCCCTGGGTTTCCTCGGCAGCAACAAGGGCCGCATCGAATTGAACGGGGGCGCCCTTGAGGTCGGGTCACTGACCCTGGGCGCGGTGACTCTGGACATCGCGGACGGGACCCTGGTCGTGGCGGGCGACGAGACGGTCCTGGTCCAGGACTATGCCCAGGCCGGATTCATCACTACCTTCGGGGAGCACGGCGGTCGGGGCGGACTGGTGGTGCGATACGACGTGGACCTGGATCAGACCTTCGTGACGGCCGATGCCGCCCAGATGGACCTGGCCAAGGCCTGGGGCGCTTCCCCCCTGGGTGCGGACACTTCGGTGACTCCGACACTCACCTGGCAGAGCGGCAATTTCACCGCGGCTACCGGCGGCCACGACGTCTACTTCGGAACAAATGCCCTGGCCGTGGGCACGGCCACGGTTGAAGACCCGATGGGCGTGTACCAGGGGCGTCAGGACGTGGCATCATGGGACCCCGGGCCGCTATCGCTCGGCCAGACGTATTACTGGCGTGTCGATCAGATCAACAAGGACACCGGCGAGATACACACAGGCGACGTGTGGAGCTTCACGGTCCAAGCCACGCTGATGATCGATGACTTCAACGGATATGCCAACTGGGAGGCCGTGCTGGAAGTCTGGCAGGAGGTGGGGTCGGCCTACAACTGGGTCTCGACGGCCTTCGCGGCCGACGGCAACGCCGTGGGTGTGGACCTGCGACCGGGCGAAGGATTGAGCGGGGCGCTGATCCTTCAGCGTGACATGGACCTGACGGCCTACGGCGTCCGGGCCCTGGGTTTCGATTTCGCCAGCGATCCGAACCAGGGTTTCGTCGAGAGCATTTATGTGGAACTCGGCGATGGAGCCCATACCGCCCGTGTGACCATCGACGATCCACTGGCCGTGCACAACCGCGCCTGGGGCCTGGTGGACGTCGACCTGGCGCAGTTCACGGGGGTCGATCTGGCTCAGGTCAAGAGCCTGACCCTGGGTGTGACATTGTCGCAGGGCAACAGCCAGCGGGTTACCGTGTACTTCGACCGGCTGCGTCTGTTCCCCCAGCGGTGTGTGCCCGACCGGACCCTGGCCGGCGACCTGAACGGCGACTGCACGGTCGATATGGAGGACCTGGCGCTCCTGACGGAGCGATGGCTGGAGGAGACGGTCCAAGTGGTAGCGGCCGAACCGGCTTCGCAACCGGCCGCCTGGTACACGTTCGATGACGTGAACAACTGGACACTCGGATTCGACGATGAGATGGGCCTGGCACCTGCGATGCCGTCCTTAGGCACCGTGCTCGACCTGCAGGGCGGGTACGACGGGTCGGGGGCGGTGGTGTTAACGGGAGCCGCCACCTACGTGGAGGTGGATGAGGCGCTCTTCACCGGCATAGCAGGCGGCGAGCTCACGGTCTCGTTGTGGGTCTATGGCGACCCTGCCTTCCAGCCGTACGCCAACGACGCCGTCTTCCATGCCAGCGGCGCCGGCGGCTTCAGTATGCAGCTCATGTGTCCGGATTCTCAGGGGCGCGTGGTATTCGACCACGGCCGGGCCCCCATCGACCGCGTGATATGGAACGGCGCAACTCCTACCGACTGGGAAGGCCAGTGGAACCATTATGCCCTGGTCAAGAACGCGACCGAGGGGATCCAGCGGATCTATCACAACGGCCGTCTTGTGGCGGAGCTCACCGGGGCGGTGCAGTCCACGCCGGATAGTGGCGGCATGCGGATCGGAGCGACCAACCAGCCCAAGCCGCAACGCCTCTACCACGGCAAGATCGATGATTTCCGCATCTACTCGGTTGCGCTGCCCCAATCGGGAATCCTTCACCTTGCCGGCGGCACCGAGATCGACCAGACCCCGGTCACGGCGGCCGATATCAACGGAGACGGGGTTGTGGACCAGGCCGACCGCGACATCCTGGAAGCCAACATGGGCCAGATGCAGCTTTGGCCGTAACCTGAACAGGTGAATATGAGTCCTTTAACACGAAGAGGTTTTCTGCAGGGGATCGGCTCCGCTGCGATAGCAATGGCGTTGCCACGATTGGCCCGAAGCGGGGACCGTCGAACCGGCAAGCCGAACATCGTTGTCATCCTGACCGACGACCAGGGCTACGCGGACATCAGCTTCAATCCGCACCATCCGAAAGAAGTGTCCACGCCCCACATGGATGCGCTGGCCCGGGAAGGCGTCTTCTTTACCCAGGGCTACATCAGCGGCAATGTCTGCTCGCCGACCCGCGCCGGGATCATGACGGGACGTTACCAACAGCGGGCGGGCATCTATACCGGCGGCGAGGGCGGCAGCGGCCTGCCGCTGGCGGAGAAGATCTTCCCCCAATTCCTCAAACCGGCCGGCTATGTATGTGGCGCGTTCGGCAAGTGGCATCTCGGCCTGACCCGCGAGTACAGCCCATGCGCGCGCGGGTTCGACGAGTTTTACGGATTTCTTGGACGCGGCGCCCATGACTACTTCAAGCTCGATGACCCCGATTCTCCGCTCTACCGAGGCTTCGAGCCGATCAAGGACGAGGGCTACCTGACGACCCGCCTGACGGACGAGGCCGTCTCATTCATCCGCCGGCACAAGGACCGGCCGTTCTTCGCCTACCTGGCCTACAACGCGGTGCATGCGCCGCCCCAGGCGCCGCAGGAGGACATCGAGCAGTTCGATACCGGTGACGAGGCACGCGACGTTCTGATGGCCATGCTCGAACACCTCGACGCCGGGGTCGGCCGGGTCGTTGAGACGCTCAAGAAGGAGGGCGTATGGGAGAACACACTGCTGTTTTTCCTGACCGACAACGGCGGCTCGAAGGCGATGCACGCCATCAATACACCCCTGCGCGGTTTCAAGCAGTGGAACTACGAAGGGGGCATCCGCACGCCGTTCATTGTCTCATGGCCCGCACGGTTCAAGGGCGGGCGGAGCATCGATACGCCGGTCATCTCGTTTGATATCCTGCCCACGGCGCTCGATGCGGCCGGACTGCCGGCACCAGAGGACAAGCCGTTCGATGGCAAGAGCCTGCTGCCTGTTCTGGAAGGCGCAACGGTAACCCTGCACGAGCAACTCTTCTGGAGCGAGGGCGGGGCCTCCGGCGAATGGGCGGTACGCCGCGGCAACTGGAAGCTCGTCGCGCAGCGGGGCCAGATGGAGTTGTTCGACCTCGAGACGGACCCCTCAGAGGCGACGGACCTGGCCGGCAAGCATCCCCAGAAGGTTGAAGAACTTTGCAGGCTGTACAACACATGGCTCGATCAGATGGCGGAGCCGCAGAGTGGTCAGGGCAAGCGATGGACGGACAAGACGCCGTCCGAGCCGGATGAACGGCAGAAGCAGCGACTGGAACGCAGACAGCAACGCAAGGCCGCCCGCAGCCTGAATGAAGAGGGCGCATAGTATGACCGAAGGGAAGGCCGTGGCGCGGCGGAGCCGGCTGGACCGGCGCACATTCCTGGCTCAATTGGCGTATGGGTTGGGGGCGCTAACCCTTACGAGGACGATGCGCGGGGCCGAACCGGAGCGGCGCGGCGATACCACCAGGCGACCGAACATTATTTTGTTTCTGATCGACGATCAGAACAAGACGAGCATCGGCGCCTATGGCGGCAAGACATGGACGCCAAACCTGGACCAAATGGCCCGTGAAGGCGTCCGGTTCACCCAGGCCCACGTCAGCAGCACGGTCTGCACGCCCTCCCGCTACGGCTTCCTGGCCGGGCGCTACGCCGGCAACTCGTACAGCAAGCTCTACATCGACGCCTGCGGCGGGGAGAAGCAGCAGGGATACCCGAACTTCAACATGGCGTTGGAGTCGGACCGGATGAACGTTGGGCGCGTGCTGCAAGAGGCCGGCTATGCGACTGGATTCGTCGGCAAGTACCATCTGGTCTCCGGGATGGATCAACCGGAGTTCTTCGAGGGCAGCGACGGCATCGCCAAGATTCCCAGGGGCATGGAGGCGGGCCCGGAAGCTACGGCCCTGTTCCGCCACAACGAGCGAGCGATGCGGCGGTACATCGAGTCGCTCGGGTTCTCCTGGGCGAAACACATCTATCCCGAAAACATGCAGCCACCCTACGCCAAGCACAATCCCGAATGGACCGTCCAGGCGGCCCTGGAATTCATCGAGGCCAACTGCCGCCGGCCCTTCTATCTCCACTGCTGCCCGACACTGCTTCACGGGGGCGAGCGCTCCTGGCGCGAGTCGATGGACCACCCGCTCGTCTCGGGCGAGGGGCAATTGGATGCGTTGCCTGCTGTGATGACGCCTCGTGGTGAACTGCTCAAAATCCTTGGGCAAAACGGCTTTGACCCGGACAGTCCCACGGCCGGCGAGGCCTGGATCGACGACGCATTGGGCGCCATCCTGAACAAGCTCAAGGCCCTGGGCATCGACGAAGATACGCTGGTGGTGTTCGCGCCGGACCACGGGCGGGATGGCAAGGCCTCCCTGTTCTCACGCGATGGGACGTGCATCCCGTGCCTCGCCAGATGGCCGAGGCGGATTCGTCCGGGTCTGGTCTGCGATGAACTCGTACAGAATATCGACTGGGCGCC
>CAYFUB010000446.1:0-9844 GCA_964346195.1 uncultured Pirellulales bacterium
CTCGGCCGCAGGCATGCTCGTGCGTCGGTGAGGCCTTTATGGCCGGGTGGGGTCGGAATACGGTGGCGGCCCCTGTGGCTTTCGTAGCATGGGCGTCCCGCCCATGAGTCGCAGGGCCATCTTGGCCCTGCCCCCACGGGCGAGACGCCCGTGATACTCATGGGCAAGATGCCCATGCTACGTGACTGCAGATGTGCAGTTGCTAAGCAGTCCGAGTCCGCCACCGAACGCCCACTGCACCCCGCGTTACGTCTGCAGACGAAAATTCTGTGCAAGGCGGGCGTGGGCGGCGTATAATACTGTGTATGAAATTACCGAGATTGGAAAAACCGGCTCGATACCAGGGGTTGTACGTGTTCGACTTCGGCGACCATGCCGGCGAGGGGTTCACCGCCGAGGAGGTGGCCGAGTTGCTGGACAGCGAGCGGTTCAAAGAGGGCAAGGCGTACAAGATCCACCGCGCCTTTCCCGACGGCCGGCTGGAGTTGCGAGCGGTACCGGCGGCAACGTTCCAGCTTGAGGCCGGGATGTTCTTCCACGCGAGCGACGAGGCGACGGCGCGCGGCGATTTCAAGCGTCTCGTGGACCTGGCGGTCCGGGCCGCACCGCCCTGCCGGGCGATGGTGCAGTTAGCGAGGTATACCCAGGATAGGTTCGTCGTGGCGATTATCTACCCGGCCGAACGCGACGCTGACATCAGTTCGTGGCTCCTGGAAAGCGACTACCGCACGGCCGGGGCGGCCGAAGGCGGGATCGGGGCTGTCGAACAGTACTATCAGGACAGCCCGAAGGTCCTGGAAACGCACCAACTCTTCGGGGCGGGCGATACCATCAGCCGCACCGGCGAGGAGTTGCTCGCCGCCGTGCCCCGGGCGGTCCAGCGATGAGGGGGGCAAAGATGCCGCATCCGAAGCTAAAACTACCTACGCATCCGGCCGACTTGACCGCCGTCCGGGATTCGCAAGGGCATATTCCGCAAACCACAGCCAATCCGCAATCGAAACGTGCCTTATGGCTCGGGTGGGCAGGTGGTTTGCTTTCGCAGTTGCTCGGCAGACGACGGCTGCCGATGACCGCCGGGGACCTCAAGAAACACGATTATCGGACGAGCACGCAGCGCATGGGGGTCCGCTTCTCCGAGAGGATTCGCGACACTTTCCGCTTCCGCTGGCTCCGGAAGATGTCCTGACGGCCGCTCTGACGTCGTGCCTCGCGCGGATTGTGTCGTGCGTGAGCTTGCGCATCCCCCCTGGGCCCGGAGCGCCACCCCCGGTCCGCAGGACCGCTGCGCGGTCGCGCGTCGGGGCGCAACGAGAAGCGTCCCAGGAAAACGGGAATGACGCTGCTGTCGCGAGCCGGCGATCCAGGTGCCGGACCTGTATCGCCGCCCGGACAACAGCATCATTCCACAGGGGTCGAAAGCACCAGCTTCTCGAATATCCTTTCGCCATCGGGGCTGCTACCGTACGCCGAGACAGCCATGCCTGCGACCCGCACGCCTTCTTTGGAAAGGGCCTGGCATCGTCCGACGATGGCCCTTTCTTCCGTTCGGCTTCTACGTGTACATCGACCGTGCGAGGTCCGAAGTGAACTGGAACTCTCCTGACTACAGCAACATAGTCCCAGGAAGGAGAGAACCGGACCCAGCCCGCTTCCGGGTCCGCCCAGGATATTCCCGGGTCCGACGTGGTTATCAGCGTCCTATCGTTGCCAGTCAATCCGTGAGACAGCGCATTCGGCTTCCAGCAGGGACGGATCGGCCGCCTCGACAGCGTCGTCGTCGCAATCCGCAAAGCGTCCAGGCATCGACGGAGACATACTCGCTTCTGCGGTGCCTCCATAAGCGCCCATATTCATCCGCTCGCCGTGCGGCCACAACTCGGCCGTCCAATCCCCATTCGGATCGGCCGCATCGATGCATGCGCTCGTGACATCATCCTGCACCCACCGCTGCTGCTCAGGGTCCCATCTGCCGGCCACGGATTTCAGATGATAATCGCCCGCCTCCTGCTCGTGCCCCAGACGGGCCAGGCACGGGGACACGTCGATATTGCCCGGACCCCAGTTCATCGTCCCCGTGCCGAAGACCCCGCTCGGCCCGCCCTCCACGTCGGAATAGGAAACCGTCAGGGCGCCTCCCGCGCGAACGATGAGGGCGGTGCCGTAATAGACGATGCTGTTCTCGATGGTGCAGGCGCCACCCTCCAGAATCTCTATGCCATCGGCCGCCGCCACGATCGTGCAGTTCCTGAGGAGGCCGTGACAACCGACAATCCCCGCGACGGGCCACGCCCTGCGGCACAGATAGCTGATGTTGGCTATCACGCAATTGTCGATTGCACCGTCGCAGTTGCGAATCACGCCCCCGCAGCCTGACAGGATATTCTCAAGAACACAGTGACTGATCGTGGCGCGCGTATGGTGGACGCCGTTCGGGTCGATCAGCGGATCGAAGCCCACGATGGCGGTATTGACGCGGAAGCCGGCAAGCACGCAGTTTGCATCTTCGGTACCGCGAAAATAGACCGTCCCGTCAATCACGGTGCGGCTGACGACATCGGAACGCACAGGTTCGAGGCTCGTGAGGATGATATTCCTGCCGCCGAGACGGACATCCTCTGCATACACGCCGGGAGAGACGATGACGGCATCGCCCTCCTGTGCCACGTCAATGCCCCTCTGGATCGTCGCCAAGGCCGTAGCCGGCGTCAGCCCGTCATTGTCATCACGACCGCCGACCGCATCGACGAATACGCGCCTCTGCCCGGACCCTTCGCCCGCGTTGGGGTCCCAGCCGGCGATGCACGCCATCAGGCGCCACAGTGCGGCCGCCACCCGAACGCGGCCTTCCGGGTTCAGATGGCCGGCGTGAATCTCCTTCGTGTAGTTCTGACTGATGACCTCGTTGCCCTGAGCATTCGTCAGTTTCGTGCCGTCGGGGTCGTGGCACTCGATATCCGCGATGTCGAACAGGATTTTGTGCTGGGCCGCACAATAGGAGCGGACCTGGGCGTTGAACACGTCCGTGCCGGCCTGGCCGTCCCGGGTCAGCGGGATGGTCCACCAGACAAACGTCTTGTCGGGATAATCCGCCTCCAACTCCTCCATTCGGCTGCGGCAGTACTCCCAATCCGGATGGCTGCCGCCCAGGGCGTCGATATAGCAGAATTTCATCATCAGGACATCGAAGTCGGCGCTCCGCGCGGCCGCTTGGCTCGCCAGATCGTCCATCTTCTCCCGCCAGTTGCCCATGCGGGCCTCCAGCACCCAGTTGCTCCGGTCATACCTGCCCGCCGGAATGTCCCGGCACACCGAATTGGTCGGATGCCGGCCCGCCAGGCAGTCCAGGCCCCAGCCAATCCCCTGCCCCACCGAAGCGTGACGCAGGAGGACTCGCGTCGCCGCGGCCGGCGGCAGGTATTCGTCGGCAATCGCCGCAAGGTCCACGCAATAGTGGTCAATCACAATTGCCTGCGCATCGGCCCCAGACGCAAGGGTCGCCAGACACCCGATTACGACAGCTACGCTCACCGCTCCTTTGCTCATTGCTCTGGCCCTGACACAAGACACTCATTAGGATTCCCGACCTGTCCATTATACCGCGAGTGACAACCTTTTTCCTCAAAATCGTTCCTGGCGGTATGGCCAGCCCATCGGATACGCGCACTGGCATTTGCAGCAAGGCACTGCCCGGACTATGAGGTGTTTCATGCCCGGGAATACGACATTGGCTCGGGAACTGTCGAGGGAGCGTCCAAACACGTGGTGGGCAAGCGATTGAGGCAATCAGGGATGAGCTGGAGTCGTGCGGGAACCTCGGCCACCCTGGCGTCACGAATCTGCTGGCTCAATGGACAATGGTTTCTTTCCGGGGACAGAAGCCTCGCGCCGCCTGAAAACTACCTGCAAACGTGAATCGCGCCCGTTAGCTTGTCAGGTTCGTTTTGCATGAATTTTCTTTGACAGGAAGGTGGCGAATCCGGTATGAACAGACCAACGAAGCTCCTGCCTGGCGGTTATGGTTCTGTATTTCAATTGACAGCCCGTGTTGGGCTTCTGAAGAAAGGAGGTAGAGTCAAGCCCAAAAGAGCGTACAAGCATCCCAAAGCCCGGAGTCAGCATTTGGAATGGAAGATTGTTTCGTATTCTGTTCCGAGCCTTCTGTTTTTGGGCGTGTAGCCAAAACACAAGAATTGTTACATCGCCTTTTCTTACAGGAGGGCTACCATGTGCAGGAAATTGATCTATTGGGCTCCTTTTGTTCTTCTGCCGGGTCTGGTCGATCACGCCTCTGCTGAGATCCCCAGGGATCCGAATCTGGTTATATACTACTCCTATGACACTGTCGGTGCGATCGTCCCCGACGAATCGGGTAAAGGCCACAACGGTACTGTATGCGGCGACGTCTCCGCAAGTCCCCGCGGATAACTTCTCCGTCAGATAGACGGGTGAGCTGGAGGTACCGTTCACCTCGGCCTGGACCTTCACCACCAACTGCGATGATTGTGTGCGCCTCTGGGTCGACGGCCGGTTGCTCTTTGATAAATGGGGGCAACAGTCGGGCGTTGAATGGACCGGGACCATTGACCTTGCCGCAGGGCAGGAATACAGCGTAGTCATGGAGTACTACGAGAATACCGGCAATGCGCGTGCGATACTATACTGGAGCACTCCGTACTGGCTGAGTCCGTATCAGCCCAAGCAGGTCATTCCGCAAGGCGCATTCTCACTGCCGCTAAGTGCCAAGAGTCCCCATCCGTTCAGTGGTGCCACAGATGTGCCGCAGACATCGGTTCTTCGATGGGCGGCCGGGGAGATGGCTGCTTCGCATGACCTGTACTTCGGTGAGGATGCCAACGCCGTCGCCGACGCGAATACAATGACGACGGATGTCTACCGCGGCCGACAGGCGCTCGACGACACCAGCTTCGATCCGGGAACCCTCGAGTGGAACAAGGCCTACTACTGGCGGATCGATGAGGTCAACGCCGCCAATCCGGAAAGCCCGTGGCAGGGTTCCCTTTGGACCTTCACCACGGCCGATTTCATCGTCGTGGACGATTTCGAAACCTACTCAGACGATTGGGCAAATTTCCAACGCATCTTCCAGGTCTGGATCGACGGTGGCGGGTACACCCTGCCCGAGCCCGGACAGGCCGGCAACGGCTCCGGGGCTCTCGTCGGGACGGACGCGGCGCCATGGGTCGAGCTGCAGGTTGTACACGGCGGGCGGCAGGCCATGCCGATGGGCTACAATAACCTGCATGCGCCGCACTATTCGGAAGCGCAGCGGACCTGGACGACACCGCAGGATTGGACGGTCAATGGCGTCAGCATCCTGGTGCTCCACGTCCGAGGCGTGGCCACAAACAGCCCGGCACGACTGTATGTCGCCGTTGAGGACAAGGCGGGCCATACCGGCGTGGCAGACCACCCTGACTCGGCACCAGTAACCGCCACACAGTGGGCCGAATGGAAGATACCGCTGGCCGACTTCGAGGCCGCCGGCGTGAGTGTCAATGCGATCAGCAAGATATACATCGGCCTTGACAACAGGAACGACCCGGCCGCGGGCGGCAGCGGGAGAATCTACGTCGATGATATCCGGGTGATCAAGCCCTGAGACCACCCGCCCGGCATGTTGGTGTGCGACTGTGTTTCGTGGCGGGGCCGTTGCCCGTGTGCGACTACGTCTTGCGCCGGGGCAAGTGCCTTTGGTCATGCTGAGCGAACTGGGGCATCTGGCCAGCAATTTGGCAGAGGCGAATCATTATTCGCCCCTACGGCCTTCCGGGTGCATGGCCTGCCACGAAGTTCAGTCGCACACCGTTGCCCCGTGTCATGCTGAGCGTGGCGAAGCATCTGCCCATAGAACGAGGAGTCCGCAGCGTACCGAACGAGACTTCCCATGCGATGCCCAGGTTCCTTCGAAGCTCTGAGCCTGCCCCGAGCGCAGCCGAACGGAACAGGCTCTCCGCTTCGTTCAGATGCCATCCGCCGTTTTGAGATAATCTCTTGGCCCGTGGCCCTTCCCGGAGTCCAGCCGCCGTTTTGGGCCGTCCACCCGCCGACGCGCATCCTCCTCGCGCTGCGAATTCATATTTTCCCCTGCCGGAATAGGCACTATCCTACGGCCCTGCCGAAAACACCGGCGCCGCGCTGGCAGTAAAATTGATGAATAGTGCTTTATTCCTTATGAGGAGAAGGAAAAAATGGAACGGCTTCGGACGTTGATGTTATCAGCGGGTGCGACGGCGTTAGTTGTGGCCACGGCCGCCGGGGGGGCGGAGCCGGTGCCATTCAACGGCTACGCCTACCCGCCGGCCGGGTGGTACCCATTTTCGTCCACCCCGGAGCTCATCGGCAGAGTGGGCGAGGTTCTCGGGGCGATCGACAGCCCGCAGCGGCGGAGCGCCCTGGCCGAAGAGTGGCTGCGGTTCTCCAAACAGGCCATCGCCAAAGACCTTGAACTCCAGGAATCATGGTTGCAGATTCAGAGACAGCAGACGGCCTGTCAACAGCAGGTGGAGCAATTGCGCTTCGAGCTGGCGAGGCTGCAGATGAGGACCGAAGAGCTGCGTGCAGAGAATCTCCGATTGGAGCAGGAGAATCTGCAAATGCGACGAGAGCTCGCGCAGGGGGGCCGCGAGCAACAGTCAGAGGGGCCCTCGCCGACGCCCGTACCATGACGACGCGCGGCCTTCCAGGACAGGCCCTGCGTCCCGAGGACGAAAGGGTGGATCCTGTTTTATATATCGACACCGAGGAGGGTGCGCAGGAGCAAGCCGACGAGAAAGCTGAAGGCGGCTACGCCGAGACTCAGGCCGGCCATCTCCAGGAAACGCGGCTTGAACGGCTCGCTCCGGGCGACGGCGATGTAATAGTTGAACAGGGCGATGATCAGGATGGCCGCGGCCAGCGTGCAGGCGAGACTGATATAATAGTTCGACAGGACGAGATAGGGCAGGATGAGGGCCAGCACGGTGAGGATATAGGCCACGCCGGTGTAGATCGAAGCCTTGACCGGACTTCTGTTTGTCTGTTCCGACTTGGTGGACAGGTACTCGGAAGCGCCCATGGAGAGCGCCGCGGCGATGCCGGTGATCGAGCCGGTCATGGCAATCAGCTTCGCGTTCTGTAACGCCAGAGTCAGACCGGCCAGTGCACCGGTCAGTTCCACCAGTGCATCGTTCAGGCCCAGCACCATCGAGCCCGTATACCGGAGCCTCTCTTCATCCAACAGTTGGAGCAGGGCCTTCTCATGCTGCTCCTCTTCGAGCATTACGGCTTCCGCCTCGGGGATGATTCCGCGCAGTTGCCCGTAGCCGCCCTGGATCTTGTTCTCGGTAATCTCCATCAGCTTGACGCCGAAGGTGAACCCGAAGACCCGGCTGATCAAGTAGTACTTCCAGATACTCCAGCGCTCGGGCGCCACGTCCTCTTGCGTATAGGCCCGCCATTGTTGATAATGGCGCATCTCATCTCCGGCAATATCTTCCATGACACGACGGTTCTCGGGAGACCGGATCGTCGCCGCCAGCCGGGCGTAGATGTGATGCTCAGTGACCTCACTTCTCTGATAGGCCAGCAGCTTGCGCCGGATGTCCTCGCTGAGGTCCATTCTCCCGCATTCCTTCATCTGTTCTGCCGGGCTTGTGCCGGGGCAGTTTCCCCATCTACGACCGGTGCGGTGCGCTCCGGGGGCGTAATGCCGGGCGGCAATTCCATGATCCGGATGTTGCGGAAGTGGATGGGAGCCCCTTCCGACTCCAGGCAGATATAACCCTTCTTGACATCGGAATGGCTGATGCCGTTGACGAATTTGCCGTTGACGGCCAGCTTGATGACGCCGTCGACGCAGACGGCGGTATAGGAGTTCCACTCACCCTTGCCCCGGCAACGGTTCTCGGCGGACTTGCTGCGCGGGCCGCGGGGGTTATCGGGCTGAGTCTTGAGGTCGCCGGTCCCGAAAATCTCGCCATGGACGTAGGCATCCGTCTGATTGTGCTGCACCGCCCAGTCCAACTCCAGAATCTGGACCTCGACGCCCTTGGGCAGCCGCTTGCCTTCCGGCACGGCACCCTCGCTCCATACGAAGACGCCGGAGTTGCCGGCCGCCTCCAGGTGCTTCCATTCGAGCTGCAGGACGAAGTTCTCGTACTGCCGGTCGGTACGCAGAACGCCGATCGGCTGCCCGCTGCAGACCAGCGTGCCATCCCGCACCGTCCAGGTATCCTCGGCCGTGTTGACATTGACCCACCCGGACAAATCCTTGCCGTTGAACAGGCTCCGTACCTGCAGAAGGTCCACGGCGCGCGCGCGGACCCCGCACAGCAGCACAACGGTCGTACATATCAGCAGTCTGCCTCGGTTCTTCATGATCTTTCCTCCAAGATTCTGTTTCGTCATGCACACCAGTCCCCACAATACTGCCCCGACGGGTCCGTGTCCAGTGTCGCGTCGGACCGCCGAAAAATTGCCCCCCGGACCACCGGGTTTTTCATCAACACCGACCGGTCTCAAATGCCTCTATCGTGGCGGCCTCTATCGAAGGAACGGTCCGAATCGAGGTGTGCAATGAAGTGCATGAGGGCGGAGTCAGCGTGAAACTGATTATTCAGATTCCCTGTGACAATGAGGAGAAGACCCTGCCCGCTGCGGTCCGGGCCTGCCCCGGCGGCCACCCGGGGCGGATGTGTGCGACTACGTGTGGGGTCCGGGTGGCAGCCTCAAGGCCGAAGGCCTTGGGGATGGCTGTGGATCCGGCGTGCCTGTGGCGCGGGCCGGACACAGACCCTGCCGCCATCCCCACGCTGCGCGTGAGGCTGCCACCCGGAGCCGGCGCTTAACGCGTGCATGCAGCGCCGCACCAGGAATACCGCAATGGCGGCACAGACCGCACAAAGCTCAGTCGCACCCAGCGCAGGCGAGTCAACTATTTGCAGGGGGGAAACGCGCGTGGTATAATTCAACTAGGCATTGTTCTCAGGAGAGAATTGGCAATGACTGTTTTGCTCATACTGCTGGCCGCCGGCGTCGCGTTGCTCCTGGGCGGGACCCTTTATGCCCCGTTGCTCGCCAGGCTGATGGGAGAACAGAAGGCCCGGACCACTCCGGCCGTTTCCGTCAATGATGGACGCGACTACGTTCCCACGAAGACCGCCGTGGTCTTTGCCCACCATTTTGCCTCCATCGCGGGGGCCGGACCGATCATCGGGCCGGTGCTGGCAATCCTCTACGGCTGGGGACCCGCCCTGCTGTGGATCCTGCTGGGCGGCGTCTTTCTCGGCGCCGTGCACGATTTCGTCGCGACCTACGTGACGATGCGCGAGGGCGGCAAGAACCTGACCGTGATCGCCCGGCGTTATATCGGCCCGGCGGCATTCGTGATGATGCTCGTGATCCTGGTGGCGATCCTGGTGCTGGTCTGTGCGGCCTTTTTGGATCTATCCGCCACGGCGCTGACGTCCAAAGTCGCGCTGTCCGACCTCAATATGGAGCCGGGGCAGACCCTGTTTCGCGAGCAGTCGCTTGTCAATCCGCGCACCGGCGCGGCGGAGCCGTACGCGTTGATCGGCGGCATCGCTTCCATGTCGGTAATCGTGATTACGACCTTTTCACCCCTGATGGGGTTTTTGTATCTGAAGAGGAAATGGCCCGTGTGGCTGTGCTCGATTCTCGCGCTGGCGATTTGCACGGTCTCGATCACGATCGGGCTGAAGTGGCCCGTTTCGGTCTCTCCTCTGACCTGGAAGCTGATGATCAGCGGCTATGTGCTGGTGGCGGCCGGTATGCCCGTCTGGTTCTTCCTGCAGAGCCGGGATTTCATCAACGTCCACGTTCT
>CAYFUB010000447.1:0-29637 GCA_964346195.1 uncultured Pirellulales bacterium
GATCGTAGGGCCGGCGGACCGGGGACCTTCCGGTCAGGTCTGCTCGTGAGAACATGATTCTCGATGGATTCGTAGTAACGACAACGTTTTGTTGTGACCTGTGATTGGCTTGGGCCGGACTTTGGGAGGACCTCCGTGACAACCACTCGTGCGGAAAACCCGCGATTGACGCCATTAAAGCAGAATCTGCAAAGCGTGATCTACGGCAAGGGCGAGTGCATCGATGTCATGATCGTCGCTTTGCTGGCGGGGGGCTCGGTGCTGATCGAGGACGTGCCGGGGGTGGGCAAGACGACGCTGGCCAAGGCGCTGGCGCGGAGCCTCGATGCGAAGTTCTGCCGCATACAGTTTACGCCCGACCTGCTGCCGGCGGATATCCTGGGTTCTTCCATCTATAACCCGGTCAGCGGCGACTTCCGGTTCGACCCGGGCCCCATTTTCTGCAATATCCTGCTGGCCGATGAGATCAACCGGGCCTCACCGAGAACCCAGTCGGCCCTGCTGGAGGCGATGAATGAGGGTCAGGCGACGATTGAGGGGCATCGACGTCCGCTGCCGCAGCCGTTCCTGGTGATCGCCACGGAGAACCCGATTGAATTCCACGGCACGTATCCGCTGCCCGAGGCGCAATTGGACCGCTTCCTCGTCCGACTCGCCCTCGGCTACCCGGCCGCCCAAGTCGAGATCGACATCCTGAAGGCCCACGCCCACGCTGAGCCGCTCGAAAGCATCGGGCCGGTGCTCGATTTGGAACAAGTCCGGGAGATTCAGCAGGAGGTGACCGACGTTCACGTGGACGACAGCATTCTCGAGTACATGGTCGAGCTCGTGCATGCCACGCGTCACGAGAATCGTCTGCAGCTCGGCATCAGCACGCGCGGCACGCTGATGCTGTCCCGGGCGGCCCAGGCCCGCGCCTACCTGGAGAGCCGCGATTACGTGATTCCGGATGATGTATTATGGGTCGTCCCGCACGTCGTGCCGCACCGGATTCTGCCGACCGCCAAGACGCGCTACAGCGGCACGAGCGCCAGGCAGATTGTCTCGGACATCGTCGGTCGCATCAGGGTGCCGGTCTGAGGAGGCGAGTATCGTGAGACTCAGGGCCGAGGGCAGATTGCATTTTGGCTTGACCGATGCCGGCAAAATGCTGGTGCGCGGAGTTGCATACGTCGGCCTTGCTGCTTTGGCTGTCCCGGCCTTCGGCGCCTTTTCGGTTCTGGTCTCCGTCATGCTCGTGGCTCTGGTGGTTGGCTTCGTGGTGCGGCCGCGGGTTCTGGTGAGCGGCAGGTTGTCCGACCATGTCATCGCCGGCCAGACGGCACAACTGACGTATACGCTCAAGAACGTCGGTCGCCTGCGGGCCTACAACCTCTCGCTGCGGTTTTCCGGCCTGCCTGAGACCGTCGAACAGGTAGAAGACGCCCGCATGGTTGCCCGCCTCGGGCCGGGCGAGACCGCCCAGGTGACCGTCACCATCCGGCCAAAGCGCCGCGGCTGCTACCAGATCAGGCAGCCGGTCTGCCAGTCCAACTTCCCGTTCAATCTGTTCCATTTCGGCACGTCGCGCCACGAGGAGGAGACGCTGATCGTCCTGCCCGCGTTTTCGCTGCTGCACCTGCCGCTTCGCTATGCCAGCCGGCACGTGAGCACCGGCGGCGCCCGGCTCGCCGGACGCACGGGGACTTCGCCCGAATATGTGGGGAATCGCCCGTTCCTGTCGGGTGACTCGCCGCGCCGGATCGACGCTCGCGCCTGGGCCCGCCTGTCGGTGCCCGCGACGAAGGAATACGATGACGATCTCGACAATTACGCCGCGCTGATTCTGGATACCCGCGTGCCGGAGAAATGGCTCAAATCGAAATCGAAAGAGGTCAGGGAGTTGGAGGCGGCCGTCAGTCTCTGTGCCTCCGTGGCTTATACGATCTATCGGGACTGCCTGATCGACCTGCTGCTGGTCGGTCCCGACCTGCATCGGCTTACGTCCTGGCCGAAGGCCGTGCGCCTCGACAAAATCCACGAAACCCTCGCGCGTGTCCAACCCTCGGCCGCATATCCGCCGGAAGAGATCGAACCGCTGCTGGAGGAACGGCTGGGCGAGATATCCGAGGCGGTTTTCATTCTGCTGCGTTGGGACAAGACCTATCGGCGGCTGGTCGAGCAGGCCGAGCGGGCCGGTTGCGAGTGCACAGTGATTGTCGTGAGCGACCCGTTGTGGCTGCCCGAAACGGCCGCGGCGGGCGCGGCGGCCTGGGAAGACGTCCGCTTCGTGCCGGCCGATGAGATTCTGGAAGGGCGGGTGGAGCACCTGTGAAGAACCAGAGAATCATTGCTGTCATTATGATTGTCGGGGCTTCGGCGTTGACCGCCTGGGTCTCGAAGGACATCACTTTCCCGGCGATTCTCTGTATGCTGGGTCTGCTGGGCCTGCGCGGCCGCTTCATTTGGAACATTCCACCCCGCCGGCGGTCCCTCACGCCGCTGTTGCTGCTCGTTCTGGCGATTCTCTTTGCGCTGCACTGTCGTTACACGCACGTGCGCAGCAATGAGGCGGCCGCATTCGCCTGGGAGACCATCGCCCGCTATTTTCTGGCCTCTATGATTCTGGTCCTGTACCTTCGTTCGCAGGACGGACGCGTCGGGCAGGGGCGGACGCGCGACGCACGACGCACGACATATGACGAAGGACCCGCGACAAATCTGCCGGCCTCGCTGGGCCTGTTCCAGCTTGCTGCCGTGCTGGCTGCCGGGCAGGTCCTGCTGCTCGACGACCAGTACTTGGCGTTTCGGCTGTTCGAGCTGCTGAGCGTTACTCTGGCTGTGCTCTACGCCGCCGCCGGACGGGTGGCCGATGACGGCCCGGCAGGAAAAGGCAGGACCTGTTGGACTTATGGCACCAATGGAGGCTTCAGGTTTCAGGCTTCCCACATTGCCCTCCTGCTCCTGGCCGTCAATGTGGGCTGGGTGGCGGGTTCCCTGCTCTATCGCCGTGTCGAGACACTCAACCTGCTGCCGGCCTGGTTCTGGCGCGGCGCCATCGTGATGGACGGTATGTCGGACGGCGCGGCGCGGATCGGCTTCTCCACCAGCGGCCGGCTCTCCAGTATCCTGGAGATCAAGGAAGACCCGGACACGACCCCGGTCCTGAAGGTTACGTGTGATGGCGCTCCGGGCTACCTGCGGGCCCGGGCATTCGAGACATACCTCCGGTCCGAGTGGCTCAACCAGTCGCCGGCCGAGTCAATTTTCCCCGAGCAGAATGCGCCGTTGTTCGGCCTGCCTCTCCTGGGCCGCACGTATCGGTTTCGCCTGAATGACAAGAGCGCCCCACGATCCATGATCGTCCGGCACGAAATGATGATCGCCGACGCCATCTTCACCCCGCTGGGAATATCTTCCATTGAGGCGCCCTTCCGCTCACTGGAGCGCTATGATGACGATATTCTTCGCCCGTACAGCAGAAGTGGCAGCCCGGGGTATCGGATTACGTACTCGACCTCCGGTAACGCTGGTCCGCCGGATGGCACGCAGATGCGGGGGATGCTGGGGTTGCCGGCGCTACTGGACCCGCGTATCCATCAGTTGGCGGGCAAGATCTTCGCGGGTTGCCGCACGACGGCGGAAAAGATCGAGGCCGTGGTCGATTATTTTCGCACGAATTATACCTACTCGCTCGTCATGGATATCCCGCCGGAGGAGGACAAGCTGGAGTATTTTCTTCTGTCGTCCTCCAGCGGCTACTGCGAATACTTCGCCTCCGGCGCCGCGATTCTGCTGCGCCTCGCCGAGGTGCCGACTCGGTACGTCACGGGCTTTCTCGTGACGGAGAGGGGTGAGCAGAGCAACTCGTGGATCGCCCGGAACATGGACGCCCACGCCTGGGTCGAGGCCTGGGACGAGGAGCAAAACGAGTGGACCATCGTTGAGGCCACGGTCCAGGAGGAGCTCGGGGAGGGGGCTCTTGACGAGGAGTCGGCGTACCAGCGTGGCCGCGGCGCCATGTTTCTCGCCCAGTTCCTGCAGGCCCTGTACGACTACGGCCTGTTCGGCGTGCTGGCCTGGCTGTTCGAGTCGTACAGTCTGGTTACTGCTCTATCCGTGTCATTGGCCTTCCTGGGTGCCGCCACGTGTCTGGCCCTGTGGCGCCGCTACCGAAGAATCCACTCGCAGGGCCGGGGCAGTGAGCACCGTCAGGAAATCCTGGCCCTGCGCAGGATTCTGGCCGCCATGGATCGTAAGGTCAGGGCGGCAGGCCTGCGCCGCCAGTCGAGCGAGACGCTGCACGCCTTCGCCGAACGGATTCGTCGCTCGTCGCTCGTCGCTCGTCGCTCGAACGAGAGGCACGAAGAGCGTAGCTTCGCCGACTGGTATCTTGCCTACGCCGACCTTCGTTATTGCCGGGCGATCAGCCCCGAACAGTTGCGGCAGTTGCAGCGGTTCGCACAGGATTTGCGGCGCGCCCGGTAATCGCCGCCGGGTCGATATGCCGACGCCGCGGCGACCGTCACGCTGGATGGCGAAGTGCACTAATGGGTCTTGCCGAACGAGAGGGGTAGTCAACGCCCACCGGTTGCCGCGGTGCCATGCTCGGCGTAAGTCTGTCACCCCTGCGCGGGGACCCCACACGCAGTATTTCGCGTGTGGGAAGGCCCCCCCCAACGCGGAACTATGCGTTGGGGACCCCGAACCCGGGCGGGGGTCCAGCCGACGCGCGGACGGTGAAGTGCTTATGTCTGGAGCACAATCTCGCCGGTACGGTGTCTGGATTGGGGACCCCAAACGCGATGTATCGCGTTTGGGAACCCTTCCTGCCTGCGCAGGAATGACAGGGTCGTGGCGGCCGGGCCCGCTGTCGCAGGGGCGACGAGTGGGTGCGGGGTAATGCTCATTCTCTCAGAAGCTCTCGGGAAAAGGTGGTGGTGGTTTCTGCGGCGTGATACAGTGTTGTCTTGATGTCTTGATGAACAGGACAGAAGCATGATGAACAGATTCGACCGCCGTCACTTTCTGGGGGCCGTTGGTGCTGGAGCGGCCGCGTTTATTCTGCCGTTTTCGCGGCGATGCTCGGCCGATGCCGGTGCCGCAGGTACCGTCGGCACGCTGCCACAGGAGTGGTTCAATCCTCCAAACGAGTTCTCGCAGGCGCCGTTCTGGTTCTGGAACGATGATTTGTCGGAAGAGGAATTGCGACGGCAGATGGAAGATTTCCAGGCGCACGGCGTTCATGGCTTCGTGATTCACCCACGGGCGGGGCTGCCGAAGAACATCGGCTGGCTCAGCGAGCGAATGATCGGCTTGATGCGGTTCGTGATCGAGCGAGCGGCCGAGCGGGACATGTGGGTGATTCTCTACGATGAGGGGATGTATCCGAGCGGGTCGTCCAGCGGGCAGGTCGTGGCCCAGAACCCGGCCTATCGCACGCGCGGGCTGGTGTGCATCGACCTGGACGAGGCCAAGCCACAGGCCGAAGTGCAGGGCGTGCGAATCGGCACTAACGGCGAGCCGGAACTGGCCGCGGGGCAGAACCTGGTCGCCATCGTCCGGCGCAAGAGTAACGGCCATCGGATCGCCGTTGTGGACCGGGCGGCCCGCGAGGGGCGGTCCGTCATTCGCGGCCTCCATTTCATCCAGGACGATCCGCCGCGCCGGGCCGACCACCGGGAAGTGCCGGAGAACCAGCCACCGGGAGCCGATATTCTGAATCCGGAGGCGGTGGGCTGCTTTATCCGCCTGGTCTACCAGAGATACTACGACGAATTCGGCCGGCATTTCGGCAAGACCGTCAAGGCCGTCTTCACGGATGAGCCCTCACTGCTGGCCCGCAGCGCCGAACGCGGCATGGTCCCCGGGACGACCGGCATACTGGAGCCGGTCAACGCCTTTCTGGACTACGATTTCACGGGACACCTGCCGGCATTGTGGTATGAGGACGAGCCGGACGCCGCGCTGCATCGACGCAACTACAATCGCGCTCTGGCGGCCCGTCTGGAGCAGACGTTCTATCGCCCGATCTCCGCATGGTGTGCGTCACACAACATCAGCCTGACCGGCCATCCGATGGGGGCCGACGACATCGGGCAATTGCGCTACTTTCAAATCCCGGGCCAGGACATTGTCTGGCGGTACATCGAGCCGGATAAGCCCTCCGCCCTCGAAGGCGAGCAATCGACGCAGGGCAAATGCGCCTCCTCGGCCATGATTCACCTGGGCCGCCGGCGCAATCTCAACGAGTTCTGCGGCGCCTACGGGCACAATTTCACCTTCGCGGAGATGCAGTGGCTGGCGAACTGGCTGCTCGTGCGCGGCTGCAATCTGCTCGTGCCGCACGCATTTTACTATTCCGTTCGCGGCCCGCGCATCGACGAGCGTCCGCCGGACGTTGGGCCGAACAGCGCCTGGTGGCCGCAGTACAAGCCTTTTGCCCGGGCGACCTCGCGCCTCTGCTGGCTCAACACGGACAGCCGGCATATCTGCGCGCTCGCCATCCTCGGTTTGAACGACTATCTGCCTTGGCGGGCGGCCAAAGTATGTTTCCAGCATCAGCGGGACTTCAATTACCTCGAAGCGCGTCATTTGTGGGAGGACGCCCAGGCCGACGGCGACGGGATTCACATCGCCGGGATGCACTATCGTGCCCTCATCCTCGAAGAGGACCCGCCCGCGAGGGCCAAGGGGGCTATCGACCAATTGGCCGAGGCGGGGCGAATCATCCGCTGGGATCAGACGATGGCCGAATCAGAGCTCATCGGGCGGATTGACAGGCTGGTTGCGCCGGACGTGCAGGTCTCCCCGGCGACTCCGGACCTGCGCGTGCGCCACGTGCAGAAAGCGGGCGTGGATTACTATCTGCTCTTCAACGAGGGCGCTGCCGACCTCGAATTCCGATTGAGTCTGTCGGTGAAAGGCGAGCGGTTTCTCCTGGACCCTCAGAGCGGGCGACCGGAGATGGCATCAGATGACGGCTCCCTGCGCCTTGCGGGGCTTGCACTGCGAGTACTGGCCCTAACTGGCGCTCGCTTGTCATCCTGAGCGCGGTGAAGGACCTGGGCATCGAAGTGAGGGCTCACCCGGACAGCAGTACGGGCTTCTCATTCGCGGGCCAGATGCTTCACTTCGTTCAGCATGACGCGGGTCGCGCACTGAATCCCTGTGTACTGTACAAACTCGTATGTCATTCCCGCGAAGCCGGGAAGCTGTTTTCCTTTGAAAGCGCTGGGTTTCGGCACGCGAGCATTTCTTCGTATATCCGGTAGGATGTCGGTTTCATGCCAATTTCTTCGTACGCGCGCCGCGCCACGTGATTGGACTGTGCCACATACAGGCGGATACCGCACGTCTGGGGCCGGCGCAGGGCCTCGGTTTTGACGAAGTCGTGGAGCTGCCGGAACACACCGCGACGGCGGAACACCGGGCGGACGTATAGGCTCTGAATCCACCAGAACAAGCCGCACCGCCAGTCGCTCCATTCGAACGTGATCAACAGGCACCCCACAACCTCACCCTTGCTTTCGGCCACGACATAGATGCCGTAGTCCGGGTTGCTGAAGACCGCCCGGATGCCCTCCGTGACCGTCACCGGGCACAACTGCCTGCTCTCCGTCTCCCGGGCCATGGCGATATTGAGCTCGGCGATTATCGGGACGTCCTTTGGCTCGGCGCGTCTGACCTGACATTCACTGTGCATCGGTTCCCTCCCGTGTATCTCTCAACCTGCGTCGCAACTGGTCGAGCAACTCCGTGACCAGCCGTGCGCGGGCGGATTCGCCCGTGCCGAAGAGCCGGACTTGTCGGCTTTCCGTGCGGCCGTCGGGCGATCCGAAGGCCACCTCCACAAACGATGCACCACGTTCGTCCCGCTGAGCGTCGCCTACCGCGATCGCCCACGCGCTGCCGGTCGCCGCGGCTACAACAGCGGCCATCTGGCCGGGCCCGTTCTTGTCACGCTGCTCTGGCTGCGCGGTGAGCAAACGTTGCAGCTTCTCCTGGCTCGGGGCTGTGTACGCTCCCGTCAGAACGCGCCCGGCATCGGCTGCGCCGTGCAGAGCCGCGGCCAGCGTACCGCCGCTGCCGACCTCTGCCAGCGAGAGCGTCGTCCGGCGTACCTCCAACAGCTTGACAACGTGGTCCTCCAGCGATGTGGTCTCATCCAATGCATAGACGTAATCGCCCAGGTGCTTCAGAATCTTCTCCTTCAATTCCTGAAGTCGCGCCCGGTCCTGCTCCGTGTCGTTCGGCAGGGAAAAGGTGAAATCCACCCGGCCGCCTTCGAATTGTGACGCGGTCGTGACCTCGGGGGGCAGGGACACGTGCTCTTTAAGCGTCTGATCGATTTGCGACTGGCCGAGACCGACGAAGCGCAGGGTGATCGAGGAGCCGGGCGGCCGCGTGCCGAAGCGCCGGCTCAGGTACGGCACCAACTCGCCCTGGACCATCGGTTGCAGCTCGCGCGGCGGCCCAGGCAGCGCGACGATGACCTTGTCCGGCGTCTCGAAAACGAGCCCGATAGCTGTGCCGTTGGTGTTCTTGAGATAGGTCCCGCGCGTGGGCACCTGGGTCTGTCGTCTCAGGTTGGGACGAAGCGCGTCAGCCCGCACGTTGAAGCGCCGTGCCATGGCCGCGAGTACGTCGGGATGCTCTTGCAGCGCGATTCCGGTGAAGTCCCGCAGAGCTTCTTGCGTGATGTCATTCTCGGTCGGGCCGAGGCCGCCCGTGACAATAACCAGGTCGGCCTTGTCCGTGGCGAAGCGAAGGGCCTCCCTGACATCCGCCCGCTTGTCATCGACGCACATCGAGCCGACGCACTGGAGCCCCAGCGGCCGAAGGGTGCGGGTGAGAAAGAACGCGTGCCCGTCCGCGTACGCGCCCGCCAGCAATTCACCGCCGGTGACAACAATCATGTACCGCACCGGCTGCGAAACTGATTTCGCCGCGGATTCACTTGCGTTGGCCTGCTGTGACCATCCGACCGCACATGGAACCGGCAGCCACACAAACAGGAGAGTCACCAACCTGACTTCAGAGCATCTATTTCTCGTCATGCGAATCACTCCGTGCCAGCCAGAAGTTCTATATTCGCATAGTGGTATGGGCAGATGCCTCGATAGTCAACAGTCTGCCGAACGACAGCGCCCGCAATCTCATTCAGGAAGGGACACAGACGGTGCGTGGTACGCATCCCACGTGGCCGGCCATTCTAATCTGGTGGGTCCGGCAGCGACGGGTGGCAGCGGCAAGCTCCGCAGGCTTCGCTTGCGACCCCCAGCGCGACGTGTCGCGTCTGGGAACCCCTGCCGTTGCCGCCCGATTCATAGTGCCCGAAACTCTCCACGGACACACTGCTCTGGGCAGAGCGGGAAAACGGTGGGAATCCTGGTGGAAATGTGACAGAATACGGTGACTCGGCCGCCGATTCATGGGCGGTTGCTTGAGAACTTTGACGGACTTTCAACATCTTTAAGGAGTGGAGCCGTGAACGGACAGATGAATCGACGGGAGTTTTTGGGCGTGAGTGCCGCGGGAGCCGGGGCGGTCTTGCTGGGGACACGGCTCGCCGGAGCTGAGGGGAGGCAGGAGAACTGGCCGCCGAAGATGCCGCCCGCGAAGATTTACAAGGTGTTCGTGGGTCGGACGGGCGATATCTATCTCTCCCGGCCGACAGAAGAGGTCGATAAGTTCAACCGGTACCTGGCCAACCTGGAGTACAAGCTCGGCGACGTCAAGTTCATCGGGGGCGACCTGGTGCCGCCGACGGCGGTGGACGAGGTGCTGCCGAAGCTGGCCGAGGCGGACGGGGTCCTGCTGTTCCATCTCTGCGGTCACGGCGGCGGCGCGCCGCTCCAGGCAATGACGAAGATCGTGGACGCGGGCCTGCCGACGGTGGTGTTCTCGCAGCCGTTCAGCGGCCACGGCTGGATGTATTTCCCCATCTGGCAGAAGCAGGGCAAAAAGGTCGTCCTGATGCCGAGCAGCGACTGGAGTGATCTGGACCGAACGGTCGCGCTGATGCGCGTCAAGCCGCACCTGGCCAGGACCCGCATCCTCGTCATTCGGGGGCCGCTCGGGACCGAGGCCGCCTGCTCGGCCGAACAGGTCAAGGCCAAACTCGGCGCCGAGATGATCCCCATCAGCGTCGAGGAAACCCTCAAGGCCCACGAAGCGGTAAGCCCCAGGGACGCCGAGGCCGAAGCCCGGAAGTACTGGCTCAGCAAAGCCAGGAAGATTGTCGAGCCGACCAAGGAGGAAATCATCAACTCGGCCCGGTTCTATCTGGCGATCCAGAACCTCATGGCGGAGAACGGCGCGCAGGCCGTCACCAGCTCGAACTGCATGGGCGAGCCGGCCAAGGGCTGCCTGGCATTCAGCAAACTCAACGATCTGGGTCTCGTCGGCGCTTGCGAAGGTGACATGGACTCGACCCTGACCATGCTCATGTTCGGCTATGCCTTCGGGGTGCCCGGCTTCATCACCGACCCGGTCTTCGATGTGGCGAACAACGCCCTGATTCACTTTCACTGTACCTGCGCCACGAAGATGGCGGGGCCCAACGGCAAACGGCTGCCCTTCACGATCCGCACCCAGGCCGACACCGCCGGGGGAGTGGCGCTGGCCGTGGAGATGCCCCTCGGCCAGGCCGTCACCTGCGCGAAATTCGTCAACCTCGACACGATGGTGATCTCGACCGGCGAAATCTTCCAAGTGACCCAGGACGAGCTTGGCTGCCGCACGCAGTTCTGGACGAAGGTCAGGGACGCCAACAGCATGTTTCACAACTGGGGCGCCGGCATCATCGAGGGCGGCGTGATGACCCTGCTCCATCGCGTTGTCTTCTTCGGCGACCACATGCAGAGCGTGAGAGACCTTGGCAGCCTGATGGGATTCAAGGTGGTTGAGGAAGCGTAAAGGCGCGGTCCGAAATCCGAAGCTCAAAGCCCGAAACGAATTCGAAGGTAGAAATCCCAAATTCGAGAAGAGGGCCGACTTGGCGCCGCGTTTGGGTTCTTCGGGTTCCAGGTCTATCCAGGATTCAAGGGGTAGGGTGCGTATCACGTACCATTCGGCTGCGCTTCCCGACCCCGTCCGCCGTCCTCCTCATTTCAAGGCTCATTTCCCGTTGGCCATGTGGTGGTCACCTGCGATATGTTTCTTTCATGAGGAACGTGCAGGCCAGGGCGGCCAGCGACGTGAGCAACAGGACGAGCATGACCGTGCGATAGGCCTCTGCGGGATATTGGCCGGCGGCGTTCTTGCCGTAGGCGTCCAGAATCAGGCCCAGCAGCGGCATGAACACGGCGCCGCCGAAGAAGGGGAAGAAGTTTACCATGCCGACGGAGGTCCCCGCGATCTGCACGGGGAACAGCTCCTTCGTGGTCGTAAAGCCCACGACGACGACCGCCGAGGAACAGATGGAGAACACGAAGAACCAGCCGACCAGCGCCGAGCGAGACAAACTCGCGGGAAAGAGGGTAATCAGCAGCAGTAGTGCGGCCAGAAGGGCCATGCACAGCATCAGCACCTTCCGGCGGCTGTGCAGCACTTTCTGCGACAGCCATCCCAGGAACGGCCCGCCGATCACCATGCCCCAGGCGATCATACTCAAGATGGCACCCGCCTGGGCCTTGCTCATGTCATAACTGTGCATCAGGTATGGCCCGCTCCACAGGCTGCCGAACCCGAAGAAGATCCCGCAATCGAAGAAGAACCACAGTGCTGCCGGCCAGAAGTACTTCTCCGAGAGCACCGTCCGGATTCCCTGGCGAAGCCCGACCGGCGTGCCCGGCGCAACCGTGGCGTCGTCCCGGCCCTCGATCTCGGCGATGGAGGGCCAGCCTTTATCGGTGGGGTGGTCCCGCACAATGAGCCACGCGGCGACGATGATTACCAGCGTGCCGGCCGCGATGATCTCAAACGACGCCCGCCATCCGACGCGCATGGCCAGCAGGCCCAGCAGCCACGTGCCGGCCAGGACCCCGATTCCTCCTGCGGCCTGCATGAAGCCCGACATGGGGGCAAACTCCCGGGCCCGGAACCATTGCGCGAGGATCTTCATCGTAGGAATGAACACCATGGAGACGCCCAGCCCGACCATGGCGCGCGCCAGCACCGCGACCGGGACGTCCGGGGCCAGGCCGAACAGAAAGCTCCCCAGTGCCGCCACGAGCAGCGACAGCGCGACCGTCTTGCGGGGTCCGACCGAGTCGCTCAGCAGGCCCGAGGGAATCTGCATGACCGCATAACAATAGAAATACACCGAGCCGAGCAGCCCGATGACGCCCGCGCTCACCTCGAAATCCTCTCGCAGCTCATCCGCAACCACCGAGAGCGAGACCCGGTGGAAGTAGACCAAGCAGTACGCCAGGGCCAGTATCGCGAAGATCAGCCATCGGAAAGACAGCACCCGCGCGACCAGCTTTGCATCCATCATCTCGTCCTTTCTTCGGCTCAGCCCGTCAGGAGTGCAGCGCATCCCAGTGTTGCGGCGGACCATCCAACGGCGTCGGGACCCCCAACACGACACGTGTCGCGCTTGGTAGCCCTCTACGATACCGTGATTTCCTGCCATGACAAGCCTTTGCCGGTTCGGCGCCCGTCCCGGCCGGCTTATTGCATGGTCGGGTGGCAGCGGCAAGCACAGCTTGCCGATGGCATTGGGCCTGCGCGAAGGGATCATCGCCAAGGTCTTCAGCCCTGACGATGCCACCCGAAGTGTGCTTCTGTGCCTCACGAGACGCAGGCGCGACAACGAGATTCTTTCATCAGGTGCCGGACGGGCGCTTCGCGTTTGGAGAAACACAGGGTACAATGGCCGCGACGTGTGACGCCTGCTCGCTACGGGCCACGCGGATACGAGCCGCCGGTGTCCGCGAGTGCATGGCGCTGGTGGCAAATGATCGGGATACTACAGGAGGCTTGCTATGAGACTCGCACTGTCCGGCCGAAGCACGTGTTCATATTTCTGTGCCTTTGTCTTGCTCATGCTTTGCTGTATGACGGTACGGCTATCAGCCGAGGAGCGGCCGCTGCCGGAAACGCTGCTGCTCAAGGATTTTCGCCCTCAGTCCGCGTACCAGGTCCCTCAGACGATGGTGCCGAAGGCCCGCTATCCTGCCATCGACATGCATGCGCACGTTTATGCCAGGACGCCGGAGCAGGTGGCCGACTGGGTCCGAATGATGGACGAAGCGGGGATCGAAAAGGCCATCGTCTTGACCACGGCCACGGGCAAGCGATTCGACGAGACCTACGCGCTCTACGCGAAGCACCCCGACCGGTTCGAGGTCTGGTGCGGATTCGATTACACCGGATATGATAGGCCGGGTTTCGGGCCGGCGGCGGTGAAAGAGCTGGAGCGATGCTACCGGGCGGGCGCCCGCGGTGTGGGCGAGCTGGGCGACAAGGGCAAGGGCCTGTTCTACTGCAAGCCCCCGGCGTGGGGCATGCACCTCGACGACCCACGCATGAACCCGTTGCTGGAAAAGTGCGCGGAGTTGAACATGCCCGTGAACATCCACGTGGCCGACCCTTACTGGATGTATCTGCCGATGGACGCGAAGAACGACGGCCTGATGAACGCCTACCGGTGGCGTCTCGACAACCAGCCGGACATCGTCGGCCTCGAAGGGATGGTGGAGATTCTCGAACGGGCCGTGGCGCGACATCCGAAGACCGTTTTCGTCGCCTGCCATCTTGCCAACTGCTGCTACGATCTGAACCGGCTCGGCGCGTTGTTCGACAAATACCCGAATCTGTATGCGGACATCTCCGCTCGGTTTGCGGAGCTTGCCGCGATCCCCAGATTCGTCGGGCAATTCTGCGCGAAGTACCAGGACCGGCTCGTTTACGGCACCGACATGAGTCGGAGCGTGGACACGTATCGGCTCACCTTCCGCATCCTGGAATCCGCCGACGAGCACTTCTACGCCTGGAACCATTTCAGTTACCACTGGCCGCTCTACGGCCTGGCCCTGAACGACCAGACCCTCGAGAAGATATACCGCGCCAACGCGCTGAAGATTCTGCAGAAGCGATAGTACCGGTATTTCATATCTCCGGGTAGGATCGGCAAGGCCGAAGGCTTTGCCGATGGCGAACGGACAAATCATCGGCAAGCTTCGCCTGGGGACCCCAAACGCGACACATCGCCTTTGGGAACCCTTGCCGCTGCCACTCAAATCTCCAGAACTTGGGACGAACACAGAAGGTCTGAGCAAACAGCAGTAGTATAGCTTGACATCGAGCTTTTTACAGGTGCTATCCGAGGCTTGATGACACGCTGCAGAAGGAGTCATGCGTAACTGGCATGACACGTACCGGCGAGAGACGGTCGCAGTTCAAGTCACGGTCTGGGTCTGCCGCGCGGCGGCTCTGCCGACTCCGCCGGAATGACCGAGAGGATATAGACGCGCCGGCTGCGCACGAAATTCTTGATGGCGTCCCGCCGGCCGTCGCCGAGGCCCTCGGCAATCAACACGCCCGCGTTTTCATCGATGTACCGGTCAAATGCCGTCGGTGGGTCGTTCGTCCCGTAGGATGTCTGCCAAGGGCCGTTCACGAGTTCCACGAAGGCGTCATAGTACATCTGCTTGTACTTGGGATGGTCCAGGAACTGAATCACCTCGGGGAATTCGCTGGTGATGGCGAACAGGCTCGTGTTGGGGCCGTCGCCGGAGCCGAGGGCGAAGTCGATGTCCCAGGGTAGCAGGTGCCACTTGCCCTCTGGCAAGGCGTAGTAGAAGACATTATTTTTGCCGCGTCTGTACCCATAGCTGTCCCAGTCGCCTACGGCGTGGCGAACCGCCAGGACCCTGGTCAGATGCCGGGGGTCGAGTCTGGCCTCAATGCCAGACTCGTACGCGGGGCTGGTCGATGGTGTGTTCAGCGCGACGGCCAACTGGAACAGGTGCTGCCAGTTGTCGTCCTCCGGGTGCGACCGTTTCTCGAAGTGCCACCGGTAGGTTTCGGGCAGCAACGGGTGCCGCGAATCGTACAGGAGGCCCTCATCGGCGGCCTCGCCGCTGTGCGACGTGCCGTCCGTATTGAACTCGAAGTAGTCGTCGATCTTGTGAATGTAGCCTTCGTTGTTGCCCGGGAACCATCGGTCGATGTAGTCGCCGTCGATCTTCTGGACGTCGTCGTAATTGGCGTAGCTGGTGCCATTGACGATCAGGCGGACCCACTCCTGCCGGGAGTGCTCAAGGCCCATCTGGGCGTAGAACCAGTAGGAAACACGCTCCTGGAGGGGGCCCCGGCTGCTGCCCTCGGTGGTATCGAGGTTGATTTCGTCCCGGCCATGGAATCTCTGGTCCGGCGGGAACTCGAGGCGCAGGCCCACCCGGTTGCGGCTCGGGTCCCGGCCGGAGCCGGGGCGAATGAACGGACTGCCGCGCATCCGAATCCCGCAGTTATAGAAGACCTCACTATCGTTGTAGACGAACGTGCAGTCCAGCAGCTCGTTCGAGAGATTCGAGCGGGAGCGAAAGGCATAGACCACGTCGTCGGACATCCAGATGCGGTACGTGGCCAGTCGCGTGCTCAGCAGCGTGTCGCCGACACGGACGAGGCAGGTCCGCTCGGGCGTGTCGGCCGAGGGCTCCAGCTTCGTGGGGAAGCGCGTGGAGGCTGAGCCGTCGGAGGCCTCGACGTAGAAGGCGCGCATCCTGCCGGCGCTGGTGCCCTGAATCGCCGCCGTATAGAGGCCGTCGCCGGCGACCTGATCCGCGCCGGACCCATCGTCCACCATGGGCGTGCTGGTGAACGCGCCGCCACCCTCGTAGCGATAGAAGAGCGTAACCGAGCTCACGCCGTCGTTGTCGAGCACGCGCGCGGTCACGACGATCGGATCGCCGCCGCTGGGCACGACGGGCGCGTGCCGGACCTCGGTGATATCAGGGCCACGGTTGCCGACGAAGGTGGTGTTCTGCCGGCCCGGCGTCCCGAGGTCGAGGGGCATTTCGATCTCGAAGGTCCGTGAAGGTCGCGGGGGCTGAACCGGCGCCCTTTCACGCGTGGTCCGCAGGAGCAGGAAGCGACTGCCCCGCAGCCACCGGGCCCAGCCGCGGAACGTCACGGTCCGCGCGGCTGCCCCGCCGATCGACTGGTTGATGCGGTTGGCCCCCGGGTCGCCGTGGCCGGTCGCGATCAGGTGCAGCGCGTGTGAACCCGAGTGATGATCGGCCGTGGTCACGAAGGCGCGGGTGTGGTTGCCGAGAATCCGCCAGGCCGACTCGCCGCCTTCGAAGCCCCCGTTGGTGAGCCGGTCCGTGCCGTCGATAATCAGTTCCAGGTCGTCGATGAGCATCTCGCCGGCATTGAGCAGCATGAAATCGAAGACGGAGACCGTGTCGTGAGTGTACCGGCTGTCGCTGCCCGAGATGGTGAACTCGAACTGCTCCCACCGGGTTTTGCTGCTCTCATCGCTGTCGGCCCACGCGTCGGGCGTGTCGTTATGGCTGCGCGGGTCGCGCAGCTCGAGACTGGCCCCCATACCGTCGGCCCACTTCGGCCATCGGCCGCCGTCATAGTAGGTCACCTCATCGACGGTGATCATGTACTCCTCGATCCGGCCTGTACCCGGATTCACTTGCTTGAGGGGATAAGACAACCGGATGCGCTCGGAGTGGTCGGCGAGGTTTCCCTCGTAGGGCCCGTAGAGATTCGAACCGAGGGCCAGGTTCTCATACACGGCGGCGAGGAAATTCGGGTCCCGGGCCACTACGAGATACGAGCCCGGTGTCATCAGGACGCCTTTGGGGAACGTGTAGTCGATGCCGTCGGTGAAGGACCAGCCGCTCAGAGAGTACGTGTGGGCGCCGCGGTTGTGCAGCTCGACGTACTCGTAGCGCTCGTCGCGCAGGGCGTGATGGTACATGATCTCGTTGATCACGATGTCGCGGGTCAGCCTCTGGGCATTCGACGCGCCGAACGTGGATGCCGCCAGGCAGTCGAGGGACTCGGACCCGTCGGGACATCGGCCAAAGGTCCCTTCCGGCTCCATGCTCCCGTAGCGGAACGCATCGAGGATGCGCAGAGGCGCCGGCTGCGGGCCCGCGGTAGCGGCCGTCACGTAGACCGTTTCACCGGAGAAATTCAGTCCGAAGGGGAATTCGGCGGGCGCCGTCCCCTGACGGACCGCCCGGAATTCACCCGGCTCCAGCACGGTGCCGCCGGGAATCCTGTATTGGAGCAGATTGGATCGGTCGTCGCTCAGATAGACGTTGCTGAGATCGACGGCGGTCGGACCCGGATTGTACAACTCGATCCAGTCGGTGCCGGGGGCCGCGTTGCTGTTCGCTAGCACCTCGTTGACCACGACGCGGGCCCGCGGGTCTTCGCCGGCGTCGGACTGTTCGATGATCCCCTTCAACGCGACACTCGCGATGAAGTCGGAGCTGCTGGAGATGTTCGCATTGTGCGCCTGGATGGCCAGGACGTTGGTTCCCGCGACCAGCAGGTTCTTGCGGCCGGACAGGTCGACAGTGAACAGCGGCGGGTCGCCGGCCGAAATCGTGGTCTGATCGAAAGTCGGGGGATTACCGGGCACGTCGCCGGAATCGGCTATTCTCGTGCCGTTGAGGTACAGAACGTAGCCGTCGTCGTAACGGACTTCCGCCCGCAGTTGCGTGAACGAAGCGATCTGCTCGGTCGTCAAGGTGAACCGCAGCCGGGCGTACACGGAAACGTAGCTCCCGCGCATGTCATTCAGGACGGTTCGGATGTAGGCCAGTTCGCCGGGATCGTTGCTGAAGCCGTAGCCGCTGGGGCCCTCCAGCCACTCCGTTGTGCCGGGTGTATCGTCGAAATTCACCTGGGTCCAGGCGGTGGTGGGCTGACCGGCGGCGTCGGGCGAGGGCTCTTTGGTGCCCTTGAAATACCGTCCGGAGTGGCCGATGTCAACGAGGGTCACCAGTGTCGGGTCTTGGGGCTCGGCCTGGCTCTCGTCGGGACCTCCGGGTGTGCCGCCGATGAAGGTGCTGGCCGCCCAGGAAGATGCCTCCTCCGGGTCGGCGCCCGGCCTGGCGAAGATCAGCGAGTGCCCCGTCCCGTCCGGCGCGACCGGCCAGGGTCCGGCGTCGTTATAGCGGAACGAGATGACCATTGCGCCGTTGGCACTGGACAGCTCGACCCGCTCGCCGTCATTGTTGAGTCGGCCGGTGAAGGGGCCGAGGACGCCGGTGATGCCATAAGCGGCCATGACGGCGTTCGGGTCACGGGCAATCACCAGGTATCCTTTGGGTCCGATGAAGGTGTTCGGTTCGAAGACGTACTCGATTCCGTTCGTAAACGCCCATCCGCCAAGGTCTTCCGACACGGCCCGGTTGTTGTATAGCTCGATGAATTCAAGTGTCTCGTTCTGGGTGACCACGTCCTCGACCGGGTGGTACATCACCTCGCTGACCACCAGTGCCAAACCCGAGCGGGCGACCGAAAGCACGACCAGACAAATGAAAAGCAGATCATACCAGCAGTGACGTTGCCGTCTCATAGACATTTGGCCCTTTCTCC
Source organism: uncultured Pirellulales bacterium (assembly GCA_964346195.1). Classification (GTDB taxonomy): domain Bacteria; phylum Planctomycetota; class Phycisphaerae; order Sedimentisphaerales; family Anaerobacaceae; genus PLanc-01. Next base: position 18,499 of record CAYFUB010000447.1, read on the forward strand.
AGTGTCACCGGCCGAGTCCATCGATCCCAACCGGGGTGACCACTCCTCATAACTTCCGCCGTCTTGGGCACTTATGCACGCCCGGGTGCGCCCCGGCGCGCGTCACGACTCACCGCACGGTGTATTAGACGCTTCAACACCTCATTCTAACACATTCAAGCTGGATTCTTCCGGCAAAATTCGGGCCTTTTTTTAGGCTGAACCGGTGCTGTGCCACGTTATCAGGCCGAGCCTTTCGGCCGTTTCACGACAGGCAGGGGAGAAGCCGGCTGTGGTACGACATGGCGGGTGCCATGCTTACGTGTGCGCAAATATCTGTTGAGACCGCGCGGGATGGCCAAATGGATGGGGAGGCTCGCTCGATTCCCGCACGCGCGTCAGTAGCGAGAGACGTTCAGCTCGCCGGGGGTGCCGGTGACGAGATAGACGACGCTCTCGGCGATGTTCGTGGCCCGGTCGGCGATCCGCTCGACGTTGTGCAAGGCCCAGATCAGGTAGGTGGCCCGCGTGACGACGGACGGGTCCTCAATCATGCGATTGAGCAGGTCATGGTAGGCCTGGTCGTAGAGCGTGTCGACCTCGTCGTCCTCGCCACAGATGGCGCGGGCCGTTTCGGCGTCGCGCTGGACGAAGGCGTCGAGACTCCGGCGCAGCATGCTCACGGCTTTCTCGGCCATCTGCGGGACGTAAATGAGCGGCCTGACCAACGGCTCGTCGCCGTGCATTAGAACGATTTTGCCGATGCCCTCGGCGTAGTCGCCGATTCGCTCGAGGTCGCGCACGATGCTCAAGGTCGCAATGATCTCGCGCAGGTCTGAGGCGACTGGCTGCTGGGTCGCGATCAGATCGACACATTTGTCCTCCAGGTCCCAGCGCATGCTATTCACTTTCTCGTCATTGTCGATGACCTGCCGGCCCGCCAGTGCGTCGAGGCTCTTGAGGGCCTCGACCGAGCGGTTGACCGCGTCGATCACCATCTCGCCCATGTGCAGGATGTCGCGTTCGAGTTCTTTGATGCGTCTATGAAAACCTTCTCTTGGCATAACCGCCTCGGAACTTACCATTTATCATTGACGATTCACGATTGTGCCGGCGCCCGGCGCGAGCGCCAATCGTAAATGCCAAACCCTAGATTGTAAATCATCCAAACGATCCTTCTATATAATCTTCGGTCAGTTTTTTGCCGGGGTTCGTGAAAATTTTCTGGGTCCGGTCGAACTCGATGAGCCGGCCGAGGTACATGAAACCCGTGAAATCGGAGCAGCGGGCGGCCTGCTGCATGTTGTGCGTGACGATCACGAGCGTGTAGTCCTGCCGGAGTACGCGGAGCAGTTCCTCGATTCGCAACGTGGCAATGGGGTCGAGGGCCGAGGCCGGTTCGTCCAGCAAGATGATGTCGGGTTTGAGGATCAGGACGCGGGCGATGCACAGCCGCTGCTGCTGTTCGAGCGTCAGCGACAGAGCGCTGCGGTTGAGCTTGTCCTTGAGGTCGTCCCAGAGGCCGACGTGCTCAAGGCCCTCGTGAATGGTCTGCATGATGTGATCTTTGCGGCTGAGCATCCTGTGGATGCGCAGGCCGAACTTGAGGTTGTTGTAAACGGACAAGGAAAAGACGTTGGGCCGCTGGAAGACCATGCCGACCTTGCGGCGCAGGGCGATCAGGTCGGTATCGGGCTCGAGAATATTCTCGCCTTCGATGAGGATTTGGCCGTGCACCCGGGTGTGCTCGACGAGGTCGTTCATCCGGTTGAAGCAGCGCAGCAGGGTGGACTTGCCGCAGCCGGAGGGGCCGATGATCGCCGTCACGTTCCGGGCAGGAATCTTGATGTTGACGTCGGTCAGCGCCTGGAAGGCGCCGTAGTACAGGTTCAGATCGACGGTCTCGATTTTCTGTTCGATTTCCATGATTATCCGAATCTGCCGGTGATGTAGTCGTCGGTGCGTTTATCTTTCGGATTGGTGAACAGATCGCGCGTCGGGCCGATCTCGACCAGCTCGCCCATCAGGAAGAACGCGCAGCGCTCGCTGACGCGCGAGGCCTGCTTGGTGTTGTTCGTCACGAGGATTTGCGTGTAATCCGCTTTCAACTGCTGCATGGCATCTTCGACCTTGGCCGTGGAGATGGGGTCGAGACCGGAGCACGGTTCATCATAGAGGATGACTTCCGGCCCGACCGCCAGAGTCCGGGCGATGCACAGCCGTTGCTGCTGACCGCCGGAAAGGCGGACCGCCGGCTGCGGCAGGCGGTCTTTGACCTCGTCCCACAAGTAAGCCCGCTTCAGGGCTTCCTCGACGATCCCGGCGACGGTTTCCTTGTTCGTCGTGCCGTGCACCTTGGGCCCGTAGGCGACGTTCTCGAAAATCGTGACGGGCAACACCTGCGGCAACGCGAAGATGATGCCGATCTTCTTCCGCAGCAGGTTGTCGCTGATTTTCTGGATGTCCTGGCCGTCCAGGAGAATCGCGCCGGTCTGTGAGTAGGTGCGCTGGAGGTAGTTGAGACGGTTCAGGGCGCGCAGGAACGTGGTCTTGCCGCTATTGGCCGGCCCGATGACCCCCAGGATCTCGTTGTGCGGGATCTCGATATTGATGTTCTTCAGGGCCTGCAAGGAACCGAAGTAGCAGTCCAAATCCACGGTTTTGATGACCGGTTCGTTTACCATAGCCTCTTTTTTCTGTAGTGCGCACGCAGGATGATACTGACCAGATTCATCAGGAAGACCAACCCGATCAAGACGAGCGCCGTGGCGAAGCTCAGCTCCAGGGGGATATTCGGCACCTGGGTCGCAATCACGTACAGGTGGTAGGGCAGGGCCATCACCTGGTCGAAGGCCGAGCGTGGCAGTCGGGGCAGATAGAACGCCGCGACGGTGAAGAGAATCGGGGCGGTTTCGCCCGCGGCCCGGCTCAGGCTCAGGACCGTGCCGGTGAGAATGCCCGGAATGGCGTAGGGCAGCACACAGTACCGCACGGTCTGCCACCGGGTGGCCCCGAGCGAGAGGCTGATCTCCCGATAGCTGAACGGCACCGCTTCCAGCGCCTCCTTGGAGGCCGTGATGATGACGGGCAGGCTCATGATTGCCAGGGTCAAGGAGCCGGCCAGAATCGAGGTGCCGAAGTGCAACAGCAGGACGAACATCGTGAAGCCGAACAGGCCGTACACGATCGACGGGATGCCCGAGAGGTTCACGACCGACAGCTTGATCATCCGCGTGAACAGGTCATCGCGGGCATACTCGACCAGATAGACCGCCGAGAGCACACCCAGCGGCAGCGAGAATAACATCGTGCCGATGACCAGCAACACCGTGCCGACGATGGCGGGGAAGATGCCGCCGGCCTTCATGCCCTGCCGCGGCGCGGCCGTGAGGAACTCCCAGGTGATCGCCCCCGCGCCGTTGACGACGATATAGATGATCACCCCCAGGATCGGCACGACGATCAGCAGCGTGATGACGCCCAGGGCCGAAAAAGCAATGTGCTGGCGGATTTTGGCTCCGTTCATTTTCTGGCCCTTCGCAAGAACAGGTCGGCAATGAAGTTGATGGTGAACGTGACGGCAAACAGGACGAGCCCGACGGCAAACAGGGCGAAGTAGTGCTCAGAGCCACCGACGGTCTCGCCCATCTCGCCGGCGATGGTGGCGGTCAACGTTCGTAGCGGCCGGAGAATCGACTTGGGCATCACCGGGGCGTTGCCCGTGACCATCAGGACGACCATCGTCTCGCCGACGACCCGGCCGATGCCGAGCATCACGGCGGCCAGGATGCCGGACGCGGCGGAAGGCAGGATGATCCGCCAGAGCGTCTGCCAGCGGGTGGCGCCCAGCCCGAAGGCGGCCTCGCGGTACGTCCGCGGCACGCTCGTCAGCGCGTCCTCCGAGATGCTGATAATGGTCGGCAACGCCATGAAGGCCAGCAGCAGGCTGCCCGTCAGGCCGCACATGCCGGTCGGAAGGCCGAAGGTGTCCCGCAGGACCGGCGCGAGCCAGATGATGCCGAGGAAGCCCAGGACCACGCTGGGAATCGACGCGAGAATTTCCACGAGCGATTTCAGGACGTGCTTGAGCGGCCTGGGAGCGACCTCCGAAATGAACATGGCCGACCCGACGCCGAGCGGCACGCAGATGAGAATTGCCCAGGCCGTGACAAACAGCGAGCCGAGCAGCAACGGCACGACGCCGAACTTCGGCGGCTCGGAGATGGGCAGCCACTCCGTGCCGAACAGGAATTGGCCCAGCGGGTACTCGCGAAACAAGGATAGCGAATCGCGCAGAAGAAACAGGAAAATCAAAAAGACGAAGATGACGACCGCAAAGCCGCTCAGCTTGATGCACAGCTCGATGATGAGTTCACTGACTCTCTTGCGCAACTGTTGCTCCTACCGGCACAAAACCTGTCTTCATGAACTGCGTCTGGCCGATGGGGCCCAGAATGAAATCGACGAACAACTTGACCACGCCCTGGGGTTCGCCATCGGTGTATACGTAAAGCGGCCGGGACAGGGGGTACACCTTTTTGATGATGTTCTCCACGTTCGGGGCGTAGAACTCGTTGCCCTTGCCGATCCGGACCGCTTTCGTCCGGTCGGATAGATATCCCATGCCCAGGTAGCCGATTGCGGACTCGTTGCTGGCCACCTCTTCGACAATCGCCTGCGAGGAGGTCAGAAGCAGCGTCTCCCTGGAAAACTCTGCGGGGCTGCCCTTCTGGCCGAGCTGGATCACTTCCTCCTTGAAGTACATGTGAGTTCCGGAGCTGACCTCCCGCGAAAGGGTGACGATCGGCAGGTCCTTGCCGCCGAATTCCTTCCAATTCGTGGCCTTTCCTGTGAAGATCCTGTGCAGGTCCTCAATGGTCAGCTCATCGACGGGATTGTTAAGGTTCGCAATAACGGCGACGCCGTCGTGGGCGACGACGAATTCTTTGGGATGGACGCCGCGTTTCTCGGCCATTTCGATTTCCCTGGGCTTCATTTCGCGGGAGGCGGTGGCGATATCGGTACTCTTATTGATGAGTGAGGCAATCCCGACGCCGCTGCCGCCGCCGGTGACGGCGACGAAGACGTGCGGATAAACCTTCATGAACTCCTCGGCCGTCTCCTGGATGGCGTTGACGATGGTATCGGACCCCTTGGTCTGAATGAACCCTTGCGGCTCATTCGGACCTATGGTCTCCCCGCAGCCGGTCAGCGAGACGGCGGTGAGCGTCAGTAGTAGAATAATCCGCGTTTTCAACCCCATAGATTCCGATTTTAGCCGCCGGTCGTACCGACGGCAAGGCATTTTTCGATAGTGGAGACGCAGGACAGTGCGTCTCTGCAGAGCCATCCAGCGGGCCATGTACCGCGCTGGCACACCAACATGTACCGGATGGATGTTAGGGCATTGTTAGCGTTCCGTTAGAATTGTGTTAAGCGGCCAGAGTTCGCCAGGCGACGCCCGAGACTGCCTCCGGCCATTCTGTACTGCAGAAGATGGCAAAGCGGAAAGTGTGAATTCCCGAAAAAAAGTTTGAACAACAGGCGAAATGCATCGTACCATCAAGAACAAATCGTGAGAGCAACAAGGGACAGGCCGGTGTGACGTTTTCATAATTCGGGTTTGTCATCATACTTTTCTGCCACTTTCATATCCTGCCGGCCTGACTCTTCAGCAGGTGCGTTGTCGTCTGCCCGTACGGCAGTTTCGTATGAGGTCCATGCTCTGCCGGGACGACGCAATCGCTTGGGAAGGAGTCGGGACCATGTCTTCAGTCTCTTGACGTAAATCCGTTGTTGCCGGCGGTAGCGCGTTGCGCCGGAGGTCTGTCCCTGCCGTATCGATGACGATAGGGGTCCGATGTCACCGGCGCGGGTACACGATCCGGCGTCGTCATACTATCGTTACTCATATGGAAAGGGCGGAGAAATGAAGACGCAAAGCAGAACAAGCAAGAGGTCGGTGAGATGGTTGGTGCTGGTCGGACTTGCGGCCTTGCCGGTCGGGTCTGCCGGGACGGCCTGGGCGCAGGCGGATCCCGTGCACGTGGTGATCCCGCAGAGCCGCATGTTTGCCTACACGACCGAGCAGCAGGGGGCTGTCAGGATCACGCGCGTCAATGCCGCGATTCGCATTGTCGAAGCGACGGCGACGACCACTCTCGAAATCCACTTGGAGAACACGACGATGCGGCGGCAGGAGGCGAAGCTCATCATTCCCACAGCCAGTGACGCGGTCGTCAGTGGTTTTGCCTACGATGGACCCGGCGGCTTGGTGGCTGCCGAGGTGCTGCCGAAGGCGGAGGCGGAACGGATCTACAACCAGTTGGTCGCACAGATTCGTGACCCTGCCCTGGCGGAGTTCATCGGCTACAACCTCATTGGAACGAGCGTCTTTCCGATCGAGCCGCAGGCCGCACAGCGGGTCCGGCTGACCTACGAACACCTGCTCAGCGGCGCCGACAACCGCGTCGATTACTACCTGCCGCGAACCGAATCGCTGCAGTACCAAGTGCCCTGGACCATCACGGTGGATATCGAGGCCGGTCAGCCGATAGCCGCGGCGTATTCGCCCAGTCATGCCATCGTTCCGAGCCGGGTCAGCGCGAACCGGTTCGCAGTGGTGCTCGCTCCGGATGCGGAATTCACGCCGGGGCCGTTCCAGATCTCCTATCTGTTGGAGAGCGGCGGGATCAGCGCGTCGCTGCTCGCGTACCCCGACGATGCGAACGATACGGGTTATTTCCTTTTACTGACGGGCGCGCCCGCGAGCCGGCCGCCGGATGCCGATGAGATCAAGCGGGAGGTGACGCTCGTGCTCGACCGCTCGGGCAGTATGTCGGGCGAGAAGATCAAGCAGGCCCAGGATGCCGCCGTTCAGGTCATCTCCGGCCTGGACGAGGGCGAGGCCTTCAACGTGATCATCTACAATCAGTCCATCGAGCTTCTTTCCAAGCAGCCGCTTATCAGGGACCCGGCGATGGAGGCGGTGGCTCACCAGTACATTCGGGCCACGACCGCCCAGGGCTCGACCAACCTGCACGGCGCGCTGCAAACAGCATTGTGGCAGCCGCCCGCCGAGGGGATGCTCCCGCTCGTGCTGTTCCTGACCGACGGCCTGCCGACCTCCGGGATCACCTCCGAGACAGCGATTCGCGAACTGGTGGTCTCAGCCAATCCCTTCAATCGGCGTGTGTTCACATTCGGCGTCGGTGTTGACCTGAATGCACCGTTGCTCGATGGCCTGGCGCAACTGTCGCGGGCACGGTCGTTCTTCGTGTTGCCCGGCGAGGACGTCGAGGTCGCCGTGACCAATGTCTTCCGGAGCCTTACGGGACCGGTGTTTGCCGATCCGGCCCTGCGCGTGCTGGACGCAACGGGCCAGGAAGCCGTCGGCCGCACGCAGGATATTCTGCCAGCGGTGCTGCCCGATCTGTTCGAGGGCGACCGGCTCGTGCTCCTGGGCCGGTACATCGGGCTCGAGCCGCTGACCTTCGAGTTCAGCGGCAACTTCATGGGGGCTGCACGGACCTTCACTTATACCTTCGCCCTGGAGGGTACGGACAAGGACAACGGTTTCATTCCCCGGCTGTGGGCGAGCCGCAAGGTGGCCCAGTTGATCGACGCCATCCGCCAGTTGGGCGCGGACCCGAGTCTCAGTCCGAATGACCCGAGGATCAAAGAACTGGCCGAGACGATTGTCCGGATTTCGACCGAGTTCGGCATCATTACGGAATACACTGCGTTCCTGGCCCGCGAAGGCACGGACCTGAGCAATACCGCGCTGATCCTGGGCGAGACCGAGAGCAGTCTCTACGGCCGGGCCGCTGCCAATCGGTCGGGCAGTGCGGCCGTCAACCAGAGCATGAACATGGCCATGCAAAGGTCGCAGGACGTGCTCAATCGCGACAGCAGCTACCTGAACTCGCAACTGGAGCGGACCCGCATTGTGAACGCCCAGCAGGCAAATGACCTGACGTTCTACTTCAAGGATGGGCGCTGGATCGACAGCCGGCTGGCCGCCATTGAGGACGTCGTGACGCCGCACCGAACGGTCGTGTTCGCGACAGACGAGTTCTTCGCGGTGGCTTCCCAGTTGACCGGCGAGAATCGCCAGGGCGCCTTGGCGTTCGCGCAGGACATTCTGGTCCTGGTCGATGGTGAGATCGTGTTCATCGATATCCCGGCCGACGTCGAGGAACCGTATGAGCCCGTGGACCCGAGAACCACAGGAACAAACGGCGGCGCCACGGCTCCCGCGGCACGCAGGGGCAGATAGCCGGGTGCCCACGACCCCGGTGCGGGGCTCTCGTCTGATACCGATTACGATTGAGAATTTCGTATCTCCGGGTGGCAGCGTCAAGCGCGGATTGGCGATGGCCGGGTTGCCTGCGCAGGAACCATCGCCAAGACCTCCGGTCTTGACGCTGCCACCCGATGCTCACGCTACACTGCGAAAAATTTGATCGGAATCGGTATTAGACCGTCGCCGGGCTTCGCATGGCCCCCCAACGCGATACATCACGTTGGAGATCCTTGATGACGCCACCCGGAGGATATGTGGCTTCTCACATTCCCTCTGAGGTCTCACGGCGCCCCGAAGTGTTCTCACCAGATCAGGACCTCGAAGAGATTGGAGTAGTCGTCGGTCCAGACGCCGACGCGGGTCTCCGGCCGCAGCGGACGCCAACGACCGTCCCCTTTCAGGGACGCGAGGTCGGTGTCGTTGCGGGCGACCACCACCCATATGGAACTCATGCGCTCTATTGTCGTGTCGTCGAGGTCGGGCTCATACTCCTGGATCAGCGCGCTCAAACCGGCGTCCGCCGCCAGGCTGGCGACGACCGGCTCCAGCCGGACATACCTGTTGGAGATATGGAACATCATGATCCCGCCGGGGGCCAGCTTGCGAAGATAGACGGCCAAGGCCTCGCGCGTCAGCAGGTGCGCAGGGATCGCGTCGGAGCTGAAGGCGTCGAGTACGAGAAAATCGAACGTGTCATCGGGCATTCCGCTCACATTCTGCCGGCCGTCTCCGAGGACCACTTCGATTTCCGGCCCGCAGACCTCAAGATAGCGGAACAGGCTCGGATCGCGGGCGATGCGCTCGATGATGGGGTCCACCTCGAAGAAGGTCAGACGCTGGCCCGGCCGTCGGTAGCAGGCCGTCGTGCCCGTGCCCAGGCCGATGCATCCGATGTGCTCCAGCCTCCTGGTGGCATTGACGGCTGCAAACACCTGTCCCAGGGGGCCTTCCCTGCAGAAGTACCCGGTAGGCGTGGAGACCGTCGCCGGGTCCATCCGCTGACTGCCGTGGATGATGTTGCCATGATAGAGGTAGTGTGTCTCTTGCGTCTTGTCGGTGGACACTGTGTACACGCCGAAGAAACTACGCCGGCGCAGAAGCTGATGCCTGACATCTCTGACAAAGATCAGACCGAAGATGAGAGGGGCGAATGCGAGGGCCAAGCGCAGAGGCCGGTGTCGAAAGCTGTAGAACGCCAGGAGAGCGCCGGCGAAGAGCAGCAGGGGACCAGCGGCGCCGAGGGCCTTGAACACCCCGAAATCGAGGAGCGCCTGCACGAAAAAGAACAGCAAAGCGAACAGCACCGGCAGCAGAATGTCGGGCAGGTGGCGGCGCCATCCGCCGCCCGTGGACCCCGGCCTCAACAGGCACGCCAGTGTCAGCAGCAACGGGTATTCGAGCACGGAATCGAACAGCAGCGGCGCCGCCAGCACGCAAAAGATTCCCCCGAGCAGCCCTCCGACCGACATCCAGAGGTAGAATTCCGTCAGGTGCTCGGCCGCCGGCCGGTTGCGGACCAACTCGCCGTGGCAGACCATGGCCGTCACGAACAAAGCCAGGAGGTGCAGACTGAGCAACGGCAACAGAGATCTTTCCATGAAGAAGACGACCAGCAGGGCGTAGACCGCAATCTGGAGTTTCATCATCCACCGATGTTTCAGGATGGGCCGGCGCGCAAACACGATGACGAAGCTCAGCATGTACAGCGATAACGGCACCACCCAAAGGAATGGGGCGGCGGCCACGTCGGTACTGATGTGTAGCGTCACCGCCAGCAGCAGGGCCGAGGGAACGAACGACAGCGCGATCCATTGTACCCGGCGCTCCCAGGTGGTCTCTCCCGACAGACGAGGAGCGGCCGCGCTGTCCCGGGCGGGTACGGGCTTCTGCGCCGCGGAAGAGCGTGGCTTACGGCGCGCCCGCAAACTGATCGCGCAGAGCCCAATCGCCAATGCCAGGAGCGCGTACCCTGCGGCCCAGGCCCGGCTTTGCAGTCTCAGGCCGAACAGTGGCTCGATCACCACCGGGTAGGCCAGCAGGGCCAGCAGGCCGCCGACGTTGCTCGACACATACAAAAAGTACGGGTCCGAGGCCTGCGGATGGTCGCTGTGGGAGAACCACCTTTGCAGCAGGGGTGCCGTCGCCGAGACCGCGAAAAAGGGCAAGCCGATGGAGACCGCCAGCAGACCGACCAGCCACAGGACCGGGGGTACGCCGCCGGAAGGCGCCTCCGGCCACGCAGGGTGAATGGGCACGCACAGCAGACCCAGGGCCAGCACGGACCCGTGCACCAGGATCTGCCACCGTAGCCGGCTCAGGCGCGACACGAGATGGGCGTATAGATAACCGGCCAGCAGCATCGCTTGGAAGAACATCACAGCCGTGTTCCAGACGGCGGGTGTGCCGCCGAGCAACGGCAGAATCATCTTGGTGAACATGGGCTGGATGGCGAACAGCAGGAACGCGCCCAGGAACAACGCCGTGCAGTACAACGGCAGCGCGGGCAAAGCCCGATTCGTCTCGGCCAGGGCGGCCACGGCGGGAGGTGTGGACTTGATATGTGCTCGTTTTTCCAACATTCCAGAAGCTGAAGGAGTCTGCTCGGTGCTCATCCCGAGGCCAGGGTCCATACTTTGCCGTGGTTGCGCCCTCCCGAGCATTGCCTCGCAATGTACGGCTGCCGGGCTCCGATGTCAAGGCCGGACCAGGCATCCGTATGCGACTGGGTGCGGCCGGCATACAGTGGCGGATTCCGGCAACCTCCGGCGCGCGCTACGGACCTTCGCGAGCCTGCCGGCGAGACGCCGGCAGGAAGTTTGGCGCTTTGAGGCCACCGGCGGGGAGGATCGTAAGTA
>CAYFUB010000448.1:0-12262 GCA_964346195.1 uncultured Pirellulales bacterium
AAAGAAGAACGCGCCAGCAATGGTTGTTCACCTTCGTGGCTTTGCGGCTCTGTGTGAGAACCAAGTGTTTGTGTTTTAATGACTTGCGTTCTTATCGCCGCGGAATTTGCGCAAGAAAACAACATTTGAACAAGTAGCAATGCAAAGGGGTCGCCGACAGTCAGCGTCGGGCCGAGATCTGCCAAGGCGTCAATGACCGCTATCTCGAAGCTCTGGCCTCTTTGGACAGTAAAACCCCGGTCAAGCAACCGGTCGCTTCGGTCTGTCGCTCCAAGCACTGGAAAGGCCGACCCGTGCGTGCTTTGCGTCCCTGGTTTGATCCCGATCCAGAGGTTCTCACCGTCATCAGTCGAGGCGAGTTCCTCCTCCAGGGCTTCCGTAATCGGGATCTCGTTGCTCATCTATATCCCAAGGCGGCTGATGACCGCAAAGAACAACATCGTGCTTCCGCGCGTGTCACGCGTCTGCTTCGGCTCTTGCGGGCCCATGGCTTGGTCCGCAAGATCACGGGCACGCATCGCTACCGTCTGACTCCCAAGGGCCGTGAGATCGTCACGGCCGTCTTACGCTATCAAAGTGCCACCCTGCAACAACTTAGCAAAATACTCGCTTGAGAAATCTGCGCAGGAAAACAAGATTTTGACAAGTAGCAATGCGAACACGGCAACCCAATCATGAATCATCGATCATCCATAATCAATCCCTCAGGGCCACGGAGACACGGAGACCGCGGTTGCTGCGGCTGTTACGTGCCCACGGCCTGATCCGCAAGGTCAGTGGGACTCGCTACTATCGCGTCACGCCCAAGGGGCAGCGGATCATGACGGCCGCTCTCAAGCTTCGCGATGCAGACGTCGCCAAACTGGCAGCATGAAAATGCTGGCCAAGAAAACAAGATGTGAAGGCTTTGTAGTACGGAGGCCCCTTTGACACGGGTTGCACCGATCCACACGGATCTGTTTTCGAGCGACGGGCCACGGGGCACGAGACACGGAATTACCACCGCGAACCCGCAAACCACGCGAACACTGACTTCACACTCCAAACTTGAAACTCTGGCCGCCCAGGCCTCTGTCTTCTCAATCATCAATCGCGTCACCCCGGACCCCGATCCGGGGCGTAAATGATCGATCATCAATCCAAACGGCCTCCGGAAAAGGGTCCGGACACATTCAGTTCCGCCCGTTACGGTACTTCGAAAATGAAATGTGTGGGTTGACCCTCGGATCTCCGGGAGCGAAAGAGAACGATGGGACCCGGACCTTTCGGTACGTTGATGTCGGGCGGCAAAACCGCCGCCGGCCGAAGGAAACCGACAGGTCGCGACCCTCTTGGTTGCGGTGGAGTTTTTCGGTTCGGAGAGAGTGTTTCTTGCTTGACAGGAACCCTATATGGATGACCCTCAAATCTCGGCCTATAGTTGAAGATTCCAGACACCTACCGTGCCGTGCTGCTGGCGATCTTGGGGTGGGATCGGAGAGATTCTTGTTGATGTCGCGTCAAAAATGTATGGACAAACCCCAGCGGGAAAAGGATAATTGGTCTGCTTTGTGAGACTTGTTGGATTTCGCCCGATCCGGCTATGGTGCAGAGAAGAATGGAGGCGAGGATCATGGCAAAGACTATGGGAGCGAGGACGATTCAGGTCGTATTGCGGATCATCTTCGTAGCTATGATTGCGGGTTGCGCTACTACTGAGATTCCGAATATCGAGCGCGCCCGGGTTTATGATGCTGGATTCGACCAGACATGGAATGCGGTTGTCGCGACTGTAGCTGAACGAGCGTGTCCGATACAGGCCATAGAAAAAGAGAGCGGTGTTCTGGCAACAAGCGAGATGGCTCTGCCCAACCCGGGGTCACGGCAGTTTAGGGAAATGGTGGTCATGCCATCGTTGGGGTTGGCTTTGCGGCGCGCCCCACGAGTGCGGATGAACTTCGTCGTCGTGCGGGAGGCTGCGGCGCGTACGAGTGTGCAGGTTAACACGACCATCAGCGCCTTTGATTATAACTGGACCGGCCAGTGGCATCAGGGGTATTCGACGGGGAAGATCGAGGCGGATATGCTCGGCGCTATTGGCTCAAAGTTGGCTCTAACGGATAAGTGTATCCGTTCACGGATTCTTGTCAGGGTAGGAGAGACGAGGCGGGCTTTTGCCGGAAGTGGGCGTTGATGGCGTCGCAGAAGAAGGCAAAGACACGACGTCCCTGCTGACGGCAGGTGGCGATCACCGTCCAGACGCGTTCACACCACCGCCGTCCGCGCTGGCCACGGGTTCCCTGGGTGATATGACGATCAATCACGATGCCTTGGAGGATTACAGTTCATGACAGGTAGAAGGCCCTTGATGGCACAGATCTATGGAGGCCGCTCCAGCCTTTCCCCGGAACAGACTCCTGGTTCTTGTGAGGTTCTTGCGACGCGCGGTTGGACAAGGCGAGAAAGAGTTGACATCAGAACCGCATTCCGGTGTTATAAGCCGTCGAGCGCACAGGGATGCCTAATTGCAGGTAGTGTGAAAAATGTCGGATAAGAAGACCAGGCGACAGAGAGGAAAGTACAAGAAAACCGGTCGACGCATAATAAGGAGTTCCGGACATCTACAGCCATCTTTCTTGTCTGCCCGCCGACGAGTTGTATGGACGCTGGCCGCTGTGGCGATCGCATGTGCAGCGGCGGCAGCACTTTTCTCCGTGAGGTCTTTACGGCGTACAGACGAAAGACTACAGAAAACGGAACGAGCCGCAAATCGGAAAGAAGGTCCGGCGCCGCCTCTCAGAAAGCTGCCGCGCACGGAACAGGAGATTGCCGCCCTGAAGAGAGAGGAGTTAGAGCTTGCCGAGAAGCTGAGGAGAGATTCTTTCGACAATGAGAATTCGCTCATGGTCATGGGCAACGCCCTGAACAGACATGGCAACGCAGTGGAAGCCCTTGGATTCTACGAGAGAGTCCTGAAGATGAATCCCAGGCGGGCCGATGTATACGCCGTGATGGGCCGGTTCCTTCTCAACGAGGGCAAGCTCGAGGAAGCGATCGGACACTGGCGAAAAGCGTTGGATATACAACCACAGTCTCCCGGCGTGCACAGCAATATCGGCCACGCACTTATGATGCTGGGCCGGCACGATGAAGCGATCGAGGCCCTTGAACAAGAGACTCGGATAGCGCCGGACTCCAGCCTGGCTCACTTTTTGCTCGGCCAGACACATCTGATGCGCGAAGAATACGAAAAGGCGAAGGAAAACTACGAGGCGGCTGTCAAGATCGATCCAGCGTATGCGAATGCATACTACGGCCTTGCCACCATCAGTACCAGACTTGGCAATAGTGATAAGGCGAAGGAGTACTCGGAGAAGTTCAAGAAGCTGAAGGCTGAGGCGCGCGAGGACCTGAAGGATCGTAAGGTCCTGTACGATGACATCGATCAGACGCGGAAGAACACAGCCCTGACGTATATCGAGGCAGCGCAGGTGTACCGGGACGCCGGAAAGCTGGACAAGGCCCAGGAATTGCTAAGACGCGCTATAGGGCTTGATCCAGGAAATATTGCGTGCCTTCTGCAGATGGCGTCTTTGCATCAAAATAACGGCCGGCTATCAGAAGCCCTTCAGGTGCATAAGAAGATCGCTGAAATTGAACCGGAAAATGCCATCTGCCACTTCAAGATCGGGATTCTATCGGCCCGGTTAAACCGCTTGGACGAGGCAGAGCAGGCCTTCCGCAAAGTGATTGCACTGGCGCCACAGCAGTCCAGTGGGTATCGCGAGCTTGCCCTGCTACATTTGAAAAAGGGGGAGAAACTACGGCAAGCCGTCCAGCTTGCGCAAAAAGCCGTGGCACTGGAGGCGACTGCGGTCAACTATTTCGTATTGAGCTGGGCCTGCTTTAGGAACGGAGATCATGCTAAAGCGCTTGCGGCTATTAAACAGGCTATTGAGTTAGAGCCGGGCAACCCACAGTACCTGCAGTTGTATGAACTGATTGAAGGAAGGAATTGACGGAATGGTCCTGACAAGTAGTCGGGTGCTCGGATTGAGGATGGGACGGTTCGTTGCCGCGGTGCTGGTGCTGTCGCGCACATTCGCCTGCCCATATTCCGACGCGGCCATCCTACTTCGCGATGTCACCAAAGACACGGGAATAACTTTCAAACACACCGACGGAAGTAGTGGTCGCCGATACATCGTCGAGTCCGTGGCCTCGGGATTGGCGCTTTTTGATTACGATAGAGACGGCGATGTAGACATCTATTTTCTCAATGGTGCGCCTCTGAAGGGAACCAAGGTCGACCCGCCCCCGAAAAACGCGCTCTATCGCAATGACGGTAACTTCAAGTTCACCGATGTGACGACCCAGGCCGGTGTGGGCGATACGGGATTTGGACTGGGAGTTGCCGCAGGTGATTTTGACAATGACGGCGACCTCGATTTGTATGTCAATAACTATGGCCCCAATGTTCTGTACCGCAATAACGGGGATGGGACCTTCACCGACGTGACGACACAGGCCGGAGTAGCCAACGGCCATAAGGTGGGGGCCGCCGCCCACTTTCTCGATATGGACAAAGACGGCGATCTCGATCTGTTCGTAGCCAACTATCTTGACTTTACGTACGAGAATCACGTCATGCGGACGGCAACAGGGGTCCCTAAATATGCGGGTCCGATGGATTTTCCCCCCATGGCAAATAACCTGTTTCGCAACAACAGCGATGGGACATTCACTGACGTCAGCAGTGCCTCCGGTGTGGGCGAGCACAAAGGGTGGGGAATGGGCGGGGTCTGCGCCGATTACGATAATGACGGTGACACGGATGTGTATATCGCCAACGACGTCTATGCAAACTTCCTGTTTGAGAATGACGGGACGGGCAATTTTGAAGAAGTCGGCCTGACGGCCGGGCTCGCCTATGACCTGCACGGTGACGATCAGGGCAGCATGGGCATAGATTGCGCAGACTATGACAACGACGGCTGGCTCGATTTCTACCAGACCTCCTACGCCAGAGAGTTGGCCACCCTCTACAGAAACCTGGGCGGCCGGAGCTTCGAAGACGTGACTATGGTCACCGGCGCAGGTGCGGGAACGTTCGCCCCTGTCACCTGGGGCACCAGCTTCGTCGATTTTGACAATGACGGGGATCGCGACCTCTTTGTTGCCTGTGGTCACCTGCAGGATAATATTGAGCAATATGACAACACTCTCACCTCTTCTGTGCGAAACATACTTCTCATGAATACCGGGGACGGTAGATTCGTCGACGTCTCAGATAAAAGTGGTGACGGGATGAGCGTAAAACTGCGCAGCCGGGCCGCCGGCTTCGACGATTTGGATAATGACGGCGACGTGGATGTGGTCATCCTAAACTCCCGCCGGGAACCCACAATCCTGAGAAACGACTCACAGAACGGAAACCATTGGATTCAAATTTGCCTCTTGGGCACACAGACCAACCGCGATGGCGTGGGGGCCAGGGTGAAAGTGGTAGCAGGTGATTTAGTGCAGATCGACGAAGTGCATAGTGGTCGCGGCTATCAGAGCCATTACGGCATGCGCCTTCAATTCGGACTGGCCGACAAGCGAAAGATTGACCGCATCGAGGTACGCTGGATAGGCGGCGGGCTCGACGTTTTTGAGAATATGGACGTGGACCGGCTCGTGACCCTGGCCGAAAGCACTTCGAAAGCAACGCGAGAACAATAGCGTATATTCTGACTGTCTACCGCGCCGTTCGTACAAGTCGCGGTTGGTAAACCCCCGGAGCAGGAATGACCCTGCCCATACCGCCTGGAACACAGCCACCTCCTGCGGACTCACCGGACGCAACGCCCGGTACGGTCGTTGCTCGGCACGAAACCGAAAGCCACCTTGGCCATCCCGGCGAATCGAAAAGCTGATGCACGGCATCGGAGATCACGCCAGCATTCGTCCGAATGGCTGTCAATATTCCTTGAAGGGCCTCATCCACTGGGGCCAGTCGTAGGGCAGGACGCCGCCGGCCTTCGTCCACGGTCCGGCCGTGTCGAACGACCGATGCCATTTCAGCGTCCATAGCTCCTTGAGCCCCACCTTCCGCACGGAGCCGTCCACGAACAGACAGTTCACCGCCCCGTCGTGCCGATTGATGCAGCAGCGCGCCATGTGGTTGTCGCTGCCGACGTTCCAAATCATAAATTCATCGGCCGCAGGCGTGTCAACGGGTCGCGCCCACAGGTCGAAACGAAGCGCGTCAAGAAACAAGGGGACACAGTCAGCCTCCGGAACATCCTTCAGGTTTCGCCAGCCCTCGCTGGCGGGTACGCCGCCTTGATACGACTCGGAAACATCCAGCGTGTACCCGTTGAGACCGAAGCTGCCCGCGACGCCGTTGGGGTTCATGGTATATACCTTGCCCTGGTAGATCATCGCGGTGGCTAGGCTGTAGACGCCCCAGGCGGCGTAGGGACTCGGGATCGGAGCCTGGACAGCTCCCTCGGCTGCAAACGGCGTCGTGGCCATCGGGCAGAACCACGCGCGGTTTCTCTTCCAATCCTGGTATTCATTCGGCAATTGCACGGGCCACCAGTGGCCGAAACGGTTGACGCCGGAAAAGAACTTGCCGTCATTCTCCTCGATGTAGCCCTGGAAGATCCCGTGCCACTGGCGCAGATTGGCCTGGCACACGGCCTCCTTGGCCCACCGGCGGCCGCCGGCGCCGACGGCGCCCAGCGTCAGGAGGGCCAGCAAGACACAGCCCAGGGCCACCACTCCGTCACGACCTCTCAATCCGCTTCGATATCCGTTCATAAGACACCCCTCAATCGGCCATCGTTCATTCATTCGGGAGCCTGCCCCAGACGGCCCGGCGGAAATCGTCCAGTTCTTTGATGCCTTCCTCGGTCACCGGGCGGAAACCGCCGTAGTAGCGGTTCACCGCGCGCCGGCCGAATTCAATCGTCTCGGCGGCCTGCCACTGGAGATACGTGGCGTGCCCGTCGGCCCAGGAGACCGTCGCGCCGTCATTATGGCGCACCGGCGGGTCATCCCACCAGGTGCCGTTTCCCTGGTAGTGAACGCCAAAACTGTCCGGCGTCATCGCACCTTCATCGATAAAGACCATCCGTTCCGCGGCGGGCGGGCTGACGATCTCGCTGATGTTCTTGATCCAAAGCACCGTCTCGCCTATCTTCCTGCCCACGGTGTATGGATAAGCTTCCTGGGTGGTGTGCGTGCCCGCACGGGCCGAGCCGTTCATGGCGTCTACGATCGAATAGTTGACCCACTCATACGGCCTTCCGACGGGGCACTTGTAGCAACGCTCATCGCCCACCAGAGGCCACAGCGCGCCGTCACGAATGGCCTTCTTCTTCCCTGCTTCCGGCACTCCGGTATTCGCCACATTGTCATTGTTCCAGTTGTCCCCCCACCCTTTGCCCACCCAGGCCCTCTCGACAATACCGCCGACCCCAAAATAATAGACACCACCGGCCCCATTGACTATCTTGCCGTCGTTGTCGTCGGCGTAGGCAATCCAGGCCGACATCAGTTGCCTGAGGTTGGCCAGGCAGACGGTCCGCTTCGCCCGCTCCCGGCCCGGTCCGCCGGCCGCCGCGAGATTGAACAACAGCAGAACGCAAATAAGCAGGACAACCGCATCCTGTCGCGTGAATTGCCTCGTAACCTTCATGGCTGCCTCCTTAATCGGGGTGAAGGCCGGCTCACTTGGGATACTCCATGTCCCGGGTATCGATGGCCCAGACGGCATTCTCCGCACCTTCTTCCAGCGCGGAATAATCCTTGGCATCCGCGACGATCAGCAGGCCATCGGCGGCGATGACCGGGTAGGCGGGCCAGCCGCCGGTCAGACCGGGAACGAACTGCGAGCCGTCGGGAGCGACCATATAGATAAAGCCGTCGTCGCTCGCCGCATAGACCACGCCCGTCTTGTCGACAACCATCGTGAATCCGCCCACCTCGCCGAGCGGCTTGGCCCATTTGACCGTCCCGGCGGGATCGACCGCCCGCAGGTATGGGTCGTCGAGGCTGACGTAGATCGTGCCATCCGGCCCCAGGACCGGCTCGGACCAGCCGTCACTGTCGGTCGGGACTTCTGTACCTTCAGCGAACAGGTTCGGATCACACAGGTCCACCGACCAGCGGATTGTGCCGTCCGTCGGCTCAATGGCATAGAGATGGCGGTCGTACAGCAGCGTCTGGTAGATCGTCCCGTCGTCGGCAACGACAGGCGAGGTGAACGGCCAGCCGCCGGCATTCGCGTCCTCCGAGTTCGGCGGGAAGCGACAGACCCATTTAACGCTGCCGTCGGCCGGATTGAGGGCATAGAGGTTCGGGTCATACAGCCCCGCCACGTACACCGTCCCATCCGCCGCGAGGGCAGGAGAGGCAAAGACAGCCCCGTCCGGCAACGCGCCGGGGCCTTTGGTCTCGAACTGCCACAACTCCTCGCCGTTCCGATCCAGGGCATCCACCGTCCCGCCGGCCGAGCCAAAGTAGACGCTGCCGTCCGGTGCCACGGCGGGAGAAGAGTAAATGGGGTCCCGCGTGCTATCGTAGGTCCAGCGCCGCTGGCCGGCGGCGTCGATGGCGAATAGCTGCCCATCGCTGCTGCCGACATACAGACCACCGTCAGGGCCGATGCTCGGCGCGCTGACCAGCGGTGTATTGACATCGAGCACCCAGAGGGTCGTGCCGTCTGAGTCGAGCGTGTAGAGTTTGCCGTCCTCACAGGCGATATGGATTCGGCCGTCAGAGCCGACGGTAATACTGCCGACCACGGCGCCGTCGGTCTCGAACTTCCATTTCAGATCGCCTGCCAACGGCCCGGCGTCCCTGCTCAATCCTGTCCTTCGATAATTGCCCCCCAGCGAGGGCCACTTGGCTTCCGCTGCAATCCCCGCCGGCGTGTCATTGACGTCAGGCACATCGTCAGCAATGAGCGGCTGAGCCGCGCCGAAAGCAACCGCCAGCACGAACACCCCCACAATCGAACAGGTCTCCGCTTTCATGGCGTTTCCCCTTACCTAGATAGTCCCTGCTTTTCCGCCAGTTTCTCGTTGATGATGCCTGTCATACCCGGACAAGCCATCCGGTCACAACAGGACCATTATACCGCACGACCAGTCCAGAACCAAACGGAAGTCACAGGTCGCGGCAGCGAGTCTGCGACTACCTTTCGTGACGGAGCCATCCGGATTCGTCATGCTGAGCGAAGCGAAGCACCTGGCCCACGAACAGGACCAACGCCGATTGCCATACTTGGCCCAGATCCTTCGCTGACGCTCAGGGTGACAGGACCGACGCACGCCCTCGGACGAAATCAGCCGAACCCGGCAGCAACGGCCACATCATCCACCCGAGCGTTTGACGGTGTAGCCGCGTCTTTTCAATTCCTCCATCAGCAAGTCGCGATGGTCACCCTGGATCTCGATAGTGTTGCCTTTGACGGTCCCGCCGGCTCCGCATTTCTGCTTGAGCTCTCGAGCCAGTCTCTCCAGCCCCTCGCGCGGCAACGGCAGGCCCGTGATGACGGTCACGCCTTTGCCCCTGCGCCCTTTTGTCTCGCGCGCGACCCGTACAATGCCGTTGCCTGCAGGCATGGCCTCTTCCTGCCGACAGACACACTCACCCACCGGCCTGCCGCACTTCGGGCACATCCGCCCGTGTTCCGTTGAATACACAATCCCGGGTCCCCTTGCCATAGGTGCCTCAGACGGACGGCCTGGCGACGTATCCGGATGCCATGTTCACGCTTGCGGGGCGGGTTTGAAACCCGCCCCTACGACCACGCAGCCGGTGAATAACAATCACGATCGGTCAGGATTCGTCCACTTGATCTGGAATTCGATCTCCTCCTGGTCGTCCTCGCGCTCGTGCTCGATATTGAACTCGGCACGTACCGGCACGTAAATCCGCTCGCCGGCGACCTGGATCTCGAACTTCTCGCCCGTCTCCAGCGCCTCCGCCAGCCGCCGCAGCTTCGCCACGAACTCCGCGGTCGAATAGACCTTCTCAATATCCCGGTTTGGCTTGTCTCCCATGTGTCAACCTCGTTCGTCATGGAAAGGGCGCGCGTGCTTTATGCGCCATGGCCCCCGTCCCTTCCAAGAAACCGGCGTGCGCGGCACACACGTGCCGTTCACGACATCGGTCGCGCGGGGACGATCAGAAGGCACCCCAGTCCTGCTCGCCGGGGACATAGTAACTGGGGCAGATAAATCGGAACATATGTGCGAACTTCCGCGCGCTCTGCAACTGCCGCTCGTTGTCCTGCTTCATCCGGGCGAACCCAGGTCCGAACACGTCCGCGAAGTACTCACTGGCAGCCTGCTCTCGCTGCGCATCATTCTCATACTGAGCGCGTATCCGCCCGAGCTCGCCGGAATCGAGCCAGATGCCCCCGCAGGCGGGACACTCGTCGACCTCCACTTCGTGTTTGATACTCATAAAGTGCTGCATCATCGGCTGATCCGCGCACTTGGGGCACGAGCGCTTCCGGGTATGATCGACCTTGACGTTGGGGTCTCTCGGAATCTCCAGCAGCTTCTCGCCGGCCGATTCATGCTTCTCGTCGACCTTCTTGAGCTCGAAATTGTCGAACCACACCCCGCCGCACCCATCCTCGCACACGTCAACGACAATGTCACCCACCTCCATCTGTCTCAGTTGCCTACCGCACGCAGCACAATTCATGGTTTACCTCCTTGCATCTAGGGTTCTCATTCGTGATGGCACCATCGCAGATCCAAGTCGCGTTGTCAAGCACCGTGGTTCACGATTCGCTCTTCAAATCCTTGAGCACTTTCTCGAAGGATACCGTCTTCTCCTGTGCCCGCTCCTCGAAGGCGCGCAAATCTTCTTCATCCTCCGCCAACTCGCGGCGCACGGCGTCATCGACAATATCCGACACGGACCGGGCCGTCTCCGCCGCCTTGATCTTCAGCGCCCGGTGTATCGCCGGATCAAAACAGACCGTCGCTCTTTTTCGCACCGTTGACATGAATATCTCCTGAAATCGAACATCGTGTACAACTATGGCATTATACCGCTATAGCGTCAAGATGTCCAAGCCCCGTAGGATGGGCTTCAGCCCATGCGGATTCTTCTTGTCAAACAAAGCCAATGTCCCCCGGCTCAGGTTTCGAAGTATACACCGGCTTTTTCGAGGGCGTCCCGCAGTGCCGGGTACTTGAGGTCGCGGGTGCCGAGGTTCTTGGCGGCGCACAGGGCGGCGGCGGTGCCGGCGCCCTGGCCCTGGCCCATGCAGCAGACGGTGTTGCGCGTGGACATGTGGGCGTCGTGGTTCGAGGTGATCATCATGCCGCAGGCGTAGAGGTTCTCGACGCCCTTGACGCACAGGGCCTTATACGGGATGCCGTACGTGCCGCCGTTCTTGACCTGGAGTCGCGGGGCGGAGTCGTGGAAGCCGTAGACCATGACCTCGTCGTCGAAGTGCCGCGCTTCGAGCACGTCCGGCAGCGTGATGTCGTAGTCGCACTCGATGCGCCGGCCCCGGCGGATGCACAGCTTCGGGCTCGTGCGAGCCATGAACGCCTTCTCGCAGCCCGGGACGTACCGGCGAAACAGCTCCACCGCCTTGGCCATCCGCCGGCGGATTTCCAGTTCGGCCTGGGCCACCATGTCCCGATTGGTCGGGCTGATGGGCAGCTTGAGATTGCACTTGATGAACATGAGGTAGTTGTCGTGTACGGTCGTGGTGATCATGCCCATGCCGATAGCCCGGGCGCCCTCGGCCAGGCCCGGCACGTTGAGCCACTCGGCGCCCGCACGGACGATCTGATCGGGCCGGCCGCTCCGCATCCCCCGCGCGAGCTGTCCCACGGCCTTGTTCGCCTTGAGGAACTCGTAGTATTTGTCGATGTCCACGTTGCCGATGCCCGCGCTGTTACAGACGGCGTAGTCGTTGGGCTCGGTGTACTTCGCGCCGGCGTGGGCGGCCAAATCGCCGTAGGCCGTGCAATCGACGAAGGACTTGGCATAGAACGCCTCGCGCCCCGAGCGGCTTTCGACAATGACACCCCGGACACGTGGGCCATCCATAATTGCCCCGGCCAGCAGCGTGTTCACGAAGATGTGGACGCCCGCCTCGGCAAGCATCTCGAACGCCGTGAGCTTGTAGAGCTCCGTATCGATGCACGTGCAGACCGAATCGTAATTGTACCCTTCCGTCATCTCCGCATGGCCGGAGCAGCCGCCCACTTTCATGAGCCGCTCGATGATTTCCTGCGGTATTCCGCGCACCACC
>CAYFUB010000449.1:0-13287 GCA_964346195.1 uncultured Pirellulales bacterium
GTCTCCGAGGCGGGACGGGAACAGGGCATGCCGCGTTTCGGCCGGGCCGGCTACGAACAGGCCCGCTGGATTCTCCTCGATTTCGTTGACGTCATCGTCCACCTCTTCGACCCCGAATACCGCCAGTACTACGACCTCGAGATGCTCTGGGGAGACGCCGAGAGAATTGATTATTGATGCAACACAAATTGGCCCCAGAGAGCCCAGGCCGCCCTTCGGCCGGAAACCAACAAGAGACCTCATCGCAGGCAAGGGAGGGATGATATACGCGATTCGTCTACGATGGTTTTGAGTTTTGCCGCTTTGAGGCCACCGGCGGTTTTGGTATAATCCCCATATCGTTGCGGGGGATAGGGCTCCGCAGGAGTGCGACCTGAGCACCGCAACGGTGCCGAACGGCGCGGGGCCGGCGTCGAGAAGGTGCCGGCCCTGTATTATGAGCACGCCGGTGGCACAATGCGGTAAACTCCCGGCTCTCCGGAGGCGGGTCATGACACCAACGATTTGCAGGCAAGAACTTGCGACACGCGTCTGCAATTATCTGGAAGTGCTTTTTTTCCCGTGGCGGCGAATTGGTAGCACAGAGGACACTGAGACT
This sequence comes from uncultured Pirellulales bacterium, assembly GCA_964346195.1. Classification (GTDB taxonomy): domain Bacteria; phylum Planctomycetota; class Phycisphaerae; order Sedimentisphaerales; family Anaerobacaceae; genus PLanc-01. The sequence goes on from CAYFUB010000449.1 coordinate 599, forward strand.
TAGGCAAATTGATGCTGCGCCTCCTTGAGAAACTCGGCTCGAAGATTGTTGATCAGGTACTGGACAACCTTGCTTCATACGCGCTTGTTGCGATAGCTCCCATCGCCATCGGTGTCATTGTTGCAGTCAGAGCTTGGCTCTTGACGAGCTTCTCTATCGCCTTCCCGTTTGGAGTATGGCTCCTCGTTCTGCTCGGCGTGATAGCTTGCCTCGCTTTGCCTGCGCGTTCTCTGGCCAACTTACGCCGGCGCTTGACCAATCCTGACGATATCAAGAACGCTATCAATGAATGGTTCAGCAACGGCGAGAGGCAGATTGAACTGCCTGTGAAAGAGGATCGCCAGTACCATTTCGCGGAAGTCGATAAGGTTCCAGGAATTGAGCGAGGGTCTACCCGGCGGTACCTTCCGCTGCTAGCACGCCAGCACAACTATGCCATGCACTCAGGCGCAAGAACGTTTGCCTTGGTCAAACTCACAAAGGCAAACGACGTGGCGTTCATCCTGTCGGAACGCATCAGGGATAGCGTTCGCCAGGACAAGAAAGAAGTGGAATTCGACTGTAGCCTCCTGGCCAGAAGAACTGAATGGCCGGTAGAAGGGGTAATCCAGTTCTTTCGCGAGGCAAAGATGCAATATCTTCTTCTTGAAAGCCCGGGCGCTAGCAAGATTGACGTACTTGTAAAGGGGCATAAAGCAATCCTTAAAATATTAGAGCAGGCAACCGTCTTCATCCTTCTGGCTCGTATGGATATGTTGGATTGGGTCTCTGAGACCTTTGTGTGTTCTCTGCGGCCGGAAAGAAGCGTGCCTTCACTATTGGATCGAGATACTTGACTGAATGAAAACGACTCTGGATATACTTGAGGCGCGTATATCCGTTGCGATGGCGAAGGCGACGGGCTGGCCGGACTGCGCCGCCGTCGTGCGGCCGGCGACCGACCCGAGATTCGGGGATTACCAGGCCAACGGCGTCATGGCCCTGGCCAAGCAACTCAAAACCAATCCGCGCCAGCTCGCCGAGTCCGTGGTCGAGCTGCTCGATCTCAGCGACCTCTGCGAGCCCCCGGAAATCGCCGGCCCGGGATTCATCAACCTCCGCCTCAAACCCGCCTACGTCACCGACAGGTTGCTCCGCATCGCCGCTGATAGGCCGGACTACCTCGGCATCGAGAAGGCAACCGAGCGTCAGACCGTCGTCGTCGATTTCTCCAGCCCGAATATCGCCAAGGAAATGCACGTCGGACACTTGCGCAGCACCATCATCGGCGACTGCATCTGCCGGCTCCTGGAATTCGAGGGCCACAAGGTCATCCGGCAGAACCACATCGGCGACTGGGGCACCCAGTTCGGAATGCTGGTCCAGCACATGTTTGAGCAGGCATCCTTTTTGAAGGATGATACTGGTGTGGATACAATTCTGGAGGCCGTGCAGGCCGTCGCCGTATCCGATCTGGAGGAATTTTATCGCGAGGCGAAAGAAGAATTCGACCAGGACCCCACCTTCAGAAGTCAGACGCGTCAGCGTGTGGTTGAGCTTCATAGTCACAGCAATCCGGTGACGATGCAGTTGTGGCGTCACATTGTCGATGAATCCCGTAAGCACTATCAGCCAATGTACGACATGCTCGGTGTGCATCTGCAACAAGAACACGAGCGGGGTGAAAGCTTCTATGCAGACATGCTGCCCGGAGTAGTTCACGAGCTGAGAGAGAAAGGGCTCGCGCGAGAGTCGGACGGTGCTCTGTGCGTGTTTCCGCCGGGATTCAAGACGAAGGAGGGGGAGCCGCTGCCGTTTATCGTTCAGAAATCCGATGGAGCATACCTTTATGCCACCACCGATTTGGCGGCGCTGCGATATCGAGTGAACGAGCTGAAGGCCGACAAGATCATCTATGTGACCGATGCCCGGCAGATTCAGCATTTTCAGATGCTGTTCAAAGTCGCCGAGATGGCGAAGTGGGACCGGCGGGACGGCCAGAAGGTGGAGCTTGTTCATGTGACCTTTGGCAGCGTGTTGGGCGAGAACGGCAAGCCTTTGAAGACGCGCTCCGGCGAGAATGTCAAGCTCAAGGACCTGCTTGATGAGGCCGTGGAGCGGGCGCGGGCCGTCGTGGAAGAGAAGAATCCCGATCTGCCCCCGGAGCAGAAGGCGAGGATTGCCGAAGCCGTGGGGACCGGCGCGGTCAAGTACGCCGACTATTCCAACAACCGGACCAGCGACTACGTGTTCAGCTTCGACAGGATGCTGGCCTTGGACGGCAATACCGCGCCTTACATGCAGTACGCCTACGCCCGCGTCCGATCTATCGAGCGAAAAGCGGAAACCCGCAGCGTGAACGTTGAGGACGAGCTTCGAAGTATCCAGGGTCTCGATCTCGGCGCGCCGACGGAGCTGGACCTTGGCAAGCACCTGGTGCGCTACGCGGAGGCCATTGAGGCGGCCGACGGCGATTACCGGCCGAACTATTTAACATCTTACCTCTATGACTTGGCCCAGAAGTTCAGCGCGTTCTACGCGGAGTGTCCTGTGCTTGACGCGCCGCCAGCCAAGCGGCCCACCCGGCTCTTGCTGTGTGACCTGACCGCCAAAACGATCCGGCACGGCCTGAGCCAATTGCTGGGCATCCAGGTTGTCGAGCAGATGTAATTGTGCCAGGGTTCTTCCGCGGCCACGGGTTCATTGCCGGCACAGGCGGACCTTGCTCTTGGCGGGCAGTGCCCCCAGACCCCCCGCATTTTCCGCCTTCTGCCAATAGCATGACAGAAAAGCGGGACAACATCATCTCGGTGGACTCGGGCAAGATCAACTCCCAGTACCAGCCAAACCTTGTAGGAGTCCCTTGGGATCACAGTTTCTGATCTGTTTTCTTGCCTGTGCGGATTTTTCCGGGTAAGTTGAGTTCGCTGCTATGGAGGATAGGGCTCTGCCAGCAAGCAACCCGAGCGCCACAGCAGTCCTATGGCATGGGCGTCGCCTCGTTTTGCGATCATGCTATTGGCCAAAGCGAAAAATGCCAGGGGGCCGGGGACGGCGTCCCCGGAATCATGATGCGAATCGTCCAGAAGGAATTCCGGGTGAGCACGCGGCGCCGGACGGAGATGGTTGACATCACCGGCCAGGTCGAAGCGATGGTCCGGGAGACCGGGGTCCGGAACGGCGACGTCACTGTCTATTGTCCGCATACCACGGCCGCCATAACCATTAACGAGAACGCCGACCCGTCCGTGTGCCACGACGTACTCCTGGCTCTCGACGAGGCCGTGCCCAGGTCCCGTCCCGGCTATCGCCACTCGGAGGGCAACTCCGACGCCCACTGCAAAAGCTCGCTCGTCGGCTGCAGCGAGCAGGTTCTCATTCACGACGGCCGTCTTACCCTGGGGATCTGGCAGGGAATCTACTTCTGCGAATTCGACGGGTCACGCAGCAGACGGGTCATCGTGCAGGTTCGGGGCGAGTAACGGCCTGTCACAATGGACTTCGCCCCTTTGCCGGGCCGACACCGCGACACTCGCGCACAAAAAATGGCGAGGTGGTGGCTCCGGCTGGGGGGGAGACCGGTAGACCACGCTGCCTCGCCGAGGTCTATATGCTGCCTTTGGCAACATACGGTATACTTGTATCGGGATTCAAAGAGCAGCCATAAGGGCCGGAACCTTCCTGTCCAATAAAAACTGAAAGACTGCATGTGCCAGGGTGATTCTCCCACCCCAATCCACTCCATTACCTTGGTGATTATAGCAGCCACGAATCGGCAATGCAAGACAAAAATCGCGGTTTCTCGAAATTTTTCCAAGTTGTCACGAGGGCCAGCTCTGCCGTAAGTACCTTGATAACAAAGGGTTGTGACATTCTGAGGACTTGCAGAGATGTCCCGCGGGCTTTTTTTTCGCGTGGCACCCGTCCCGGCAGGACAAATGCCGGTCTCGCATCATTGGGTCCCCCGACCCGGCTCCCCGCGTTCTGCTGCAAACGGTTCGAGCGTTTGACGGGCCGCAGGAATTTTGGCGTTAATTCCTTGTGCTATGGGCGAGACTCCCATAAACTGGCGGGCCGATTGGGCGGGTGACCGCTGAATGGATTGATGCACCGCATTCGCTCGCAGTATTCAGACATGGCAAGGATTGCAGAAAGAGTGAGACTCGTTCAGGACACCATCGCAGCCGCCTGCGCCCGGGCGCGCAGGGAGCCAACCGATGTCACCCTCGTCGTTGTCACCAAATCGGCCGAGATCGAGCAAATCCAGGAGGTAATCCGTCTGGGCCTCAACCACCTCGGCGAGAACCGGGTCCAGCAACTGAAGAAGGTCTCGTCGCAGGTGGCCGAGTTCCTCGAGCAGCAGCGGGACGATCCGGCCGTCCCCAAAGAGGTTCACTGGCATATGGTCGGCCATCTTCAGCGCAACAAGGTGCGCCAGATCCTGCCCATTGTGTCTCTCATCCATTCGGTGGACACCCTTCGACTGGCGGAGGAGATCAACGGTTCCGCCGCGAAGCTGAATCTGCGCCCCCGGGTGCTCCTGCAGGTAAATACCTCGAACGAGCCGCAGAAGTACGGCGTGCCGGTCGGAGCGGCTACGCACTTGGCGGAGCAGATCGAAACACTGCCGCACCTGAAACTTATCGGGCTTATGACCATGGCGCCCCTGACTCGCAACAAGGATGTCATCCGCACCTGCTTCACCCGCGCCCGGGAACTTTACTATGAGATGCGGGGCGAAAAGATCGTCGGCAACCAGTTCACGGAGCTGAGCATGGGAATGAGTTCCGACTACGAGATCGCGATCGAAGAAGGGGCAACCATTCTGCGCATCGGCTCGGCCATCTTCGCCGGCTGACCGGGGCCGCCACCATGAAAGACAATCAACCCTCGCGCCCGCCCCGTGTGACTCAGTTTCGTGGCGGGGTAATCACTTCTTGTCATGCTGAGCGAAACACCGGGCCACAGAATGAGAAGTCCGCAGTGGGCCGGGTGATACGGATTCTGATCAATTCGTGCGTGGTGTGTCATCCCTTCGACTCCGCTCAGGGCGGGCTCTGAACGAAGCGCAGCGCAGTGAAGGGGTTCCCCAAACGCGAATGATTGCGTTTGGGGGCCCCAACGATCTGGCCTGCGAACGGGAGAAACATCTCATCCGCGGGCCAGATCCTTCGGCTTCGCCTCAGGATGACCGAGCCCACCGCGCAAGAATTTTTCCTAATCCGTATGAGAGCCTCATGCGATGTCCGGATGCTTCGCTGCACGCAAGATGACGGCGTCTATGCGAGGGGTTGCCTCCCGTGCGCTTGTTGCGCTCAGGACATATGGTCGCACACGGTCTGCCGGTCCGGGGGAAATCCCCAAAGTGACGCCCGTATCCGGACGAAAGTAGTTATGCCGGCGGCAAGTGCGCGGACGTATCCCGCGCCGGGCCATGCCGGGCTCAAAGGCGACTGATATGGGGAAAACGCAGCCGGCAGACGACATGGAAATCGCGGAGGGTTTCACTGACGTCGTATATCTGTCCGATAAAACGAACGTGCCGGCAGAAATCCGACGGCTGTTTCGGCAAAAGAAGCTATCCTACTGTCTGCTGCCGCTCGATAAGTACGGCCTGATCCGCCAGCGGGCCGACCTCGTGGGGACCGTCCTCGTGGACGCCGAGGGGATAGACATCTCCCAGGATCAGAGGCTGGGACGGATTCTGGAAGCGCTGGAACGGGACAATATCGGGATCGTGCTGCTCACGCAACGCGTCAAACACCTCGCCAGGAGCTTCTCATTGGTCTCTTCGGCAAGCAGTCTCTCAACGACCGGCGCGGTCGAGTCGGTCTCGCTGGACGACCTCTGGGCGAGCATTTGCGTCAACCTGGCCCACCGCCGGGGGCACGCGGGCATAACCGCCAAACTCCCCGTCTCCGTGAGCACGATGGAAAAGCCCTGGAAGAGCAAACCAGGCGACCCGCATCAGGAACAGGGAACACTCGTGGACGGCCTCAAGGAACAATTGCGTCTGGCCGGGCTGGTCCAGCGGGATTTCCTGCCGGCGCACCTGCCGAACAGTGGCGAGATCGAGTGGGCAGCCACTTTCCTACCCGCGGAATGGGTGTCGGGCGACATTTACGACATCGCCCGGATTGACGAGCAGCATATCGGGTTCTACGTGGCCGACGCCGTGGGACATTCGATGCCCGCCGCGTTGCTGACGATCTTCATCAAACAGGCCCTGGTGATGCGGCAGACCGTCGGCCGGAATTATCGCATTTTCGCCCCCGCCGAGGTCGTGACGAACCTGAACCAGAAGATGGTCGGCCAGAAGCTCTCCGGCTACCAGTTCGCCACCTGCTGCTACGGCCTGCTGAACACCAAGACCCGGCAGGTCACGTTCGCCCGGGCGGGCCACCCCTACCCGATCCTCCTGCGCGCCGGCCAGCCGCCGCAACAGGTCCAGACGCGCGGCTCGCTGCTGGGCATCTTCGAGAACGCCGAGTTTGTCCAGCACACCATTCAACTACAACAGGGCGACCGGCTGCTGCTGTACTCCGACGGCGCCGAGCCCCTGATCGGGAGCCTCCGCGACCAGACGGGCTTCCAGTTCACCGACGAGTTCCTCGCCCTCACGGACGCCTCCATCACCGACATCATCGATCGCCTGACCGAGCTGGCCGCCAGCCGGGAAACCGATCCCGCCGAAGTGGACGACCTGACCGTCATCGGCCTGCATATTCTCGAAGAGGGTGCGTGAGAACCTCGTTTCCAAGTAGCATGGGCATCCTGCCCATGAGGGGTCCCAAGATGCGAAACGATGCGTTCGGGGACTCCGAATCGTCCGGGCCCTGCAGGAGGAGTCTCTCAAGTCCAACGCCCCGATTCTTTGCTTCGCCCAGAATGACATATGACGGTCCCAGCCGCTATGTCCGGCCGGTGGCGATGTCGTCAAAGCACGCCGAAGCGTGCCGCTTGAGGATGCCGAGCATCAGCTCACAGGCCCTGCGGATTTCCCACTGGGCTTGGGCAGACAGACGCAGCCGGAAGATGTGACGCCATTCCCGAAAGTCCGCCGAGACGACAATCTCGCTCACACAGGCATTGGGCAGGACGAACCGGGCGTCCTCTTTCTTCAACCCGCGCTTGCGCCACTTGCGGTACATCCGCTGAATGATCTGCATGTCGTGGTGAAAATCGTCCACGAATTCCGCCGGCATGCCTCTGGGGACAACGTAGGAGAACTCCTGCTCGCTCACGTACCGCTGGGATTGCTGGGAGACCGCCATCAGCCGGTGCCTGACGAGCTGATGCGTCATGGCCCGCGAACAATTGTTCACGCGAAACGTGGCGTAGGCATGTTCCAGGGCGACTCGTGCCCCACTTTGATGAGACGCCGGATGAAATCCGCCGCCGAATCCTCTTCCATCCGGTCGAAACTCAGATAACAGGTCCTGCCGGCCTGCTCGATGACCTTCTCGGGCTCAGGCGTGATCGCGACAAGCTCCACCTCCAACCGAGTCCCACCCACATGCTGCTCCATGACAACTCCTTGCGTTGACATGTGTCAGGCAATGCCGATATTGGCCCTCCCCAGGACCGCCAGAGCGGTTTCGACGTTCCCGAACGGCGCGCTGACGGCAAAGCCCGCCACACGATCTTTGACCGAGGCGACCAACTCCCGTGCAATCTCCACACCCAGGGCCCGGCCGTGCTCCTTCGTCTTTGCCCGGCTCATGCGGTCGAGGAGTAGCTTCGGCACCACGACGCCCGGGACCTCGTTGGCCATGAACTCGGCGTTCTTGAAGCTCGTGAAGGGCCATATTCCGGCTACGATGGGGACTCTGGATCCTTCGATCGCCTCGAGGAAGCGAAAGAGACAATCCGGGTCAAAGACCGGCTGCGTAACGGCGAACTCGGCGCCGGCCAGGACCTTCTGGCGAAATCGCTCGATCTCGCGCTCCAGGTCCGCCGCTACGGGGTTCGCCCCGACACCCACCGCCAACGAAGTGGGCGGCTCGATGGCATTGCCACCGATGTCCACGCCCCGGTTGAGATTCCGCACGACACCGGTCAGCGCGATCGAGTCCATGTCAAAGACCCCGGTCGCGCTGGGATACTCCCCGAGCTTGGGCGGATCGCCGGTGACAATAAGCAAGTTCCGCAAACCGATCGCCGAGGCCCCGAGGATATCCGACTGCATGCCGATCAGGTTCCGGTCCCGGCAGCAGAAATGCAGGATCGCCTCGATGCCTGCTCCCTCCTGTATCCGTATGGCGGTGACCAGCGGCGAGAGCCGGGAGCTGGCCCGTGGCCCATCCGGTATATTGATCGCATCGATGCCTGCTTCGGCGCACCGCTTAGCCTTTTGCAAAATCAAAGCCATATCGATGCCGCGCGGCGGCGTGATCTCGACGGTCGTGACCTGCTTCCCGGCCGCCAGGCTTGCCCCGAACCGCGACTTGACGACCAGCGGCTGAGGCTCCCTCAGAACGGGCACAGCTACCGGCCGGATTCCGGTGGCGACGGAGACGGCGCTCCGAGCGGCCGTGCTGCTGATGGAACGGACGGCACGCACGATCTCTCTGATGTGCGCCGGCGTCGTGCCGCAGCAGCCGCCGATGATCCGGGCCCCCATCTCATAGAACCGCTTGGCATACTCGGCCATGTACTCGGGGGTGCACATGTACAGTTGCCGACCCTCGACCTGACGGGGCATGCCTGCGTTCGGCTGCACAGAGATGGGCTTGTCGGTGACGCGCCGGATCAGCTCGAGGCTGCCGAGCATACCCGAAGGCCCGACGGAGCAGTTCAGGCCCACGGCGGACACGGCCTCTTCCCGGGCGATTCTCGCCATGGCATGATCGATCCGCTCGCCGTACCTCGTCTCGCCGTTCTCATTGACCGTCATCTGAGCGATGACAGGCATATCATCCAGCCCCCCTGCCGCCTGGATGGCGATCAACAGTTCCTCGGTATTCGAAAAGGTCTCCAAAATGAGCAGGTCCACGCCGGCCGTCACCAGAGCGAGTGCCTGCTCCGCGAAGATCTGCTCGGCCTCTCTTGCCGTCATGGGACCATGCCCGGTCAGCTCGCAGCCCAGCGGTCCCATGGCACCGGCGACCAGGACCGTGTCATTCGCGGCCTCCCTGGCAATGCGAACTCCCGCCCGGTTGATCTGCTCGACCTCATCAGCCAACCCGAATCTCGATAATTTCAGCCGGTTTGCACCGAATGTGTTGGTTTCGATGAAGTCGGGCTGGACTTCCACGTAGCCACTGTGGACCTTCCGGACCAGTCTCGGACCGCTCAGGTTGAGTTCATCGAAACATCGGTTGAGGAACACCCCATACTGATACAGCATCGTCCCCATGGCGCCATCGCCAATGAGAATCTTCTGCGAAACAAGTTGGTCAAAGACAGACCGTTTCAAGCCATCCCATCTCCTGGTCCTTCTTGGTCGTCCAGAAGGCAAAATAGCCGGTAGCCCATCCTGAAGCAAGTGATTTTGACTACCCGGGCAGGGGTCATGCAGCATTTCGCAAATGACGCGGCTTCGAGGCCGCCGTCCGCAATCCTGATTCGCCCGCAAGAGCCGTGGAATACGTGCGAAGCTCGTGCTGTTATGGGACGCACCTGCCCCGACTTGCCTTCAGGGCCAGGATTCGATGTCAGCATAGGTCAGCATGACCAACCCGGAGAAGCGACAACCGCTACATTCCACCTATATTCACCGTCTGTAAGTATTGACTTGACAAGGGGTAATATAGTATAATTGCTTAGTATGAATGGGAGTTCCTATTTTGTTCCCACAATGGTCCTCTTGTATACTTTAGATGGGAAAGTACCGTTTTGGCTTCATATAGATGCCATGATACATTGTTGGCTGCTGCCGCGAGCGCAGGCTGGAGAGTGCCTCTGCGGCAGGAAGGAAGGGGTATTGCACCATTAGCCATGAACACGTTAAGTCGTGCATTTCTCGAGGCTCGCCTCTCTGCTGTCCAACGATTCCCGGAATGGGATCGAGCCCCGGTAGAGTCGGACGTAGAGGGTGAGTTTTAGGGTGCGAAAGGAGCGGTGTGATGAAGAAGGTGTGGTTGATTCTGCTTCTCGTTTCGATGGTGCTGCTGCCAGGCTGCGGAGGCGCAGACCGCGCCGAGAGCGGTGACAGGACCAGGCCCGCCGTGGCCGCCTCCGGCAGAGACTACTTTTGGGATAAAGACCTCAGACCGACCTTGGCCGCACCCTCCCAGTCGAGGGTCAGACCCAGGTCAAGGGCGGTACCGGAAACCGCTCAACCTTCGAGGGAACGGGTAGCCACGACCGCGATCGAATCGGTCCAGCAGCCTCCGAGGCAGATGACTTTGTTGACACCCTCGACCGGGGAGCTTGAGCCTGTCCGTCCCGGATTGGTACGGCCTGCGTTTGAGAGGATCGGCCCAACGGCGCCCGACCTTGTGGCAGTGAATGAAACGGGCGGACACGTTCTTTCCATCATGTACCCGCGCCCTGACTACGCTATCATTCAGGTTGAGAAAGCCATGCCTGAGGAAGTGCGCCTCAACACGCCGTTCCTGTACGTCATCAAGGTCACGAACCTGACGGAAACGATGCTCACCGACGTCATCATCACGGAGACCCTTTCCAAGGAGTTTCAATTCGATGCGTCCGAGCCGACCGCCCTGACCGACGGCAACAAGTTGGTCTGGGAGATCGATTCGTTGGGACCGAGAGCCAGCAGGAACATCAAGGTATCAGGCGTCGCCACCTCTTCGAAACCGCTGCAACACAGCACCGCGATAACCCATACCGTCCGGGATTCCGCCGTGATGAAGGTCGTCGAGCCCACGCTGGAACTGAGGAGAATAGCGCCGGCCGAGGCATTGCTGTGCGAGCCCATCCAGGTCGAGTTCGTCGTAACGAACACCGGCACCGGTGCGGCACAGAACGTCCAAATCGTCGATAACTTGCCGGCGGGTCTGCAGACAGTGGATGGCAGAGGCAAGGTCACGCTGGAAGCCGGCACGCTCGCCGCCGGTGAGTCGAGGCGCTTCTCCGTGAAACTGCGGGCGACAAAGACCGGCGCCTATGTCAACAAGGCGGTGGCCACTTCGGCCTCTGGTCTGAAGGCGGAATCCGAGTCCACGCAGACGAACGTCCGCCAGCCGATCCTGACCATCACCAAATCGGGTCCGACGCGGCAGTACCTGGGTCGCCCCGTATCCTACGAGATAACCGTCAGCAACCGGGGCGATGGGCCGGCGCAGAATACGATTGTGGAAGAGACCGTGCCGCCGGCCGTGACGGCCATCGAAGCAACCTCCGGCTCGCAGTTCTCCGGCTCCAAGCTCGTCTGGGAACTCGGCACCCTGGAGCCCAATACGTCCAAGAGGGTGCGCATCTCGTACACGCCCACCCGGGAGGGCGACGTGATGGCTACGGCGACGGCCTCCGCATACTGTGCCGAACCCGCCACAGATTCCATCAGGACCACGGTCACGGGAATCGCAGCGCCTCACTTCGAAGTGGTCGACCTGGAAGATCCCGTCGAGATCGGCGATACGACGACCTACCTGATTACCGTCACCAACGAAGGCTCCGCAGCGGACAACAACGTGCGGATCAGCTGCACGCTCGATGACAAGCTCCAATACGTCTCATCGGCGGGCGCCACCGCCGGCTCCATCATGGGCAAGACAGTCAGCTTCGCGCCGTTGCGCAGCCTCGAGCCCAAGAACAAGGCGACCTGGCGCATCGTCGTCCGCGGTGTTCAATCGGGCGACGTCAGGATCAGAGCGAGCATGCACACCGACCAGCTCGCGCTGCCGGTGGAGCAGACGGAGGCGACTCACATCTATCAGCAATTCAACGGCAACACGCGTTGATCACGACGACTCACGCCGCGGTCCCCAGCGGCCGCGGCGTCTTCTCTTACGCAGATGCCGGGAGCAACCCGCCGCCACCTGTCTGCCGGGTGCGACTGAATTCTCTGGCAAGCCATGTGCACAGAAGACCGCAGGGGCGAATCATCATCCGCCCCTGCCACTGTCAAACGGGAGGTTCTGCGTTTGGGGGACTCCTTTACTTCATTCAGCTTGACAGACGCAGCCCGCCCCGCAGAATGTGGTCGCACCCCTCTGCCGGGTGCGGCCGGAATACGGTGGCAAAGGCCGTACGAAGCAGGAGAAGCCGTCGGGCGGCACATCTGTCATATCGAGTCGCGCAGCCGCTGCGCGGCGGGTGTCGGGAAGAAAACAGGCTTCCAGTACATTCTGTCTGTAAGCCACTATATTTGCAGTATTTAGGGCCATTTGTGCTATTCCCGGTCAAACCTATTTTCTTAGGAGCGGAGCCAAGCGTAGTCGAGGGGCCCCCAAACGCGAAATAATGCGTTTGGGGACCCCGAGATATCTGGCCATGAATTGGGCGTGTCGCCCTTCGCGGGCAGATTGCCGTTCCGGGCTCTCCGCTGCGCTCCGTGTCTGGGACCCCAAACGCGAAATAATGCGTTTGGGAAGGGTCCCCAAAACGCGCTCTGTGCGTTTTGGGAGCCCAACCCTCTCCCACTTGGGCCTTCGGCCTCCGAATGCCGACCGCACCCCCTCTGCCGGGTGCACGTCATGTTTGTAGGTAGATTCGGCGAAGACCCTCTGGAACTGTCATTTCGACCGGAGGCCGAAGGCCGGAGCGGAGAAATCTGGCTATGGACAAGAGGCACCTTCCCT
>CAYFUB010000450.1:0-3231 GCA_964346195.1 uncultured Pirellulales bacterium
TGCACCCCCGCCCGACGTGTTCAGGCGAGCGGGGACGTGCGGCGTACCCTTGTGGAATCCCGCCCCCCCCACCGGGGGCGTAAAAGTCGGTCGCACGGACTTGCCGAAGCAGCACGGCAGATGTTACGATGGTTCCCGGCCTGGAGCACGATCAAGCAATCGAGCACGGCCCAACCGTGCAGGAGGTGAATCGGATGGCACAGACATCGAGACGTGGTTTTCTCAGGCAGGCGGGAGCCGCGGCGCTGGGCACGGCGGCTTTTCCCTACGTGATTCCGTCTTCCGCGCTGGGCCGGGACGGCAGTGTTCCGCCGAGCGAGAGAATCGTCATGGGCGGGATCGGCCTGGGCGGCCAGGGACAGCGGAACATGCGCAACTTCCTCACGCACGACGACGTGCAATGGGTTGCCGTCTGCGATGTCGATGCCACGAGGCGCCGCGAGGCCGAGGGCATCGTCAAGGAGAGTTACGGGAACACCGCTTGCGCCGTCTACACGGATTTTCGGGAGTTGCTGGCACGTGACGAGATCGATGCGGTCCTGATTGCCACGTCCGAGCGGTGGCACGCGCCGCTGAGCATCTACGCCGCCCAGGCCGGCAAGGATATCTACTGCGAGAAGCCCATGTCGCTGACCATCGCCGAAGGCCGCGTCCTCGCCGACACGGTGGACCGCTACGGCACCGTGTACCAGTGCGGCACGCAGCGGCGCAGCATGCGCACGTTCGCGTTCGCCGTGCAGGCCGCCCGCACCGGCCGACTCGGCAAGCTCACGCACCTGCACAGTTACGTCCGCGCCGGCCAACCGCTGCCCGCCCTCGCCCCGGAGCCGGTGCCCGAGGGTCTCGACTACGACATGTGGCTCGGGCCCGCCCCCTGGCGGCCGTACAACAAGGGCCTGGTCTACGGCCACGCGTACAACAACAACTTCGCTTATAGCGGCGGCATGATCACCGACTGGGGCGCGCACTGCAACGACCTGGCCCAGTGGGCGAACGACACCGAGCAGACCGGCCCCGTCGAGTTCGAGGGCACGGCCCAGTTCCCACGAGTCGGATTCGGCGATGTCCCCATCGCCCTGCACGTCACGGCCACGTACGAAAACGGCGTGAAGCTGGTGATGTACGACAAGAAGGAAAGGCCGCGGTGGCCGACGGACAACGGCGAGCTGGCGGTCATGTTCGAGGGCGAGGAAGGCTGGATTTACTGCGACGACGGCGGCAACCTCTTCGCCCGGCCGCAGTCGCTCCTGCGCAAGCAGCGCTCCCAGAAGCAGCACTGGACCGACGCCGCCAACTGGGCCGGCCATCACGCCAACTTCCTCGACTGCGTGAAGACCCGCCGCCGGCCCGTCGCCCCGGCCGAGGTCGCCCACCGCTCCAACTCCCTGTGCCACGTGGCGAACATCTGCCTGCGGCTCGGCCGCAAGGTGAGATGGGACCCGCAAACCGAGACCTTCGTCAACGACGCCGAGGCCAACCGCATGATCGCCCGCGCCCGGCGCAGCCCCTGGCAAATCTGACATGGATAATGGGTGAGTGATGATTGATGATTGTGCGGGCCTTCCAGGACAACCGCGCTGGAAGTTTGCGCCATGACCCCCGCTCCTTGCGGCAGGAAGATTATCTCGAAATTCCCTTATAGGGATTAGGAAAAATTCTTGCGCCCTATCGTCCGACCCGGAAGTTCGTGTCACCCGTGTCATTTCGACCGGAGGCCGAAGGCCGCAGTGGAGAAATCTGGCTGCGCATAAGCCACACACCGGATTCGTGGCCAGATGTCTCGACTCCGCTGAGCTTCGCTCGACATGACAAACAGTCGCCGCGCAAGAACTTTTCCTAATGCGTATTAGTCCTTGCGGGACAAGAAGTTATAGACGCTACCGTGGTTATTTTTATGCTTGACAATAGCTGCGTGGTCGTTTACCATCAAACTACTATCGCACGAAGCGATAGGTGCCCGCCGGCGTGTGGCCGGCGGCGGGCGACATGCGCGACCTTCAGGCGTGCGTTCGGGGCCCGCCTTACAGTGCTCCTGCTTGTTGCTTGTCACGTACCCCTTGTCACCCTGTTAAAATGGAGGTGAGAGATCATGAACCGCTGCTGCGAGAACTGTGTGTATGCCAAGCGGCCGCAGAGCCACTGGCTGCGCGTCATTCTGTCCCATTGGCGGAACCTGTGGATTTGCTTCAACTGCATCCGTTGTCCCGGCGAAATGACGGAGGTCTTTGCCGGCGGCACATGCCGGAACTTCCGCGCGAGACGCGCCCGCCCGGGCGAGCGCCCCGACCCGCCGAAACCGCCCAACGACAAGATCCGCTACATCCCTTTGACCCAGGGCCAAATTGCCATCGTGGACGCCGAGGACTTCGAAGAGGTCGGCAGGCACAACTGGTTCGCGATTCGCGCCAATCACACCTTCTACGCGGCCCGGTTCGACAAGAGCACCCACAAGATGCTCATGATGCATCGCGCGATCATGCAGGCGCCCGCCGGTATGGTCGTCGACCATATCGACGGCAACGGGCTGAACAACTGCCGCAGCAATCTGCGCATCTGCACCCCCAAACAGAACTCGTACAACAGTTGTCCGAGAGGCGGCAGGTCCGGCTTCAAAGGCGTCGATTACCACAAACGCACGGGCAAGTGCCGTGCCTTCATCTATCACGAGGGCCGGGAGATCATTCTCGGCTTGTTCGACACCGAGATCGAGGCAGCGTTAGTGCGCGACCGCAAGGCCCGCGAGATCCAGGGGGAGCACGCCTGGCTGAACTTCCCGGACGAGGGGCGGGACTCAGGGCAGGGGATCCCCGACAGACGCCCGAGCCGGCGTCACATGAAGCGACCCCGGCTGCGTCCGCGCTACATGCGTCTCCGCGGCGCAGTCGGCGCTCACAGCTCCGCTGCCGCCACTCTGTCGGTTTCTGCCGGGACTACCAAAACGCTCTCACGCAAAGCCGCCAGAACGCGACGACCGAATCGACCGGCGAACAGAGGCCGGAAGCAAGCCACAAGGTAATGCACAAGCCTGTAAACCTCAGCGTCCCTGCGTCTCTGCGCGAGACCCAACTTCCGGCCCGGCGGAGTTGTCGAATTTCGATATTTGTGCTTGTTTCGGGCTTCGATAGCCGGATTTCAAATGTGCCGTGCTCCGGCTTCAAACTTCACACTTGACACTCACCAGCCTCCAGCCGACCTCTTGCTTGTCACTTATCGCCTATCACTTGTCACGTG
>CAYFUB010000451.1:0-11071 GCA_964346195.1 uncultured Pirellulales bacterium
GTCAGGCAGGTCTGCTCGATACAACGCTGGAATTGCCTTCGTCCCCAGTCTCCCAGGCGGGTGCCGGAAAACCGCTGCGCGGCATAGAGGCCCAGGATGCACTGCGGGTTCACATCCAACGGGACCCGTCCTTCCATGACGAGGGTCTCCTGCCCGTACGCATCAAACGCCTTCGTCAGGATCATATCGACGATCCTGACCGCCTGAATGGAATCGGGGTCCACGCCCTCCAACTCACGGTCGAGCCACTCGGCCGCAGGACCCCGTTCGGCTTCCCATTGAAACAACGTCTGTCGGCCCAGGTCCCGCCACGCCTTCATGACGGCCACGCGGTTGTCGGTACTCGCTCGAGAAGAGATACCGAGAACGAGCAGACAGATTCCTGCCACGCTGAGCAGGCAGCCACGGCGTTCTTGAAACCACATACAGACTTCCTTTATCCTCAATTCCGCGCGGAGGCCGAAGCAGCGAGCCGCCGCTCCAATCGGATCACGGCGTCGCATGGGCTCAGAGCCTTTGCTTTCGCTATCCACACCCTGGCATCTTCTCCTATCGCCATCTTCGTTCGCCCAATGTCGTAGCAGGCTCGAGCGGCAAGGATACTCTTGCTGTCCCCCTGAAGAAAGCGCTCGTAGGCGGCGGCGGCCGTACCGAGGTCTCCTTCGCCAGCCGCGATCAGACCTCTCCAGAACCAGACTTCATTCTCGGGGCCGCTTTCGCTGTACTCCACCCCTTTCAGTGCTGATTGCTCAAAGTCCTCCAGGGACAACTCTCTTATTTCCGCGATCCTGCGTTGACAGTGAAGGTCCACCGCATGATGTCCGGATTCACTGGCCGTCTCACCCAAGGCTTCATAGATTCGTTCCGGGTTGACCGTGGCTTGCAGCAGGGTATTTGCGCGATAGGACGCCAAGGCGTTCTCGATATTCTCCACTATTCTCGATTCAGGTTGATTCCCCGAGAAGAGCTCGGGCTGGAATGCCTCGATGACCTTGGCATAGGATCCCTGCTCATAGTACGTGTCTGCCAAAGCAGCCGCGGCACAGACACTCAGTTTCGTGTCCTTGAACTGAGTTGCCGCCCACTTCAGCAGTTCCTGAATACGTTTGTCTTCCTGCCCCTTGAGCGTCTTCAAAGCCATGTATCGCAATCCCACCACGGCGACCTGAATGTCGGACGGCTCCGCCATCCCATATTGAATGAGACTCTTGCACGCCGCGGCGCTCCGTTCGTCGGATCCAAGATCAGCGATAACCTGCTCGAGCGACGTGAAACGGGAACTCTTCGCCACGTGCCGTACGAACGACTCGAGTACGGCTTCCCTTTCCGGGGTCCCCGCCTTGCTGCAGTAGTCCTTCATTACCGCCACGAAGAATCTGTCAGTGTCCTCCGGTGGTCTCGTATCGAGGCGCTTCTTCGCGTATTCCAGATCCTCTTCTCCACCCAGGATCGCAATCTGGGCCAGTGCCTCCATTGATAATGGAGAATCGGGGAGAAGCTCTATCAGGCGGTAATAGTCAGGCAAGATCGTACTGGCGGGTTTGCCGCTGATCTCCTTCACCCTGGCAATCGTGAAGAGGCACCGGGTGATTAGATGTCCATGCTTCTTGATTGCCGCATCGTCCTCGCGCCAATTGCCAAGCTGCTCCAGGTTCCGGTATGCTCTTGCAAGGGTTTCCTTGGGATGCCTCCGTATTTCAAAATCGATGATTCCGCTTCCTACGTCAGGGACGGTCACATTGCTGAACCGGGCCTCACACAGAGTTCCAGGCGCGTGGCTGCACACGGCCAGGCCGACCTGGACAATCTTGGGCATAGGGATGGCCCGCGGCTTCCAGACCATCGGCGTCCAGTGTGTGCCCGCTTTATCGGTGGCATAATACCCATGAAACTGGTCCTGCTTGCGTTCCAGCTTGATCCAGACGGGTGCCCTCAGACCCTGCTGTTGCCTGGTCGCGACAGAGCTGTCGGTTGCCATCGCGCCACCGGTGTCGGCCCTGGCCTGGAAACGTACGCCGTTGCCGGGCGTGGCATAGACAGCGGCGAAGCGCGACCCCGGATCGGTGCTCTCGCGGATCATTACGCCGCACTTGGCCCAGGGATGGGTCACGCCGGTGCTCTCTACCCTGGCGATGATGAAGCCATCTCCCTCAAGGGGCCCATGAACGTACTGGAAGCTGTCAGCACCCCCCTCGATGTCGGAGCCATCACCTCGCACGATCCAGATCATCGCCTTTTCGTTGTATGTTGCAATCCCTGGGGCCGTAACGTTGCCAATATCCTGGCCTGTCCAGTTCCCCGGATCCTGCGCCCCGCCCACCATCGCTAGTACAACATGTACGCACGCCATCAATACCTTTGCCATGTGATGTACCTCCTAAAGACCACTTCGAGTTCAACGATTGCTTCGGTCGGGTCGGACGGGCCTTTACCTTTGACGGCTGTGGGCCGGTCCCCCACCTTCTGCACGGCTTTCTCCATGCGGGTCTCCACCGCCGTGTCTCCGACGGGATGCGCCGGAAGCTATCGTGCTGTCGCCCTGTACCAGGTCGACTCAGAGACCTCGGTTCCTCCTCCTGTCCTACTTCCTGATTAGGGTCCCAGCCGCATAATGAGCGGCAACACACGCGATTGTGCCGTCGCCCCCGTATGCATACGCCAACGAGACAGACTGGCAGGGCCATCCTTCTGGGCAAGGGCAATGGTTTTCACGTGGATCCCTTCCTTTCATTCCCGTCCAAGCCCATGGCTCGCAACACGGCTTGCTTCAGGATTATCGCTATGAACACCGGTTGGTTTCGTGCATAGCGAAGAAATACTTGCCTACCCCCCGTAAACATCCTGTAAAGCCATTCAAAACCCATCTTCCGGACCCAAGAGGGTGCCCACTTCCTGTTGCCGCTATGGAAATCGAAGGCCGCGCCGACAGGAAGGATCAAAGGCGCTGACAACCTGCCAAGGTGGTTGCTCGTCCATATCTCCTGCTTCGGCGCACCGAGCCCCACCCAGACAATGTCGGGATCGCAACTGTTTATCATGTGAACAGCTTCCTCGTCTTCCTCAGGGGTCAGTTCCCTGAAGGGCGGGCTGTATGTCCCGACGACTTGCAGTCCGGGGAAGCGCTCAAGCAGCCTTTGTGACAAGCGCTCCGGTATTCCTTCGGCCCCCCCATAGAAGAAATGTCGATAGCCTCTGGCGAGACCATGCTGGCAGACCTGCAGCATGACAGAGGGGCCGGCCAGCCTCTCCGGAAGTCTCTCGCCAAGAAGGCGTGCGCCCCATGTTGCCCCGACCCCGTCTGGCAGACAGAAGGTCGCCTCCTCAAGCACCTGGCGCACCCGGCTGTCCCTTGCCGCACAGACGCACAAGTGTGCTCCACAGAAGCATGCGTAACTCGTTTCCTTCCGCTCAATCACCTCGTCAAACGCCTGCAACAATTCAGCAAGCCGGATCCCACACACAGGAACAACACCGATTCGGACGATGTGCATGGCGGACCGCCTCCGCCAAACGCGATGATCACCGTGACACACACTGCCCGTGGCACTTCTTGCGGGCTCCTGCATGATCAGCATCTCCTTACGTTACTCGGGTTTTCCGGGAGACCGATTTCCGATCCGTCCCGTCTTCCGCGAAAAATACGAGCGTCACGACCATGACGGCTGGCACGACGGGAACTCGTCCCCCCATGGTGCCGTAGAGCCAACATCAGGCAGATCAGATGCGCCCATTGACCACGCGGGACCATTCAACACGATTTTTCTCGACCTCCACGGTGGTTTCTCCTCTGCCCGCCCTCGAATGCCGTCATCCTGTCGCCGTATGACAGCGGACTCCACTCCGCCCCCGAGAATGTCGTGTGCGTTCGTCCCTATCCTGCCGCCGTGAACGATGACGTACCCACCCGTACCGCTCTTACGACTCGCCACCGGGGGGAGGGGGGCCAAGTCGGACGGCAGTCTCGCAGACCGTCATCAAGCGTTCGTAGTATTGCTTGGGAGAATACTCGCGGAGTGCCTTCTCCCAGCCCGCCTGACCCATCTGTCTACCCAGGTTGGGGCGATCCCAGAGATGGCGGATCGTCTCAGCCAGTTCCTCCGCGTTGCCCGGCTCAGCCGCCAGACCCGTTACTCCTTCATCGGCTATTTCCGTCAGCGCACCAATGCGCGATACTATCGTGGGTTTGCGCCAAACCATGGCTTCAACGAGCGACATGCCAAAAGTCTCAAACCACACACTCGGCATGACAAGCATTCGCGCAGACCTGTAGAACTCCTTGAGTTCCGTGCCGGTCAGATGTCCCAGAAATGTGACGTTCTTTGGCGCTTCCGCCACAATGTGTGACGTTCGCTCATAGCTGCCGGCAATCTTGAAAGGTATATCGAGGCACTTCCGCGCGGCACGCATGAGTGTCGCGATGCCCTTTTCGGGGCTCACGCGACCGGCGTACGCGACATAATCGCCCAACGGCTGTGAAGCCGCCGTGTGGTCTGAAACGACCAGATTGGGGATAACCACAACACGAGCGGATGGAACGCCCTCTGCGACCAGCCGGTTTCGATGGAACTGCGTGAAAACAACGTAGACAGAGACATTGCCCGTATAGAATCGGAGGGTCCTCGCGGCCAGGCTCCGCACGGCGTAGCCAAGGCTCTTGGGCACACTGCCCTCACAGTTGCGAAGTACGCACCAGTATTCCTTGCCCCCTTTACATCGTTCACATACATGATCATCGGTCATGTGCATACCATGTGGACACGACAACCGGTAGTTGTGCAATGTCATTACAATCGGCACACCCACCTCATGACAGGCACCGAGTACCGATGGTGAAATCAAAGGAAAGAGGTTGTGCACGTTGATGATGTGAGGTCTGCACGTGGCCAGGAGGGCGCGCATAGCCTTTTTCGAGGAGAAGCTGTAGATGCCACTGAAGAAAGCGCGAATCCTGCCCAAGAACAGACGTGAGATTTCATCACTATGTCGGAAGAAGGGGATTACAACGTGGCCATGACCCGCCAGCAGCGAGCAGATGTTCTCGACAACAGTTTCTTCACCGCTTGGGTGGCGGTACAGGTTGTGTACCACGCATATACGCATAAGTTTAACCGATGTATCTGCCCGCGTAATGCATGGAATGTGCCTGCCTGGCGCCGCGAGCGTTCCGTGCAAGGGCTGGTCAGACAAGAATCGTCGGATCTTCCCTGCGCCATGGTCCAAGTCTTGTCTTCTCTTGCGGACCAGTTCCGGCAAGCAGGGAAGCCGGCCGCCGTCAGCGATACGCAGCACAAGCAGCGATGCGTCGCTCGATGTCCGCGATTATGCGGCAATAGCCCGCTCCGCCCACCCCCCCATACTGCGCTTGCAAGTCGGCTTCGGAAACGCCTTCGGGCAGATCACCGGCGGGCGGGCACACTTCCTCGATGGAAAAGCCGCCAACGAGGCGCTCTTGCATGGCGAGGGCGGCTGTCTTGTCGCGGGTGGCCCGGATGCCGAATACAGTGCCTGCCCGATCAACCAACAGGTCGGCAAATGAGAAGCCGCTGCCGTCAGCATCTGTGTCCAGTTCTTCCTTGAGTAAACCACAAGCATCACTGATGGCCTCATCGGAGAGTGCGGCAATCGCCGCACTGACACAGAAATGTCTGGTCCAGTCGGACCGCCCGTGAAGGACGACACAGGCCAAGATCTGCTGAGCCTCATCCTTGTTCCCGTCGCTTATGACCGGCCCCAGGAAGTCCTCGATTCCCGGATGCCCAAGAAGGATTCCGAGGGCGAGAATCGCCGCCCGGTTTTCGGTGACGGCATCGCGCTGGGTGGAGCGATTACGGGCCAGAGTAAATGCCGTCCCAAGGCAAATATTGAAGCTTGGCGGGTGATCAGACAAGGGGCCGGCAGCAAACAGGAGCAGAAGGTGATCCACTTGGGTCCGCGTAGAGGCCAGCAGTTCTTCGTTGGCGACGCGAGGACGGCGGAACTTCTCTCGAAACGTGGTGACCAGATCCATGGGCCCATAGGTGAGCCGGATCGAGTTGGGTTCGATAGCCATTTCTTTTGTAGCATTTAGAAACGGCTTCACCTGTCGATCGTGGTTCAACAATGAGGTGACGAGCGGGTCGAGGGAATGGAGAAGCCAATGAGGAAGCTCCACAGAACCGATCCGGCAACGATCCACACGCAGTCTCAGCACGCCATTCCGGATTCGCGTACTGCCCGCTGCGTCCAGATTCAGGTAGCGGGGTACTCCTTCGCCAAATCGTACGGGCAGGGACATCAAGAGCGAAATGGCATCATGGCGCAGGCGGACGATCGCCTTTCGATTCTGCGATCTGGACGAGAGGCCCCTGGAGAGCAACACGTTGGCATCGTGCTCCGTCAGCCGCAGGGTATGCGTCTGACCCTCGCTCAGGGATCTCGGACTGCTGCTGCGAATCAAGCGCGTCAGTCGTTGCTCCTCAGCAGAACTCGCGGGAACGGCCTCAAAGGGCAAGGGCGTCTTTTCCAAAGAGAACCACGCCGCAATGCCGATGCAAAGAACGACCAGTGGGACCAGCAGGGCGACCTTCCGCAGGAATCGGAGACGGGCTCGCCAACCGCGAAGCCATATGGCGTGTGCCCATACTCCAAAGAGGCAGCCGGACAGGGGAAACGCCAAACCAACAACCGCAGCCAAGTACCATGACCTGACGACCTTGGTCACACAGGCCAAGGCCGTGAGCGCGGTTGCCACCAGCAAGCCACGGAGGTTGATCGAGCGCCGCCGGAGCCGCCCCGAGCCGACGGGAACAAGCCTCGTGGCACCGAAGCCCACAGGTACGAAGTAGGCGAAGTCTCGCAAAGCTCCGAGGACAAGTGCGCCGATCCATCCGACTATCCAACGCGGGTTCCGTAGTTCCCACAGAGGAGGGAGCGTAGTCTCCCCTGCCGTAGTGTGGCAGTGAGCTCGATAAGCCAGAAGTAACGAGTACATGATTAGGATTGCCCAACCAATGTACTGGCGCTGCTTCCGATGGAACTGGATATCTCCAGATCGCATGTCAACAAGAAGGTTCGTGGCCATTTGGAAACCGGAGGGTCGGAGCAAGCGCCAGTCACAGGCACGCACAGCAAGGGGAACATCGACAGTCTTCTCTCATGATCGTAGCGGAGCCCAAAGCTTGCCGAAGTCTTCAGCCAGACGATTCAAGGCATAGGGCTTTGACTTCTCCAGCGAATACGAGCGAGCATCCAACGACAGGGCTTTGACCATCGCCTCGCAAAACAGTCCTGCCTCACGGCGGTCAACGATATATCCGTTTTTGCCATTCTCGATCAGTTCGGCGGCCGCGCTCACCGAGGTGGAAACGATGGGCTTGCCGGTGGCGAGAGCTTCCACCAAAACCGTGGGCCAGCCCTCGAAATGGGAGCCGAGAACAAAGACGTCCGCGGCATTGAGGTAGGCGGCGACCCCCCGCGGGTCGAGACAACCGGTAATATGGACCCGTTCGACGAGGCCGCACGTTCGAAGTCTCAGCTCCATCTCGTGCCTGTCCTCGCCGTCGCCCACGAAGTAGAGGTGGGCATCCTCTCTCCCTCTCGAGAAGAGCTGGAATGCTTCGAGCAGCAGATCCCATCCTTTTCTCCAATTGAGTCGGCCGACGTTCACGAACACGGGCACGTCCTGGGGAACGCCCAGCACCTCTCTTGTTTCGGCCCGATCTGCGGGACGGAAGATGTCCGTGTCCGCGCGGGTGGGGAAGGAGATGACGTCCTCTTCACGAATTCGACCGCCGGTTTTCGCCACGAAGGCCCGGATGGTAGGTCGATCCGCCGCGGCCAGCAGGAGGTTGGCGGATTGCAGAGCCGGGAAGAAATACGAATCGAACCGATCGGCAAACCGCTCGGCCCATCGATACCGCGGCATGTGCAAGGGACTGTCCACTCCGGCGAAGCAGTAGCACAGGCTCTCCCAACCCCACCGGCGCGTGGCCAGCAGGATTTCCGGGGCGCTCATGAAGACCGCACGGGTGTCAATGGCCAGAATCCGCTTTCGGTGTCTCCGCAGGCCAAGATAGGTTCTGATGCGCGCCGGGACGAGCGGTTTCCGGGCCGATTTGGTCCAGCGACCGACACTGAAGAAGTCACATATTCGGCCGTCGAAGGCTCGTTTTACCCACCGTCCCACGGGGGCTTCATCCGTCGAGATTCCGACCAGGGCGAGACGTGAGCCGAAGATGCGGACGGCTTGTCTAGCCAGGGAAAGCTGACCGCCGATGGGAAAGTCTTCGAAGTTACAGGGTTCGATGTACAGGACATCCGCCATACGTTCCTCCTGAACAACTCTTCAGTCAACCGGCGCGGTGCCGGGCCATTCGGCGCGCGGCGCAACCGACCCAGAATCCCAGTGCCGCATAGTCGAGCGCCCAAATGGGGTCCAAGGACCCGCCCGTGCCGATCGAGATCAGGCCCAGCATGATCGCCAAAGCACACGCGCCCTGGAACGGCCCCCCGGGTCGCCCGTGCAGATGCCAGACCAGTCGTACCAATTCCCCGTACCACCAGCCCAGGCCAATCAGACCGCACCAGCCGAAGGCGTGGACGAAATCCAGCCATTCGTTGTGGGCGCCGATGTACAATCCGAAACGTGCCTGGAGCAGATCCCTTATGCTTCCCATCCCCTCTCCCCATACCTGCGCCGCCAGGGGGCGGTGCAGAATGTATTCCAGGGTGATGCGCCAGAAGATGTAACGTCCCGACCCGGTACCCCCATGGGGGTTAAGCTCTTTCAAGCGCGTGATCACCTCCGCGCCCACGCGGGTGTTCAGCCCGAGGCCAGCCAACAGGACGAGTACCCCGGCCGCCATCAGGATTCTGCGCCAGGGCATCCGGCTTCCCCGCGAACACAGGTTGATGAAAATGACACCGCAGGTGGCCGCGACGGCGGCAATGAGGGTGCTGCGGCACATGATGAAGAAGAGCAAAGCATGGAGCAGAATGAGGCCGACCAGCGCGGAACGGGCCACGGCCAAATACCGGATAAACACCGGTAGGGTCGAGAGTACGAAGGAGCTAGCCGCCAGCCCGCCACGCAGCGGACCCACCGTGGCATAACGGCTTCCATAGAGGTCGAAGGCGTGTCCGGTGTGCAACCCGATACCGACGCAGGCGATAACGGTGAGCAAAACGACCCAGGCACATGCAGCCAGCCAGCGTTCGCGAATCCATCCCTCCTCGGCCAGTCGCAGGGCGACGACAAACACCAGCGTGATAAACGCCATCTTCACCGCGAACACAACATTCTGATAGGGATAGGGTCCTGCCCACGCCGTCAAGAGAGCGTAAGCTGCCAGGAATAACAAGGGGCGGGCGAGCGGGTTTGTCAACCGACGCAGGCCTCGGGAGAAGAACAGGGAAAGGAGCAGGAGAGCGCAAAGCAGCCCGCGGATGACCTGGGCGAGGCTGAAACTGCCGAGGGAGGCGTCCTCGGATTGCGTCAGATGGTACAGAATGGTCACGGGCGGTCCCAGGACCACCGCCAGAATCACCGCCAGAGCCTGCAGCCAATACGGGCCGGTCGGGGCCGGTGTGGTCTCTGTTTTCTCCAGGCTGACGAGGTCGGGGGAATCAGACGGCATAGCGTTCACTCCTGTCATGTGCATAGTGTCCGGCGGCACGGATGTCCGGGCTGGGGGCAGGGGCGGAGCTTCCGGCGCCCCGCGTGGAGACACCGACGGACCCATCGTTTACCGTGTTTGGCAAAACGCACCCACGTCACGGGCAGCAGGGACCAGAACCACCACCACAGTTTCTGCCGGCGAAAGCGACGGGTCTGGCAATGACGCAGAAGGTCACGGGCGGTTTGCGACTGAGCGGCCAGGATGTACTGTGAGGCCAAGCCCAACTGCGCGTGGGCCAGAAACTCCTCGACATCGGGACGGAGATGGGAGGGCACGCCTTGTTCGCGCAACGCCCGCTCGAAGCAACCCGTAGCCATAACGTTCGTGAAGACGGTCTCACAGTAGCGATTCTCGGCCTCGCGGTGGTAAACCGCGCTGGCGCGCCGACTGAAGGCGATGGGGTACCGCAAGGCAATCCGGGCCCAGAGTTCCAGATCTTCTCCTATGCCGCGACAGGAGGCAAAGCCTCCCACGAGCTCGAGCACCTCCGGGCGTACGACAACCGCCGATGTCTGCAGCGGGCTGCGGCCGACCACGCTGCGAAAGAAGTTGGGGACAATGCCCTCCCAGGGAGGCGGCGGAATCTCTGTGAAGGAGGGAACGTACGTCCATCCATCCGGGTCCCGAACCTCGTACGCGGTGGCGTACGCCCCGGCCTCCGCATAGCGGGCGCGCAGACGCAGGATGATTTCGAGGAACCATGGCTTCCATTCGT
Organism: uncultured Pirellulales bacterium; assembly: GCA_964346195.1. GTDB lineage: Bacteria > Planctomycetota > Phycisphaerae > Sedimentisphaerales > Anaerobacaceae > PLanc-01. Next base: position 10,372 of record CAYFUB010000451.1, read on the forward strand.
CGTCCGCATCCAGGAAGGCGATCAGTGCGCCCTGGGCTTCTTCGATCCCTCGGTTGCGCGCGGCCGAGGGGCCCTGGTTTGCCTGTCGGAACAAGCGGATCCGGTGATCCCGCACGTCCTCCACGACCCGGTGTCCACCGTCCGTGGAACCGTCATCCACCACGATGATCTCGCTCCAGGGAGCCGTTTGCTCCAGAACCGACCGGATGGCACGTCCGATGTAATTGCCCTTGTTGAAAAGAGAAATTACGACGCTGATGTCCGGTGGTGTTGCCACGCACTCCCTCATAATGCACCCGACCCCGCGCTTCGGGCTAAAGCATTCTTCGGTATCTACCTCTCGCCTGGCTGGGCCGTTCCCGGCCGCCAGGGAGGTCAAGGGCTGCGATTGACCCATACGAGGCGCCTCCGGAGCCGGCGCTTACCGTGCCAGGCCAGACGGACCCATCCGGTCCTCGGATCTCTAGGGGCGGGGGCGGAGCTTCCGGCGCCCCGCGTGGAGACACCGACGGGCCCATCGTTTACCGTGCCTGGCAAAATGCACCCACGTCACGGGCAGCAGGGACCAGAACCACCACCATAGTTTCTGCCGGCGAAAGCGACGGGTCTGGCAATGCCGCAGAAGGTCACGGGCGGTTTGCGACTGAGCACCCAGGATGTACCGTGAGGCCGCGACCAGTTGCTCGTGAGCCAGAAACTC
>CAYFUB010000452.1:0-2271 GCA_964346195.1 uncultured Pirellulales bacterium
ATGCCAATTGGCAGGCGAAACGGGCCGTGTGGTTGATGAGTTCTGAGGTACCCATGAAGGTAATGGTAGCGGCGAAATGCGGGTTTTGTCCGGGCGTGCGGAATGCCATCAGCACGGCGGAGACGATTCTGGAGCAGGCCAGCCCGCAGGAACACGTCTACAGCCTGGGGCCGATCATCCACAACGAGGACGTGGTGGAACGGCTGGCCCGGGCGGGGCTGCGGACGGTGGGGACGGTGGACGAGATCGATTCCGGGACGGTGCTGATCCGCTCGCATGGCGTGGCGCCGAGGGAACTGGACCGGCTCAGGAACAGGGGGCTTGCCATCGTCGATGCGACCTGCGTGCTCGTCAAACGCGTCCAGGAGATTGCCAAGCAACTCGAGGAGGAGGGCTATGAAGTCGTTATCATCGGCGAGGAGAACCATCCGGAGGTGCAGGGCGTTATGGGGTGCGTCAACGACGTGGTCGTCGTGGCCGGCGAGGATGACCTGCACAAGCTGCCGACGGACGGCAAGCTCGGCATCGTTTGCCAGACCACTCAGAGCCCCGAGCATCTCGGCCGGGTGCTCGGGGCCATCGGACGGGGCAGTTTCCGCGAATTGAAGGTTATCAATACTCTGTGCCGGGAGGCGGTCAAGCGGCAGGAATCGGCCATTGCCCTGTGCAAGAAGGTGGATATCATGTTCGTCCTCGGGGGCCTGCATAGCGCCAATACCCGCCGGCTTGCCGAATTGTGCAAAAAGCACAACCGGGCAACGTTTCACTTGCAGAACTGGGATGAACTTGATAAAAATGTTCTTTTTGGCAAGGATGTCGCCGGTGTGACCGCGGGCGCGTCGACGCCGAACTGGGTGATTGACGAATTTGTCAGGCATCTGGAGACGTTCGACGACAAACGGTAGAATCGCCGACGACGGTTGGATAGAACCTGCACCCGCTGCGTGGGCGGGCCGTTAGGGCGTTCGAATAACTTTCTTGGGTTCATGGAACATGCTGTGAAAACCTGCCGCTGTGTATGTGGGGCATCGGCAGGTCAGGCCAACAGACTCCACAAGGGAATCGAAATTTATGGTTGATCGAAATATTGTCAACAAGCTGGGGCTATCCGACGCGAAGCTGCAAGAGCAGATTGGCGAGATGTTCGGAGACGGCGAGCACCAGTACCTCGAACAGGTCCTCCAGCGAAAAGTGGACTCTCGCCTGCCGGGCACCATTCTCAAGGGCACCATCGTTTCCCAAATCGGCAATGACGTAATTGTCGAGGTGGGCCTCAAGAGCGAAGGCGTGGTCGATGCGAACGAGTTCGACACCCCCGAGGAGGCCGCGCCGGGCACGGAGATCGAGGTGCTGCTCGAAGATACCGATTCGGAGAGCGGGTTGATCCTACTGAGCAAGCGCAAAGCGGACATGATTCGGGGTTGGGAGCACATCATCAATACGAAGAAGGAAGGCGACGTCGTCAAGGGCCGGGTCATCCGCCGCATCAAGGGCGGCCTGCTGGTCGATATCGGCGTACCGGTCTTCCTGCCCGCCTCGCAGGTCGATATTCGCAAGCCCGGCGACATCAGCCGGTTCATCGGGAAAGAAGTCGAGTGCAAGGTTCTCAAGATCGACGTGGAAAATCGCAATATCGTCGTTTCGCGGCGCAAGCTCATCGAAGAGGAGCGCCGGGCGAGCAAGGAAAAGATCCTCAACGAGATCGAGGTCGGCCAACTTCGCAAAGGCATCGTCAAGAACATTGCCGATTTCGGCGTATTCGTCGATCTCGGCGGCCTGGACGGCCTGCTGCACATCTCGGACCTGAGCTGGGGCCGGATTTCGCACCCCTCGGAAGTCGTGGACCTGGACCAGGAGATCGAGTGCGTCGTCATCGGCGTAGACAAGGAAAACGAGAAAATCTCCCTGGGTCTCAAGCAGAAATCGCCGAGCCCGTGGGAGAACGTCGAGGAAAAATACCCGGTGGGCGCTCGGGTTAAGGGCAAGGTCGTCAATGTGATGAATTACGGCGTATTCGTCCGGCTGGAAGATGGGATCGAAGGTCTCGTCCATATCAGCGAGATGAGCTGGACGCGGCGGCTGGCCCACCCGAGCGAAATGGTCAATCTCGACGACGAGATCGAGGTCGTCGTGCTCAACGTGAACAAGGAGAAACAGGAGATCTCGCTGGGCATGAAGCAGACGGAGCCGAATCCGTGGGAACTGGCGGCCCGCAAGTATCCGCCGGGAACCATCGTAACGGCCCGTGTCCGAAGTATGACCAACTTCGGC
>CAYFUB010000453.1:0-5175 GCA_964346195.1 uncultured Pirellulales bacterium
CATCGGAGTCGGTAGGAGAGAGGGAGGGACTCGACAAAAGCGATCAACTCCGTGTCCAGCATGGGAACGCGGCACTCCAATGAGTGATGCATCGTGATCTTGTCGGTGTACAAGAGAAGATCGTCGGCGAGATTCATGCGCAGATCGCAGGCCATCATCCGTTCGGCGGATGTTCGTTTGCCCGCACAGTTCAGCAGATCGTAGCAGAACTGCAGGCGGTCGCGCGATCGGCAATCGCTCGCACCGACCAGTCTTCGCACCCACGGTTCATCGAACACCTCATATACCTTGATGAACCTGTCGATATCGTCGGTGATAGGCAGGGCCTGGGCTCCGCGAAGCACGGCGTCGCTGCGAACGCCGAGCCGATGGACCAGCGGTCGGACGGCGCTGAGCGCCTGGCGTGGCAGCCATGAGCGCAGCAGTTCTCCCTGGTAGCGGCCGTAGCCGCCCAGCGGCTCGTCGGCGCCCTGGCCGGTCAGCACGACCTTCACCTGGCGCGCCGCCAACTCCGCCAGCCAGAACATCGGTACCAGAGACGTGGTTGCCAGCGGTTCCTCGACGATTCTTATGCACTTGTGGACCATGCCCAGGAAATCGTCGAAACCGATGGTCACGGCGTGGTGCTCCATGCCGATCAGGTCGGCGGTCTCACGAGCCTCCGGCAACTCATCGGCCCAGTAGTCCTCCCCAAACCCCACGGTAAAAGCCTTCATCTTGTATCCCGCGTGTCGCTGCGCGAAGAACGCCACCAGCGCAGAATCCACGCCGCCGCTGAGCAGCATGCCTACCTCCACATCACTCATGAGCTGCCTCTCGACGGCGCGTTCGAGCAGACGCCGGTACTCGCTGAGGGCTTCCCGGTAGCGAATCGTGACCTGCTCGGAACTGGTCGGCACATAACGAAACTCGCTGATGTCGATCTTCCCGTTTTTCAGTCCCACCCTCAGGCAGTGGCCGGGTCTGACCTTGTGGATGTTCCTGAACAGCGTGTCCGGTGCGGGCAGGAACCTCAGACGCAGCAGCTCGGCGAGGCTGTCGCGGTCAACGTCGTCATCGACCAGCGCCAGGAGCGGCTTCAGTTCGGAGCAGAAGGCCAGGCTGCCGTTCCCGTGCCAGTAGTACAGCGGCTTGACTCCGAAGGGGTCGCGTGCCAGAATGAGCTCGTCGTGAGGCACGTTCAAGAAGCCCAGCGAAAAGATGCCGTTGAAGGATTTCAATGCCGATACGCCCTGTGCCGCCATGGTGTGGAGAACGGTCTCCGTATCACAATGGCCGCGATAAGCAGGCTGCCCCAGATTCCGGCGGAGCTCCAGGTGGTTATAAATCTCGCCATTGAAAATCAGAAGGTGCCTGCCGTCAGGGGTCTCCATCGGCTGCCGCCCCGAGGCCGACAAGTCCACGATCGACAACCGACAGTGGCCGAACTGAACGTCGTGTAAGCCGACTCGCCTGGATGCCATGCCGCGTTCGTCCGGGCCGCGGTGTCCGACCAGGTCGAGCAGAGTCTCGTCGAAGGGAAGGTTCACCGTCCCCAGGATCCCGCACATTGAGTCCTCTTTCTGTATTCCGTCAAGGCCAGCATCATCCATGCCTGTGCCCATCTCATGTAGGGAATCTCGTTCCGCCAGTACCGTCCGACCTGGTAAATGAAGTACCCGCCTTGATCGTCCCAGAAGTGCCGGAGGGTGAAACCGAGCATTCGGTCCAGCAGGTCGTCATACGCACTCCCTGGGGCGCGCGACAGAGAAATGATCCCTTGGGCCTGGTTGTGAATATCGTACGGACGCGCCCTCGGGTAGCGCCATTTGCAGGCACCTCCTCCGTCGATTTGTTCGCGCGCCATGAAAGCGAGACCGCGGGCATACGCATGGCGGAGCCGGTCGGACAAGGGGTGGTCCGCAAGCAGGGTGAGTATATCGCCAATGGCGTCCACAACGAAGCCCTGGTGGAAGTCGATCAACCTGAAGCTCTCGCCGTCGTGTGAAAAACCATAGAGCCAGCTCCCGTTGCCCTGCTGGTGTTTCAGCACGGTGCGGATCAGCCGCTCGGAGAGTTGGACGAGATCATGATTTTCCAGCCGCACCGATGACCCGCGAGTGCGGCAATACCTGAGGAAGAGGGCTGCGGCAAGAGCATTCACATTGAAGATCAGGCGTGGCCTGGCGACAGCCGCGTAGCCGATGAACGTCCCTTTCGACGTCTCATACACTCCCCCGTAGCGCAGGATCGCACGAATGATCCTTTCCACCTCTGCGTCCAGGGGGCTCGTGCCGGACAATTGTGAATATTCGAGGAATGTCTCGCCAATGATGGTTCCGAGGAAACTCAATGGTTTGCCCACCTCATGGACTTCCGAGCCGGCCACGTACCGAAAATCACGGCTCCACCCCAGGTACTTCGCGTTATTGACACAACTCAGCTCTCGAAGCCTGTTGATCAATTTCTCGCACGTGTGCAGATAGTGGCTCCTTCCCGTCATGCAGTAGAGGTTCAGGTAGGCGCGACAGAAGACCGAGAGTGCCGTTTCGTTTGCGCTTTTCCCTATGCCCAGCCAGGGCCGCACGTTCCACGGCAGGAGTCTGACCCCGTGAATGGCGCATCGCTGGAGCAGAGCGGAAGGTCTCGTAAGCGCCTCGAGAAAAGGACTCCGTAAGGCATCATAAGGGTCCCAGCCTTTGAACTGCTCAGTTTCCACGTACTGTCGCAGTCGGTCTATGAATGAGTCCAAGGCTGTCTGCCGAAACTCAGTCATGCCCCTATTCCTGCCAGGCCCAGGAGCAGGCGGTTGTTTTCCATCGCCATCGCCCGCACTTGAGCCAGTCTCTCCTGCTGTCGGCGGCGCCGGGCACGAATTTCCAGGGCCAGAGGACGGTCTCCTCCGCCGTGGCAGGATTCCTCCATCGGGATGATGAGTATGTGCTTCATCGAATATGGGAACCCATCGGGCGATATATCCCCGGGCGGCGCGATCGCTGCGCATGTCCTCGGATGACCTATCTTTTCAGGAAGTTCGACGCCTTCAAAAGGAAGAGCACGGGCACATTGACAAACCGCAGTGCCTTGGATTTGTCAATCTTCGCCAGGGACTTTACCATTCGAAAATAGAGACAGAGCCTGACCTTTTTCCCGAACGTCAGTTGCTTCGCCGGAGGTCGTGGCATTCCGTAGGTCCGGCTTTTCGCTCCGAGCACAACAGGTAGACCGAAAGGCTGATTGCATGCTTTATGACCGATGACACCTGCGTTGGCCCTGTGGAATTCGTCGAGACTGCTGTCGAGGACGGTGAGCTTGTTCTCCCGGGCCAACGCTTGGAGGAGTTCTGCCGGGCAGGCATTCTTGACCAGAACGAGATTCACACCCTGGGTGTCCCTGGAAAAGCGGTCGAGCCAGGCATCACAGAAACTGGCGTCAGCCGTAAACCCCGCCGGACCAGGACAGAGCTCGCAGGCCGGCGGGGTGAAGAAGGGCGATGAGAGCACCACTCCCATGGCCCGTGGATTCCTGTAGGGGATGCGTACTTCACCTGCAGCGCGGGTCCGGATGGTCATCGTGCCGGGCCACCCATCGCCACGATTGGTCAGAGACGTGACCTCCCGGATGTCGATATGCAGTCTTCTCAAAATGTAGTGATAAGCCCGGAAGGACGGCGTCTGGCCGCAGAGGACAGCCAGCCTGTACCTGACGAGGTCCTTCAGGCGGGGGCGTAATTGCATGAGCTGGTTCAATCCTTCGAGATGGCAAGGCAGCCCCACTACGGCCAGGCGATACTCCGAGGCCTCGAGACCCATGATGTGTCGCAGCACACCGTCGAAGGATATCGGCGAGTACTTCGAACCTTGTACGGAGACGATCTCCTCCTTCGTCAGGGCAACGAAAGCCTCGCTGCGCAAGGCACAATCCGCTCTCCGGCGTGTGACGATTGCCCCGGTGACGGCCTTGGTTTCCAGGAGGTGAACCAGCAAAGTCGTTATCGCCCCGCCGGAGGCGGACCGACAGCGAATGTCAGGGTCGTTGCTGTGAGCGGCGACGACACGATCATAGTGGCCGAGTTCGGTCGACCAGGGCGGGCTCAACGACTCTCCCTCATTCGCGGTGTTGGGCCACGTGAGCGGCGGACAGACCTTCCGGCACAGTGCACAGCCGGTGCACGTCTGCGGATCGACGTGAGCCTGCAGGGTGCCCGAGGTGTCATCCTCACGGGTCTCGACCGCGCCCGCCGGACAAGCGGCCACGCAGGCGCCACAGCCGGCACACATTCCGTCGGCGACTACCCCTGCCACGCTGAGCGCGCCGTCTCTATCGGGTCGATTCGCCCGACCTGCCAAGCAGCACCTCCTCATAGATGTGCCGCAGGCGTTCGGCGGCGGCCGAGGCCCGGAAATGGTCCCAGGCGTACTGCCGGTTGTACCGACCCATGCGATCACGCAACTCGCGGTTGCGGACGAGTGTTTCCAGGTGCTGCGCGAATACCTGTGGCTCCATGCTCTCCGTGACGTAGCCCATCTTGCCGTCCTCGAAGAAATCGGCCACACCTCCCACGGGTCGTGTAACGACGGGCATGCCGTACGCCATGGCTTCCAGTACGGAGTTTGGCATCCCTTCACCGTGTGTGGGAAACAGATAAATGTCCGCGCCGGCAAATGCTTTGTGCTTCTCCTCGCCGCAAACCCAGCCCAGGAATTGAACACCCGCTATCCCTTCCGTCTTGACATATTCGACGGCTGTTTCATACTCTGATCCCTCACCGGCAATGGTCATTGTCAGGCCAGGGTGTCTATCCTTCACGATCGTGAAAGCGTCGATTGCCTCATAGATTCCCTTGGCCCTTTCCACGCGGGACAGGAAGAGGATATTCAGATGGCCGGGTCCCGGTTTCCGGCGAACCGGGTTGACTTGCGCACGCGAGAATACTTCGTCGGCGACTATCGTCGTCTCCACGTATATCGGTTTGTCACAGCCGAAATCCCGGAGCACCGATTTGAACCGCGTGGCCAGTACGATGAAGGCGTCGGCCCGGAAATAGACCAGGCGAAAGAGGGACAGATACCGGTGTCGAATGGCCCGCTCGCAATCGCAGTCCCAACCACGCAGAAAGACCACGACTCTGCGCCCCAGGAGTTTGGCCAACAGCAGCAGCAGGCCATCCCGCAGCAGGGCTTTATGACCCAATGA
>CAYFUB010000454.1:0-3562 GCA_964346195.1 uncultured Pirellulales bacterium
CGCCGAGTAGCACAGCATCGTGGTGCTCAGATTGCTGGGACTGTGCACGGTGTCGCCCCAACCGCCGTCGGCGTTCTGGTTCGTGCAAAGCCAGTGCAGTCCCTGGTCTATCAAGGACACATGCCTCTGACGATCTGCAACGGCAAGAGCGAAGACCGCGGTGGCTGTGGATAGCGCGCTGCTGGAGAGATGTCCCCGCCAATAGCCTTGCGGCTCGCGGGCGGCGAGCAATCGCTCCCGCAAGGCGGCAATCGTCGCCTGGAGCCTGTTTTCGTCAACCGGTAAGGTCATTCGGCGAGGCAGCCCAAAGATAGAAGTCCGTAGTAGGTATATTCGCAGTCCACGACATCATCGGCCCAATGGCCCTGGAATCCCCCCTGCGGATTCCAGAGACTATCGAGGTAGTCCAGGTGTCTCTCTCTCGTGCTATCCATCGGCGTGCCCACCAGAGACAGCGCGTGCAAGGCGGTGGCGGTGGACAGCAGGTCGGGCATTCCGCCGTCTCCCCCGAACAAGACCGCCGCGAAGCCGCCGAGCGGGTACGCGCGATCGAGGAGCCACCGGGTCGCGGACTCCGGTACCGGCCGCTGGAGGTAGTGAAGAACGGAGACAGCCGCGGCGGTCGCAGGCGTGGCGCTCACCGTCGTGACGGATTCGTTCGCATAGCCGCCGTCCGGCATCTGCAAGTTGCTGACGGATTTCACCACGCCGTCGGCGTCCGGCAGAGCCAGGCCTAAATCCTGCCAGGCACCCAGGGCGAGGAAGTTTCCGTACGCGCTGCCTCGTTCCACACCCGGCGCCGTATTGAAACCGCCGTCACTCGACCTGTATGCGCAGAGCCGTTTGGCCATGCCTTCCCGCGCGGGGGCGTCAAATTCTCTGCCCGCAAAGTCAGACATATTGGCCCGGCACCGGATCAGGCAGGCCAGATTCACAAGGTCGAGGGACTCGCCGGCGCCGAAGCAGCTCACGTAATCGGCGCTGCGCTCGCCGGGGATGTCGGCCTTCAGCGCCAGCGCGGCTTCGAGCCCGAAGACGGTATAGTACAGGTCGCTGCGCCCGTCTCTTCCCGGAAATCCGCCCTCCGGAGCAAGCTGCCGGCGGAGAAAATCGCGCACCGTTTCCGCCGAGTCGCCGAGAACGTCGCTCGCTTTGCTCACCATCCGGTACATGTCACGCCTGATCGTCATCCCGGCAGTTCCTGCATCAATGCTGTGACGGTTCGTCGTGCCAGTCCTGCGGCACCGGAACCGTCGTCTGGCCCGTCATCTCCTCCGGCTCGCCGCCGGCGACCTGGAGGGCGACGATGATCCGCCGCGCCTCATGCCGCAGCACCGGCAGGCGCAGCCCGAAGACCAGTGCCCCCGCAATGCACGCCAACCCGCCGAAGGCCACGGTCCCCGGTGCGCCGAGGCGATGCGCCAGAGCGCCGGCGAGCAGCGACCCGAAGGGCGCCATGCCCATGAACATCATCGAATACACGGCCATCACCCGCCCGCGCAGCTTGTCCGGGACCAGCGACTGGATGAGCGTGTTCAGGGAGGCCAGCCCGATCATCATCGAGAACCCGGCCGGCAGCAGCAGAGCCACCGACAGCCAGAACGTATGGGACAGCGAGAACAGGATCAGGCTCGCGCCGAAACCCATCGCGGCGAATGCGACCCAGTGTCCCAGGCCGCGAATGCTCTTCCTGGCGGCCAGGACCACAGCGCCGGCCAGGGCGCCGAATCCCGCCGCGCCCATCAGCAGGCCGAGCCCCCTGGCGCCCCCGTGCAGGATCTGGTCGGCGAAGATCGGCATGAGCACGGCATAGGGCATGCCCATGAGGCTGAGCAAGCCGAGCATCAGCAGCAGAGCGCGGACCGGCCCGGTGTGCCGGACGTAGCGGAGCCCTTCGATGATGCTGGCCAGCGCCGAACCGACCGGCGCGGCGTGAACGCGAATCGTGATCCTCATCAGCAGCAGCCCCGCGATCACCGCCAGATAGCTGATGGCATTGGTGAGGAAGCACCAGCCCTCGCCGACGCTCGCCACCAGAACGCCGGCCACGGCCGGTCCGACCATACGTGCGCCATTGATCATGGATGAATTCAGAGCGATGGCATTGATTAAATCCTCTCGGCCGACCATGTCCACCACGAACGCCTGCCGGGCGGGAATATCGAATGCGTTGACGATGCCGAGCAGCGCGGCCAGGGTGAATATGTGCCAGACCTGCACGAGGCTTGTCAGCGTCAGGGCGGACAGGACAAACGCCAGGAGCATGGCCGACGTTTGCGTCATAACGAGAATGCGGTGGCGGTTGTGGCGGTCGGCGACGGAGCCCCCGACGGGAGCGAGCAGGAAGACGGGAATCTGGCTGGCGAATCCGACGAATCCGAGCAGCACGGCCGAGCCCGTCAGCCGGTAGATGAGCCATGACTGCGCGACCATCTGCATCCAGGTGCCGATGAGCGAGATCAGTTGGCCGCCGAAGAAAAGCCGGTAATTGCGATGGCGAAAGGCCCGCAGCGCGAACGGCAGTCTCCCTCGTCGCGCGCCCGGTCCCTCGCGAGATGCCTGTGCCCGCCCGGCATGGTTGTGACCGTTCCCCACGTCTGCTGCCTTACTCCCGGCCGGGGGAATGTCGAGCCGGGCCTGGCCCCTGAGAAGCCGGATCATTACAACAACCCATGATCTCGAAATCGTTGAACATCTTGCCGATCACGCGACGCAGCAGACCCTTGAGGTTGGCGTTCTTCAGCGCGATCAGGCTCCCGATAGCCTGCGATTTGTAGGCCTCCATCAAGCGCCACGCCGCGGCCTCGATCTCGGTCCGGCGTCCCGGGTCTATGGGGACAACCACTTGCGGTTGCTCGTCGTCAGCGCCGGCACGGGAGGAAGACCCCAAACGCGATACCCTCGGCGCGGCCCCGGGCCGGAGGGCCGCTGCGCGGCCGGGCTGCGCGTCGGGGCGTTTGGGCAGGGGCGAATCATCGTTCGCCCCCACGGCTTTCTCATGGGCCAGGGCCAGGAGAATGGAAGGCCGCTTGCCGGTGAAGAGCTCGTCATTATCTGGAGTACCGAGGTCATCAAGGTCGTCACGGATTTGATAGGCGATACCCAGCGCGTCACTGTAGTCTTTCAACACCTGGCCGATTTGCCCGTCACACCCGGCCAGGATGGCGCCGAGACGCAACGCGACCTCGAAGGCCGGAGCAGTCTTCATGCGGAAAATGTCCAGGACGTCCCGGACCGCCAGCGGTTTCGGGGCCCGCATCCAGGCGAGCTCCCTGCCCTGGCCCAGACACAAGCTGCGATGTCCCTGGGCCGCCGCGTTCAGGAGCCGCACCTTCCGGGCGTCAGGCACATTCACCTCCGCCAGGAGCCGGTACCCTTCGCCGAGCAGGAGATCACCCACGTTCAGGGCGATGGGGATACCGTACTCGGCGTGTAACGTCCGCTGGCCGTAGCGCTCGGCGTCGCCGTCTTCGATATCATCGTGGATCAGGGACGCTTTGTGGAAACATTCGACCGCGACGGCGACCTTTCGGAGATCCTCTTCGTGGACCGGCGAACCGTC
>CAYFUB010000455.1:0-2074 GCA_964346195.1 uncultured Pirellulales bacterium
GGCCCCGAAGAACCTTCGGAGACTCCCCATCCGGCGGGCTGATAGGGACAGTCCCGCGAAGACCCTAAGCTCTCGCAGTTCGTGCGCACGAGTACATTCCGCGTGGGATGCATCCACCCGGGGTGGGAGATTGCTTCGCTGCGCTCGCAATGACATCACCGGCACACGGCCCTCTCCGCGAGATTCTGTCACACATCGATCTGTCCTGCTCCTGTTCTTTCTCTGTGGTTCATTCTTCGTTACGCGGGGACGCAGGGAAATCCGATGGAATCTGAGGCGCGAACGTGGTAGGATGCCGCACGTGGTGTGAGCCGGACCGGATGAATTCAGGGGCAGACCATGAGAACGGCAATCGTGCTTCTCGGCGTGGGGGCGTTCGCGTTGATGGCTTGTAGCACGGGCATCTTGCCCGTGATGGGGTCCCCAAACGCATTGGTTCGCGTTGGGGGGCCCAGTAGCATGGGCGTCCCGCCCATGCGTGCTGGGAGCAATCACGGGCAGGATGCCCGTGATACTCACGGCCGGGACGGCCGTGCTACTGAAACGCCTCACGGCGTCACTACGAGCAGGCGGGTGATCGACTTGAACGGGACGTGGCAGGTGGCCGAAGGAACCATGGACGAAGTGCCGCAGCAGTTCGAACATAAGGTCCCGGTGCCGGGCCTGATCGATATGGCCAGGCCGGCCTTTGCCGACGTTGGGAAAAAGAGCGACCAGCGCCAGGCCTTCTGGTATCGGCGGACCTTCACCGTCGAGGGCAAGATTCCCGCCGTCGCTCTCCTGAAGGTTCACAAGGCCAAGTACGGGACGAGGGTTTGGCTCAATGGTCAAGATGTCGGCGAGCACCTGCCCTGCTTCACGCCGGCCTTGCTGGATGTGAAGCCGCATCTCAAGGGCGAGGGGCAGGAGAACGAGCTGATTATCCGCGTCGGCGCCGACCGCGAGTGCCTGCCCGCGGGCCAGCCGACGGGGTGGGACTTCGAGAAATACCTCTACATTCCGGGCATTTACGATTCCATCGAGTTGATCCTCTCGGGCGAGCCGCGGATCGTGAACATTCAGACCGTTCCCAATATCGAGTCACAGAGCGTGCGGGTCGTTGCGGAGTTGCAGGCTTCCGCTCCGGCTTCCTGCGCCGTGACGTGCGAGGTCCGCGAGGCGAAAAGCGGCAACGCGGTCGGGAAGGTCCAGCAGTCGAATGTCCGGGTCGGGGGCGACGGCGTGACCCCGGTGGACATGGTGATTCCCCTGAAGTCGTGCCGGCTGTGGAGCCCGGAGGACCCGTTCCTCTATAAGCTCAAGCTCAGCACGGGCGCGGACACCGCGGAGACCCGCTTCGGCATGCGGTCGTTCCGCTTCGACAAGGAGAGCGGGCGGGCGATTCTCAATGGCAAGCCGTACTTCATGCGCGGGACCAACGTCTGCGCGTATCGGTTCTTCGAGGATGCGGAGCGGGGGGACAAGCCCTGGCGGGCGGAGTGGGTCCGGCGGCTGCATCAGAAGTTCAAGGGCATGCACTGGAACTCGATGCGCTACTGCATCGGCTTTCCGCCGGAGCTGTGGTACGACATCGCCGACGAAGTGGGTTTTCTGATTCAGGATGAGTTCCCCATCTGGACGCTCAGCGAAGCCCCCGAGAGCCCGAAAGCCGAGAAGATCATCCCCGAATACACCAAGTGGATGCGCGAGCGATGGAACCATCCCTGCGTGGTCATCTGGGACGCCCAGAACGAAAGCGTCACGCCGGAGACGGGCAAAGCCCTGCGGGCGGTCCGGCACCTGGACCTGTCCAACCGACCGTGGGAGAACGGCTGGGCCGAGCCTCAGAGCCTATCCGACTGCGTCGAGGCACACCCGTACCTCTTTAGTACGCTGTACAATCCATCGTGGGGACGCAAGGACTTCACCGGGCTCAAGGATATGGTAAACATCTCGGGCGTCCCTCGCCTGCGCGACGCCCAACGCAAGCTCGGCGTGCCCATCGTGATCAACGAATACGCCTGGCTCTGGCTCAATCGCGACGGCACGCCCACCTGCCTGACCGCGAACGTCTATGAGAAGCTGCTGGGACCGA
>CAYFUB010000456.1:0-34453 GCA_964346195.1 uncultured Pirellulales bacterium
AGGCCCATCATGCCGCTGACGGCGTCCACAAAGACCAGCACGTCGGGGTACCTGGCCCTCATCATTTTGCTGATTTCGTAGACGGGGTTCATCAGCCCGGTGCTGGTCTCGTTGTAAATCAGCGTGACCGCCGCGTATTTGCCGCTCGACAGTTTCGCGTCGATCAGCTCGGGCGTCGTGGCCTGGCCCCACTCGACCTTCAGCAACTCGACGTTGCGCCCGCACTGTTTCACCACGTCGGCCCATTTGTCGCTGAACGCGCCGCAGCACGTCGCAAGCACCGTCTCCTCGGGCGCGACGCAGTTACGGATCGAAGCCTCCCAGAGCCCCGAGCCGCTGGAGGTCGAAAGGAATACGTGCTGCTTGGTGAACAGCAGCTTCTTGAGCATGTCCACGACCTCGCCGTGGAGCTGGGCGTATTCCTTGTCGCGATGTCCGAGCGTGGGACGGGCCAACTGCTGCAGCACGTCCGCCTTGACCTGTATGGGTCCGGGGATGAACAGTCTTGGGGGGTTCTTCCAGTCTGCCATTGGGGTCTCCACAAAAACGGTTATAGTTTCTGGATCGTCAGTCCGGTGAACATCTTGGGATAAAAGTAGGTGGACTTGTGTGGCATGCGCTCGCCGGCCTCTGTGATCTCGGCCAACCGGCACATCCTGACCGGATTCGTGAAAAAGGCGAGCTGCTTGCGGCCGGCATCGACCGCCGCGATCATCTCGTCGATGGCGTTGGGCACATCCTTGACGTATTCGACGTAATCGGAGTTGCCCATGTTCTCCTCGGTCAGGCCGAGCAGCCCTTCCAGGATGAGCTTCTGCAGTACCGCGACGTCCAGGGCACGCCAGGCCTCGCTCTTATCCGGTGCCGCCGCCGTCATGAGAGACTTGTCTTTCAGCACGGCCACGTAGAAGCGGCCGTCCCCCAGGTAGATACCCAGGGGGGGCTCACCCTGCTCATGCACCCCCTTCGTCGTGCTGAGCATCTGTTGTTTGGCGGATTCCTTGGATCCGGCATCTGCGCCCGAGCCGAATTTCGAGACGGTGAAGCCGTGCGTCAGATGCAGCAGGAACTCCTGCGGTTTGAATCCCTCGATGCCACCGACGAGACGGTGCGTCGCCAAAACGACCAGACCGCTCTGCCTCGTATTGGTGAAGGCCAGCATCTGGTATCTGGCGGCGGGATTGCCGGTTTCCCGCAGGTAGGCCAAGCCGGTGGTGTAGCGATGATGACCGTCGGCGATGATGCAGCTCTTGTCCTGCATCATTCGGACGATGGCTTCGATCTCGCTGCCTGCGGTGATGGGGAAGAGCCGGTGGCGGACCCCGCAGTCGTCCACGAAATCCACGAGCGGTTTGTCCGTGGCCGCCCGGGCGATAAGTTTCTCGGCGACTCCCTGCGGGTCCTCATAGAGCATGAAGACCAGGCCGAAGCGGGCGGCGGTGGCCCGCTTCAGGTTCAGCCGGTCCTCCAGGGGCTTGGCAAAGATCTGCTCGTGCGGCCGCACGACCTTGCCGAAATCCTCGAGCTTGCCCAGCGCGATGAAACTCAAACGTTGGAAAGCCACACCATTGAGCTCGAAATCCTGAACGTACCCGTAAACCGTATCGCGCTCATCCGGCTTCAGGGCGCCCTCATCGATCCACCTCTGTAAGAACTCGGCAGCCCGGGTGTACTGATTGTACTGCCCGTTGTCGCTGGGCGTGGCCTTGCCCTTCGTGATGCGCACGATATTGTGCTCGCTCCTGCGATAGAGTTCCTCCTGCTCCTCGTCACCGATCACATCGTAAGGCGGCGCAATGCACCGGCCCACGTCACCGACGACGCTCGCATTGAACCGAAATGCTCTGAAGGGCTTTACTTCCACTGTCACGGTCTTCGCTGTCCTTGCACCATCATGGTCGCCGCATGATCCGCACAAACGCCCTCGGATGCAGCGGACGCCGGCCAGGACGAATTTCTGTGCCCATCCGGGAGTCTGCAAGACGCTCTTACAAGTCCCCAGGTCCACGAAACGGGGAATCATAGCGACGGCAGGTCCGACTGTCAAGTGAGAACGATTCTGACGCCACAACTGCCTGAGAGTCTGGTCGTATCCGGCGGGGCGCCAATCCGGAACCGGCCGATCGTGTCCCGCACACTGCCTCACGTGGCCGAATTCCCCCGTTGGAGCTCAATCCAAGGGCTGGTCCGCGAAGTCCCCGAATCTCCCCTGCGGCCTGGCCCGCAGAGCCTCGGAAAAGGTGCCCCGCTCCCTTCAGTTCCCCTTGGTCAAGGTTAGGTATTTCCTGCATTCACGTCCGTCAAAAGAACGATGATATATACCCGTGTCGTTCACCGTTGACCGCTCGGTGCGAGAAGTTCCGTCCATCGACTTCCGGGGGTGTCTCATGTACGTCCGCACGAAACCGGCTTCACAGTTCTCCGGGACGCGCCGCAAACTGTTGGGAGGTCTGCTGCTGGGCGCAGGGTGGCTCATGACCGGCTGTGGGTTTTCAAAGATCGGGGGGCGGCTTTCGGAAGAAGGCAATGTCCTGCTGAATCGTGTTCCCGGGCAGCCGCCGGGGCTTGACGATGCCGCGAAGTTCACGCTTATGGACGCTCTCTACGGGCGCCGTTCCCGGCGTTTCTCCGTCGGATCGGAGATCCCCGACGGAGTGTTGACTTTCAAGTCAAAGAGGGAGCCGTACCCCCTGGACCCGCTCGAACCGATGCTGGTGCTGACGGCGGCGGCCGGGAATACCGGCTGGCACTACATGATCTACCGCGATGCGAGTTATGCGCCGTATCTGTCGAACTACTCGGCAGCCGCCGCGGGACGCACCTTCCCCTCAGCGGCCGGCTGGCACGTCGCGAATTTCTTCTACACCGACGACCAGGGCGTCTACTACTTTCCGACACGCGCTGCTCCTTCTCTGATGGAGCGCAATGAAGCCGGGCAGATGGATCTCCACGCCTGGCTCGAGGCCCACCGTGCCCGGATCAGGAAACTCGCCGACGGGCGGCTGCATCTCCCGCCGCAAGAGCCCTACGTCGAGGGACACGACACGTGGTGCGCCAATCAGCCCGGGACGACCCTGATCATCCCGGTGATCGACATCGCCACCCAGTGCTCGTGCCGCACTACGAAAAGTCCAATCGGAATGGGTACGATCCCAGGCTCGTACATGCGGTTTGCCGTTGACAGGGAAATGGTTTGTCGTGCATGCCGGGCCGGTCTCCTGCCGATACTGCTCTTGGGGTCACCTGCCGGCGCTCTCTTTCTTTCCGGCGAGACACTCGTTGATAGCGGCGGCGGCGGTGCGGCCCTGGCCCATGGCGAGGATGACCGTGGCGGCCCCGAGGACGATGTCGCCGCCGGCGTAGACGCCTTCCATCGAGGTTCGGCAGTTCTCGTCGACGATGATGTTGCCCCACTTGTTGAACTCCAGGCCGGGGGTCGTCTGGCGGATCAGCGGGTTGGCGAGGTTGCCAATGGCGATGATGACACTATCGACCTCAATCTGGAACTCGGAGCCCGGGATCGCGACCGGTCGTCGTCGGCCGGAGGCATCCGGCTCGCCCAACTCGTACCGCAGGCACTCAACGGCGGTCACCTGCGCGTGCTCGCCGCCGAGGATTCGCTTGGGGCTTTGCAGCAGGTGGAATTCGACGCCTTCCTGTTTGGCATGGTGGACCTCCTCCACCCGGGCGGGCATTTCCTTCTCGGTCCGGCGGTAGATGAGGTAGACCTTCTCGGCGCCCAGCCGCACGGCGGTTCGGGCTGAATCCACCGCGACGTTGCCGCCACCCACGACGGCAACCCTCCTCGATCTGGCGATGGGCGTATCGGCCCCGGAGCCGAACTCGTAGGCTTTCATCAGGTTGGCCCGCGTCAGATACTCGTTGGCGCTGTAGACGCCGACGAGCGATTCGCCCTCGATGCCCATGAAACTGGGCAAGCCGGCCCCGACGCCGATATAAACAGCTTCAAAGCCGTCCTCCTTCATCAATTGCTCGATGGTCCGGGTCCGGCCCACGATGAAATTCGTGACGATCTTGACGCCCATCTTCCTGAGGGTCTCGATTTCCCCGTCCACGATGGCCTTGGGCAGCCTGAACTCCGGGATGCCATAGACCAGGACACCGCCTGGCCTGTGGAAGGCCTCGAAAACCGTGACATCGTGGCCGACCCTCCGCGTGTCCGCGGCGGCGACGATGCCGCCGGGGCCGGAGCCAATAATTGCGACCTTCCTGCCCGTTGGCGGGGCCACCGCGGGTACCGCCCCTGTGGCGAGGCCGTCCCGGCCTTGCTCTTTTGTGTGGAGGGCATCTTGGGGCCCCCCAACGCATAATTCTGCGTTGGGGACCCCTTGCCCTCGAACCGCGGACAGGATGCCCGCGACACGCGAGGGCGGGACGCCCTCGCCACCTGGACTTCCGTCACTCCCCCAATCAGCCACGAATCGCTCCAGCCGGCCGATGGAGACGGCCTTCGACACGTCTTTCAGGCTCAGCCCGACGGTGCACTTCGCCTGGCACTGGACCTCCTGCGGGCAGACGCGGCCGCACACCGCCGGCAGCAGGGAGTTTTCCTTGATGATCGCCAGTGCCTTGCGGTAATCCCCTTCGGCGACGGCACCGATGAAATCCCGGATGCGGATGCCAACTGGGCAGCCCTCGACGCACGGGGCATTTCGGCATTGCAGGCAGCGCAGCGCTTCGAGCCGGGCCTGCTCCTCGGTATAGCCCAGGGCGACCTCGCTGACGTTGCGCCGCCGGACCGTCGGGTCCTGCTCCGGAATCTCCTGCGGCGGGATTGCCAGGCGGTCCTTCGTCTTGAGGCCGCCGGAATCCTTCTTCACCAGCAACTCCTGAATCAGCCTTTTTCTTTCTTCGTCTGTCACAATGCGAGTTTCCGTAGGGTGGGCCGTGCCCGCCGCCTATCGTTCATGCATCCCGGAGAAAACTGGTGGGCACAGCCCACCCTACTGCGCCGTCCACTCTAATATGGTCGTCAGCGTGGCTGTTTGGAGTTCCGCGTTTACGCGGTCTTGAGCCGCCTGAAGGCGGAACTCCGAACGAGCTCTGCCCACAATTATAGACTGGACGGCGTACTACTGCGCCGTCCACCTTAATCTGGTGAGCCCGGATTCATCAAATTGGAGTAGCCGCGTTACTACTGCTGCCGCTTCTCAATGCCTATCTTGCATTCATGCTGTCTGTAGCGCTCATAGGCCTGCTGTTCCTGCTTCTTGTAGGCGTTCAGGCGCTTGAGCATCAGGTCGAAATTGACTTTGTGCCCATCGAATTCGGGGCCGTCCACGCAGACGAATTTGGGCTTGCCGTCCACCTCGACCCGGCAGCCGCCGCACATGCCGGTCCCGTCAATCATGATCGTATTCAGCGAGACCTCGGTCGGCACGTTAAAGGGTCGCGTGACTTCGCAACAGAATTTCATCATGGGCGTTGGGCCGATAATGAAGGCATGATCGGGCTTGGGATCACGCCCGCAGACCTCCGCGAGCGGCTCGGTCACCAGGGCCTGGCGGGCGTAGGAGCCGTCATCGGTACACACGATCATCTCGTCGCTTACCGCGGCGAAGCGGTCCTCCAGAACCAGTCTGCTCTTGTCCCTCGCGCCCAGGATGCTGATGATTCGATTGCCCGCCTGTTTCAGGGCGGTCGCGATGGGCAACAGCGGGGCGTTGCCGATGCCGCCGCCGACACAGACCACCGTACCGAAACGCTCGATATGCGTGGGCCTGCCCAGCGGCCCGGCGATATTAGCGATTTCGTCACCCTCGTTCAGGCTCGCCAACTCGGCGGTCGTCTTGCCCACCCGTTGCCAGATCAACTCGATGGTCCCGGTCTCGCGGTTGGCGCCCGCGATGGTCAGGGGGATGCGCTCGGAATAGTGGCTGTTGATACTGAGAATGACGAATTGGCCGGGCCGTCGCGCAGCGGCGATTAGGGGGGCCTCCACCTCAGCCCAGAAGATATCTTCTCCGATCTTGCGTTTGCCGGTGATTCGATGCGACATTCGATCTCAAAGCAGCTTGCTGATGGCCTCACCGATATCCTTCTTGCTGGTCAGTCCGACCCACTTCTTGCGTATCTGCCCGCCCTTGAACAGAACGACCGTCGGGATCGCGCTAATCCCGAACTCGATGGCCGTATCCCGCCCCTGGTCGGTATTGAGCTTGCAGATCTTGGCCTTGCCTGCATACTCATCGGCGATTTGGTCGATCAGTGGGGCCAGAATCTTGCAGGGCCCGCACCACGGCGCCCAGAAATCCACGAGGACCGGCACGTCGGAGCCGTGGATCGTACTGTCGAACGTGGCATCCGAAAGCTCGATCACATTACCCGCCATGGCTCTGTCCTTTCCATGTATGGCTCAGGGTTCGTCGAACACGAAATCATCGTCGGCCGAGGTCGTCTCCTCTTCCGCATCCTCCATGCTGTTCATGTCGTCCGTGTCGTCCATCTCGTCCCGCTTCTCGACCTGCGTCCTCGCCAATGGCAGTTCGACAATCGGGACGGGAGGCGCATAGGCCGGTTCTGTCTGCTGAGCGGCTTCGGTCTCTGCTTCGCCCACGGCCATGATGGTTCTCTGAACGGCCTGTTCGGGCGGCTCGTTCGTCAGGGCCCGCAGGTAAATCTGGGAAGAATTCTCACCCTGCTCAGCCCAGACGAGCCTGTCGCGAATGAGCTCCAGAAGCGCCAGGAACAAGCCCACCATGATCAGGCGGTTCGGCCGGGCGTCAAAAACGCGCTCGAAGGTCAGCGGGCCTTCCGTCTGGAGGCGGTGGAGCACCTCGATCTGGTACAGATCGATGGGGGTATCGTCCTGGATATGGCCGGTGTAGGCCTGCGTTCCCGTGGCCTTGCAGATCGCGTCAAAGGCCTCCAGCAGGTCCCAGATGCTGACCTGGTCCATGTCGATTTGGGGCTCGGCATCGGGGACCAGACGGTCGATGAGACTGATGGGCCGCCCGAATCGCTCCTGGTGCTGCTCGGCGGCGGCATCAAGCAGGTTTGCGGCGTCCTTGAACTTCTTGTATTCGAGGAGTTGCCGGATCAATTCGGCCCGCGGGTCGCCGGATTCGTCCTGCGCCATCTGCTCCGGCTCGGCCCGCGGCAGGAGCATGGCCGACTTGATCTCCATCAGCGTCGCCGCCAGGACCAGGAAATCGCCGGCCAGATCGATGTCCAGTTGCTTGAGCATCTCAAGGTACTGTAGATACTGGTCGGTGATCCTGGCGATGGGGATGTCATAGATATCCACCTCTTCCTTGCGGACGAGGTACAACAACAGGTCCAGCGGGCCGGCGAATATGTCGAGATTGACGCGATAGTCAGCCAATGCTCACTCCTGCTCAAAATCCTCGTCGTCGCCCCGCTCCAGGTCTTCATCCGGGCGCTGCTCGGAATCCTCATCCTGTTGCCGGTCGGCTTCCAGGACCTCACGTGCTTCCGCCGCCTGGCTTTCGGGCGTCTGCAACTCCACATCGGCGATACCCGCCAGCCCGGCGTAGATGTTGCCCACATTTTGACCCGTGACGATCACCTTGATGCCGGCGCTTTCGAGCAACTGCCGGGCCAGGTCCGCACGCATATAGTCGGCGAAGCGCGCCACCGTGACGAACTTCTCGGTCATCTTCGCTCTCCCAGGCCGACGGCCTTGCGGGCGTCCCGGAGCGTCTGTGAGGCCACGGCGCGGGCCCGCTCGGCCCCCTTTCGGAGCATGCCGTCCACGATATCCATGTTGCTTTCAAGCTCGGCCCTCTCCTGCCGGTAGGGCTTGAAATATTCGATCATCAGCTCGGCCAGACGCGTCTTGGCCTCGCCATAACCCATACCGCCGCTACGGTAGCGGTGGTCCCACTCGGCCAGCTCCTGCGGGGAGGCGAAGAGCCGCAACAGGGCAAAGATGTTGCACTTCTCCGGGTCTTTGGGCGCCTCGACGGGCGTGGAATCGGTCACAATCTTCATTACCTTGTTCTTGACGCTTTTTTCCGGCTCGAAGATTTCGATCGTGTTGCCGTAGCTCTTGCTCATCTTGC
Organism: uncultured Pirellulales bacterium; assembly: GCA_964346195.1. Lineage (GTDB taxonomy): Bacteria > Planctomycetota > Phycisphaerae > Sedimentisphaerales > Anaerobacaceae > PLanc-01. The sequence continues at coordinate 8,046 of CAYFUB010000456.1, forward strand.
GGCCGTCGGTGCCCGGAACGACGGCTACCGATTCGATGATGTAATCCCGCGGGATCGCAAACACCTCGTCATAGGCATTGTTGAATCGCAGCGCTATATCGCGGGTTACCTCGATGTGCTGTTTCTGGTCCGCCCCGACGGGCACGAGGTCCGACTTGAAGATCAGGATATCCGCCGCCTGCAGGACCGGATAGGCGAAAAGCCCGTGGTTCGGGCTGAGCCCCTGGGCAATCTTGTCCTTGTAGCTGACGCATTTTTGCAGCAGCCCCATCGGCGTAATGCACGAGAGAAGCCAGGTCAGCTCGGTTACTTCCGGCAGATCCGACTGCCGCCAGAAGACGGTTTTGTCCGTATCGAGCCCCAGGGCCATATAGTCCATCGCGACGCCGAGGGTATATTCAGCCAGGTCCTCGGGGGATGGATTGCTGGTCAGGGCGTGGTAATCCGCAATGAAATAGTAGCACTCGTGCTCGGCCTGCATCTGCAGGTGCTGGCGTATGGCGCCGAAGTAGTTGCCGATGTGCAGTCGGCCTGAGGGCTGGATGCCTGACAGAACTCTCAACGCAACCTCCAACGGAAAAAGCGAAAATCAAGAGTAAATCGGGTCAAATCAACGATACGAGAATAACGAGGATAGGCACAGATGTCAAATTTTTGTGGGTACCGACCTGCCTACCGGTGCGGTCAGCATGCAGGGGCGGCTTCTGATTCGTTCTCTACTCCTGTCATTTCGACCGGAGGCCGCAGGCCGGAGCGGAGAGGGTTGGGCTCCCCAAACGCACCGTTTCGCGTTTGGGGGGCCCCTCGACTACGCTGACGCTCCGCTCGACATGAAAACGCATTCACGTCATCGCACCATCGCCAAGGGCGCAGACCCTATTCGACTTCGCTCAGGGCAGGCTTCGGCGACGGCTCCAACGCATTCACACGAGATCATCGCCAAGCAAGTCCGCCCCCAGCCCGGCGGGCCGCTGCGCGGCCGTGCCGCGTATCGGAACCTTGACGATGCCACCCTGAAGTTGAGCAGGCGTGGCCAAATATGTGAGGCTCAGGTGCCGTTCACCGCGTCGAGCATGGCGACGATGTTCTCGGGTGGGACGTTGGCGAGGATGTTGTGCACCTGCTGGAAGACAAAGCCGCCGCCGGGGCGCAGGATGTCGACCTGCCGTTTGACGTGTTCGGCGACCTGTCCGGGCGTGGCGTTGGCCAGGACCTCCCGCGTATCGCAGCCGCCGCCCCAGAACGTCAGGTCCTTCCCGAACTCGGTTTTGAGCGCACCGGCATCCATTCCGCGGCAACTGATCTGGACGGGGTTGATGGCGTCGAGACCGGCTTCGATCAGGTGGGGCAGGAGCTCGCGGACGCCGCCGCAGCAGTGGAGCATGACCTTGACGTCGGCCAACTGCCTGGCGCGGTTCCAGAGCAGCTTGTGCCGCGGCTTGAAGAAGTCACAGTACATCCGCGGCGATATTATTGGCCCGGTTTGCATGCCGAGGTCGTCGCCGAACAGGATGATATCGATATACGGCCCGACCGCTTCGAGGAATCGCTCCAGCCGCTCCAGGTGAATCTCCATGAGCTCGTCGAGGAATGCGCGGACCTTGCCAGGCTCGGCGGCCAGCATCATCATGAACAGGTCGTTACGGTGGCAGAACTGGCCGGTCTCGAAGAGATTTCCGCCGAACAGGCCGATGATGGCCCGGTCCGTGCCGGCGCGGAGCCGTTCGGCGCCTTTACGAAGCATTTGCAGATCGACGGGGCCGGGCGGGCCGGCGATGGCCGTCCACATGGTCTGGTCGAGCGCCGCGCGGACGGTCCTGGGGCCGTCGCCCTGGGCCAAGGGGAAGTACGTCTGCTCGAAGTACAGCGCCCCGTCGGGCATGTGGGCGAGGATTTGCCTACTGTCGGAGCGTATCACCCAGCGATGTTCCTGCCGCTCGAGGCGGGTCCAGGCGGGCACGAGACATTCCGTGCCGTCCGGCAGAGTCCAGGGGGCCCAGTCCGTCTCTTGCAGCGCGAAGCCCCGGCCCAGCTCGATCGTATCGACGCCGAAGCGGTCGAGGACGTCCTCATCGACAATCGCCAACTGCTGGATGATATCATAGACCCGAATCGGTCTGGAGGGCAGACCCAGAAACCGCCGCAGCTTCGGGTAAGCCAGTGCGGCAATCCCGGAAGAACGGTGCCCGGAAAGGTCAACGGGGACACGTGCAGGCTCCCGATGATTCATCGCCGCCAAAACACGCTCTCGTGAGGTCATATTTGAGTCCAACCGCGTCACATCAGGGCGTATTGAAAGGCGCAATAACCACCCGCCGCCTGCACGGCCCCCGTGATTACCATGCTGCGAGGCCGCAGAAGCAAGGGTCAGCCGGCTTCCCAGATATATCCTTCGTCAAAGACAAGTCAACACGGCGCGGCAGGCTAAGGAGTTTATCCTCCGGCTACGTTCTTCCCAGGCCCTTCATGTACCTTCTGGATTTCTTCAATCCCATTCGGGAAGCCTTCTTCTTGACGGCTTCGGTGGGACGGCCGAGCTCGGCTGCCACCTCCGCCGTCGGGCGGTTGGGAAACAGCCTCTTGAGCTCCTTCAGATCATTCTTCGACCATGTCCCTTTCGTCTGCTGAGTGGCCATCTCACGACTCCTTTCAATTATCTATCATTATGGATTGAGATTAGCCTGGTAGAATTTTAGTGTTTGCCACCAGGGCAATCAAACAATTTCCCGCGTTCGCACCCAAAAACCCGTGGGTCGCGGGCCGATACATATAATATGCTGTCCGGCAAGGGGGGCGACCTCAAGTGTGCCCAAGGAAAAGGATGATTTTGGCTAAGCCATAGGATGAGTCGGGGGACAGCGGCCGGTGTGGATGGCGTCTGCCGGCGCCATAGTCTCTGACGCGAGCGGCAACGGCCAGGGCAACGTGCCGGCCCCGGGCACGCTTCGCGAGCCCGTGTCCCTTTCGACGTGGCGAGGCGAGGGCGTCCCGCCGCTGCTTACGTCAGCCTGCGAAGGGAATGAGCAAGGGCAAGGCATCCTCGCCCCAAGCTGCGCTTGGCGCTGCCAGCCGGCTTAACCGCCACCCGCTTACCGTGCGCTCGGAGAAGCCACCTGGAAAATCCTTGCAGAATGCGGCCGGCGGCTCTATCTTAGTGCGTTAAGCTATGGTGGTAGTGGCATGGGCTCAGAAAGCACGACAATACCGAAATACTACCGTATCAGCCGGGAGATCATCGAGCGGATTCGGGCCGGCGAATTGCGGCCGGGGATGAGGGTCCCTTCGGAGAATGAGCTGATTCGGGGATATGGGATCAGTAACACGACCGCCCGCAAGGCGCTCTACGAGATCGAGGCCGAGGGTTGGTGCACCCGGGTCAAAGGCAAAGGGACGTTCGTGCGTGAGAGAGACGTACACCGCTCGGCCAATCGGATTCTTGCCTTTACCCGCAATATGCTGGAGGCCGGGTACGCGCCGTCCACCAAGGTGCTCGACGCACGCCGGGTGGAGAAAGGCTACGCCGCGACGGTCAACGGGCGCCGGCACATCATGGTCGGCCCGGTGTACAAGATTCACCGGCTGCGCTTTGCCGACGAGACGCCGATGATGATTGAGGTCCGTTACATATCGCTGCGTCTGTGTCCCGGGATCGAGAGGAAGGATTTCACCGGCTCGCTGTACGACATTTATGAGACAGATTATGGCCTGCACCTGGTGGAAATCCAGCAGATGCTGAGCACCGTTATGCTGGACCCGGCGACGCAGCGGTTCTTCGACCTGGCGGAGCCGGTGCCGGCCTTTCGCGTCGAAGGTGTCACGTTCTGTGGCAAGGAGATGATCCTGGAGATGGAAGATTCCATCTACCGGGGAGACAAGTACCGTTTCTCCGTGTGTGCCAAGCCGGAGCCGAACGCAGGCGCAGGTTGACGCCGGTTACGCACGAGTTCTTCGTGGGGCATGGTCGTGCTTTGGGTGGCAGCGGCAAGCGCGAGCTTGCCGATGGTTTGGTTCGCACGCCATCGGCAAAGTCCTTGGCTTGTACGTGCTTAGCGTCAACCATGGATGGCGTAATGGGTGGTATCGGCGAGGCCGCAGGCCTTGGCGATGGTTGCGCCGCATCTCAGGGAGACCATCGCCAAGCTGCGCATGGGGCCCCCCAACGCGATACGTCGCCTTGGGGACCCCTCGACAATGCCGCGCGGATGAGGCCAAACATGTACTTTGACTTGGCCGCTGCCACCTCTGGATATGAGGTTGTCAGTCATAATCGGCAGGATATGGGATTTGATGCAAAGCGACGGCAATGGTGAAGAATGTACTCAAGGCAGTTCCTGGAGCAGTTGTACCGCACGTTGTGCACGATTCGCGTCTTTGAGACCGAGTGCGTCAAGCTCTACCGTCAGGGCTTGATCGTCGGCTATTTTCACCCGTATCTGGGTGAGGAGGCCATCGCGACCGGCGTCTGTGCGACCCTGCGCGGCGACGATTATATCGTCAGCACGCATCGAGGCCACGGCCATTGCATCGCCCGTGGCGGCGAATTGAAGAAGATGGTCGCCGAGGTCCTCGGCCGCGAGGACGGGTACTGTCACGGCCGGGGCGGCTCCATGCACATCGCCGATGTCACCAGGGGCAACATCGGGGCCAACGGCATCGTCGGCGGGGGGATTCCCATTGGTGTTGGCGCGGCCCTCAGCATCAGTATTCGCGGCGGCGACCAGGTCGTGGCGGTCTTCTTCTCCGACGGGGCGGCCAATAACGGCGTCTTTCCGGAGTCCCTGAACCTGGCGGCGATCCGGAACCTGCCCGTGGTCTTCGTGCTCGAGAACAACCACTACGCCGTGTCCAGCCCCATCGAGGAAATGACCCGTATCCCCGATCTGCACAAGCGGGGCGATGCCTACGGCGTGCCCTCCGGACCGGTGGACGGCAACGACGTGCTGGCTGTCTATGAGAGCACGAAGCAAGCCGTGGAGATGTGCCGCAGGGGCAAGGGGCCGGTGCTGATCGAAGCCAAGACCTATCGGCACGGCGGACATCATGTTAACGATCCCGGCCTCTACATGCCCAGAGAGCGGCTGGAGTACTACAAGGCCAGGGACCCGGTCCGGATGGCTCGCAAGTACCTCGTGGAGCAGGGCGGATTCACCGAAGAGCAGATTCTGGCCATCGACCAGGAAATCGACCGGCAGATGGAAGAGGCCATCGAATTCGCCAAGAGCAGTCCGAATCCATCGGTGGAAGCATTCCTGGAGGAGGTTGCACGAAGTTGAGTATGGCGGCTGGAAACACGGCTGGGCAAGCGACGCGCGAGATGATGTATCGCGAGGCGCTGAATGAGGCGCTGCGCGAGGAGATGCTTCGCGACGACAGGGTGTTCCTGATCGGCGGTGGAATCGGCCAGCGGGGCGGGTCGTATAAGGTCACGGTCGGGTTGTTGGATGAATTCGGTCCGAAGCGCGTGATCGATGCGCCGATTTCGGAGGCGTCCTTCACCGGCATGGGCGTCGGGGCCGCGATTAGCGGCATGCGGCCGGTCGTAGAGATTCTCTTCGTCGATTTCACCTCGTTGATTATCGACCAGATCGTCAACCAGGCGGCCAAGTACCGTTTCATGAGCGGCGGCAAGGGCCGGGTCCCGATGGTCCTCCGTACCCAGGGCGGCAGCGGCGGCAGCCTGGCCGCACAGCATTCACAGAGCCTGGAGGCGTGGTATTATCATGTGCCGGGGCTCAAGGTGGTCATGCCTTCGACGCCGTATGATGCCAAGGGACTGCTCAAGAGCGCCATCCGGGACGAGGACCCCGTGATCTTCATCGAGCACAAGTTGCTGTACATGGAAAAAGGCCCGGTGCCGCAGGAGCAATATACGGTGGATTTGGGCGTGGGTGATATCAAGCGGGTGGGAAAGAACGTGACCATTGTGGCATGGTCCGGGATGGTCGGTCGCACGCTGTCGGCCGCCCGGAAGCTCGCCGAGCAAGGCATCGACGCCGAGGTGATTGACCCGCGGACGCTGGTGCCCCTGGACAAGGAATTGATTCTGAACTCGGTGCGGAAGACGGAGCGGCTCGTCATCGTTCAGGAGGCCGTCCGGCGGGGAGGCGTGGCGTCGGACATCGCCTCCGTCGTGCAGCAGGAGGCGTTCGATTACCTCGACGCCCCCATTGAGATCGTTGCCGGCAAGAACACGCCGATCCCGTTCAACGCCCATCTGGAAAGGGCATCGGTGCCGCAGGAGGCCGACATTATCGAGGCCGCGAAACGGTGTCTCTATGTCTGATCGTGTCGCGGGCATCCTGCCCGCGATTCGAGGGCACTCGCGCCCTCGACACTTCTGTCACAAGGAGAAGCTATGCCGCTTGAGAACATGAAAACCATGCTGGCGCAGGCCGCCGCGGACCGGTACGCCGTCGGGGCTTTCAACATCCTGGATTATAACTCCACGAAAGCGGTGGTCCAGGCCGCCGAGGAGCTTCATGCCCCCGTCATCATCCAGACCTCCGCCAAGACGGTTACCTTCTGGGGCAGCGGGACTCTGATGGGTTGGATGCGGGAATTGGCCGGGAATGCGAAAGTGCCGGTCGCCGTTCATCTGGACCATTGCAAGGACCTGGACCTCATCAAGGAGTGCATCGAGGCCGGATGGACTTCGGTGATGATCGACGCCTCGGCCAGGCCGTTCGAGGAGAATCTCGCGCTGAGCCGGCAGGTCGTGCAGATGGCCCGGCCGAAGAACATCACGGTCGAGGCCGAACTAGGCGCGATTGTCGGCGTCGAAGACGATATCCACGTCAGGGAGCAGGATTCGCACCTGGCGGACCCCGAGCAGGCGGTCGAGTTTTGTGCGAGGGTCGAGCCTGATTGCTTCGCGCCGGCCATCGGGACGGCCCACGGCATCTACAAAGGCGAGCCGAAGATCGCCTACCATGTCCTCGAACAGGTCGCTGCGAGCACGCGCGTGCCAATCGCCCTGCACGGCGGTACGGGGCTGTCCGATGAGGTTTTCAGGAGGTGCATCTCGCTGGGTTGCGCGAAGGTCAATATCTCCACGCAGATCAAGTATGCGTTTATCGACGGCTTTGTCGGCTATCACCAAGCGCACGACACGCAATACGACCCTCTCAAAGTGATCGGGGCCCAGTTCGATGAGATGAAGAAGGGTATCATGGCGAACATCCGGCTTTTCGGCAGCGCGGGCAAGGCGTAGAGGAGAGCGACAATGGCAGAACCGGTGCTGATGCCGCAGGTGGGCCAGGACATCAGGACGGCCCGGATTGTCGATTGGCTCAAGAAAGAGAACGACCAGGTCAAGAAGGGCGAAGTGATTGCGGTCGTCGAGTCAGACAAAGCAGCCTTTGACGTCGAGGCCTACAGCGCCGGCGTGCTGCTGAAGATTCTCTATCCGGCGGGCGAGGAGGTCGAGGTTTTGACGCCCATCGCCTACATCGGCAGCCCCGGCGAGAAGATCGAGGACGGCGGAAGGAGAGCAGAAGACAGAAAACGGAAGGGTGGCAGCGTCAGGGCCGAAGGCCCTGGCGATGGCTCCAGGACATCGGCACAAGACCATCGCCAAGCTGCGCATGGGGCCCCCCAGCGCGCTACATCGCGTTGGGGACCCCTTGACGATGCCATCCCAGCAATTCACCGCTCGCGATTGGATGGGCGCCTGGCCATTTCGCCGTCCGCACGCAGGCTCGCGAGAGAGCAGGGTATAAAACTCAATACGGTCACAGGCACGGGTCCGGACGGACGGATTATCAAGCAGGACGTGCTCGCGGCAATCTCACGAGGCGCTGCCGTGCGAGAGGCTGCGCAGCCGGGCGATACCATCATTCCGTTCTCCCCCATGCGGGGGCGCATCGCGGACCGCCTGACCCGGAGCAAGCAGACGATCCCCCATTTCTACCTCTCGATGGACGTGGACATGTCTGAGGCGACGCGCTGGCGGCGACGGCTTAACGAAACAAGCGGGACAAAGATCACTGTGACTGATATGATTGTCAGAGCCGTCGCGCTGGCCCTGACGCAATACCCGAAAATGAACTCGCATGTCGAGCCGGACCGGATTATCCTGAAGGCGGCCGTCAACGTTGGAGTCGCCGTCGCGGTGGAAGACGGCCTGATCGTGCCTGTGATTGCTGATGCGGATAAAAAGGGTGTTGTCGAGATCGGCTCGGCCGCGCGGGAAAACGCTGAGGCGGCCCGGGCGGGTCGCTTGAAGCCGCAGGCCATCGGAGGCTTCACCGTGACGAACCTGGGCATGCACGGCGTGGATGTGTTTGTGCCGGTCATCAATCCGCCCGAGGCCGCGATTCTGGCGGTCGGCGCCGTGGCCAGAAAACCGGCTGTGATAGATGACAAAATCGTCGCCCGGGATATGATGACCATGACCTTGGCCTGCGACCACAGGGCTGTGGACGGCACGTACGCCGCGCAGTTCCTGGGCAAAATCAAAGAACACTTGGAGCATCCGGCTTCAGTAGCACGGGCATCCTGCCCGTGAGTCCCGCGGGCGTCTGGGGCCACCGAGCGCGATTGATTGCGTTTGGTGACCTCGCTTGTGGAAAGCGGGCCACAACGCGGATTGTTGCGTTGGGGACCCCCGGAACGACGACGTGCAGGGCCGGGACGGCCCTGCGACTGGGCTCCCAAAACGCGAAGAGCGCGTTTTGGGGACCCTTCATGGGCAAGATGCCCATGCTACGAGGCATCGGCTTGGTGAGTTGAGCATGGCGGACAGATTCAAGGCATTGATCTTCGACTGTGACGGAGTTCTGGCGGAGACGGAGCGCGACGGGCATCGCGTGGCGTTCAACCGGATGTTTGCGGAAAAGGGCTATCCCATCTATTGGGGCATCGCGCTCTATAAGGAGCTTTTGAGGGTCGGCGGCGGCAAAGAGCGAATGAAATACTACTTCGACGAGACCTCCTGGCCCGCCGGCACGAGCGACAAGGACGCCTTGATCAAAGAGCTGCACAAGCTCAAGACCGATTACTATACGCAGATTATCGAGTCGGGCGAGATGCCGCCTCGGCCGGGGGTGGCCCGGCTGGTGGACGAGGCCGTTGCGGCGGGCGTCAAGCTCGCCGTCTGCTCGACCTCCAACGAGCGGGCGGTCAACGCTGTGCTGGAGAAGCTGCTTGGCCCGGAACGGAAAGCGAAGTTCGATGTCATCCTGGCCGGCGACGTCGTCTCGAAGAAGAAGCCCGATCCGGAGATCTACAACCTCGTGCTGGACCGGCTGCATTTACAGCCGAGCGAGTGCCTGGTTATCGAGGACAACCGCAACGGCCTGCTCGCCGCCAGGGGGGCGGGCCTGCACTGTATTGTGACAACCAACGAATACACAGAGGACGAGGATTTCGCCGAGGCGGACCTGGTCGTCTCGGAGCTGGGTAATCCGCCGAACGTGCAGGTGGACCTGGCGCGAATCAGGAACATTGTGGATGGAGACGGCCCGGCCGTCGAGAGCCGGCGACCGGTGCCGAAGTAAACCATGCAAAAGACAATCGTGGCCTTCGGTGAGGTCCTGTGGGACATCCTGCCCTCGTGCGTCGTCCTGGGCGGGGCGCCGTTCAACTTCACGTACCGTGTGAACTCATTGGGCGATACGGGCCTGATGGTAAGCCGGCTCGGCCGGGACGACCTGGGGCGCCAGGCCTTCGACACAGTCGAATCCTTTGGCCTGAATACGGCCCTGCTGCAGTGGGATGAGGAGACGCCCACCGGGACCGTGCAGGTGAGCTTCGACACGCGGAATGACCCTGACTATGTCATCATCCCGAATGTGGCGTACGACCGGATCGTGCTCACGGACGCGCTCGTCCGGGCCGCGATGCAGGCTGACTGCCTGTGCTTCGGCACCCTGGCCCAGCGGGCCGCGGTTTCCCGTGTGACGCTGGCCGAGCTTCTGGAAGAAGCCATGAGTGCCTTGAAGCTGTTGGACATGAACCTGCGAAAGGACTGCTACGACGAGCATACCGTGGCCTTCTCTCTCGGGGAGGCGGATGCTCTGAAGCTCAACGAGGAGGAGGCCCACGTGCTGGGTGGGATGCTGAAGATCCGCCACGATACGATTGCGGAATTCTGCGAAGCGGTCCTGGATATGTGGGGCCTTCGATTCTGCCTGGTGACACTCGGCGCGAGAGGCGCCTTCGGATTCTCGGCCGCCGGCGAAAGGACCTATGCGCCCGGCTACAAGGTCCGGCTGGTAGACTCGCTGGGCTCGGGTGACGCCTTCTCTGCCGGCTTTGTACACAAGATTCTCCGCGACGCCTCGCTGGAACAAGCAGTGGCTTTCGGCAATGTCCTGGGCGCGATGGTTGCCACGCAGACCGGTGCGACGGCGCAGATTGCACCCGATGACATCGACAACTTCCTGGCGCAAACGATCGAGAGGAACGTTCATCCCGAATTCGAAACGCTGTCCCGGGAAAGGTGAGGTGTGCGGCCATGGGAATGAAACGGCTTGTGCTGACGATTGCATTGACCCTGATCGGCCTGTCGGCGGCGGGCTTTTCCCGACCCGTTCCGGGCGGTGTTTTCCGCGAGTACGTGTGGTGGAATGAAACGGGCGATGCCGGCGGTTCTTTGCGCGTCGGCGGCAAACACGGCGAAGAGCACCCCGACAGAGGCTGGGCGCACGATTACATCAACGCGCCCGTGACGCTCGAGCACGAGTTCGACCTGGAGCATGCGATTGGCGCGGAGGTCGTCGTGGAGAAGATTCTCTGCCACGACTCCACACGAGGTCTGGCCCTCGAGGTGAACGGGCACGCTTGGATCCGGATTCCCGAGGCCGAGACGATTCCCTATCCCCAGTGGGATTACCAGCATCATATCTATCCCGTTGTACCGGTCCCGCTATCATTTCTTAAGAGCGGCAAAGGCAATCAGTTCCGCATGCGCGTGGACCCCGAAAGCTCGTGGAAGTGGCCGCAGAACCTTATCTATGGCGTGCATTTCCGCGTGTACTACGACCCGGCCGAGAAGCCGCATCCGACGGGCAGAATCAGCTCAGTGCAGCCCGGGGCGAAGCTCGGCAGGTCCGTTCCGCTGGAGGCCGAGGTGACAGGTCCGGCCGGGGAGGTCACGCAGGTGGACTACATCGGGCACTACGAGGACGTCAACTACGAGGGTGACGGCCTATACACGCAATGGCACTACCATTTCTTCCACGGCAAAATCATGAACCATCTCGGCTCGGCCCGGGAACCGCCGTACCGGGTCACGTGGGACACATCCTGGGTGCCAGACCAGAAACAGCCGATGGCGCTTGCCGCCCGTATCGTCGACAGCACCGGGATGATCTTTGTTACACCGGCTGTGTCGAATCTGAGTCTCTACCGCGGCGGGCTCTCGGTCGAGCTGTGCAAGCCGTACGATATCCCGAAGAAATGGGTCACGCGCCGGGACGAGCTGGACGAGCATTTCAATGTCACCGGTGACTTGAACAAGGCCGTCGCCGCCCGGCTCGTCTGGTCGAGCTGGAGCCCGGGGTACATGCGCGGCGTCTCCATCAATGGCACGAAGGTCTTCGAAAGCGAAGGGCCTCACTACCAGTACTACTTCCACCGCGTTCCGGTAAGTCAGGTGAAGGCGTTCAAACCGGGGGTGAACGTGCTGACAACCGGCAAGACGCCGCTTATCGACGGGAAGATGGTGCACGGCATGGAAGTGAACTGGCCGGGCATCATGGTTCTGATCCAGTACGCAGAGAAGAAATGACACGTAACGGTTGTCATCCTGAGCACCAGGGAAGGATCTGGCCGACGAATAAGAGACAGATGGTGAGTGCTGCGGACTTCTCATCCGTGGGCCGGATGCATCGGGGCCCCCAAACGCGAAACAAGGCGTTTGGGGACCCTTCATTTCGCTCCGCATGACAACCACGACCACAGGAGGTTAGAATGAGAAACAAGATTTGCATGGGTATCTGGGGCATGACGAACCTGCGCGACCGGTTCAACATCCATGGCTTCGGCGAGGAGATGTCGGTCATCGACCGGATCAAAGCCGTCGGTGAGACGGAGGACGTGGAAGGCATCGAATTGCACGTGCCCACGGAGATCGACGACAAGAACGCCGGCCAGATCGAGAAGGTCCTGAGGGATTACAACCTCCAGATGGTGCAGCTTTGCGGCCATACCTGGACCGAGAGGCAGTACAAGTTCGGGGCGCTGGGCGACACCGATCCCAAGGTGCGGGCGGCGGCGGTCGAGCGGGTCAAATGGGCGCTGGACATGGGTGCGCGGTTCAACGTGCCCATCAGCGTGCTCTGGCCCGCCACCGACGGCAATGACTTCCCCCTGCAAACCAATTACGTGGGGCTTTATAACCACTATGTGAATTCCATCCGTCAGATCCTCAAGTACCTGCATAAGAACAAATACCGGACCAAAGTCTGCATCGAGCCCAAGCCTTTCGAGCCGCGCTCCTGGATCATGATGGGAACGACCGCCGCGGCCCTGAGCATCGTGCAGGAGGTGAACGACCCGAACTTTGGCATGAACATCGATGTCGGGCACAGCCTGATCGCAAAGGAGAACGTCGAGGACATGTTCTCTCTGGTCCTGCGGGCGAAGAAGCTCTTCCACACGCACTTCGACGACAACGACCAGCAGGCCGACTGTGATATCCCGCCGGGCTGCGCGAACTTCATCCGGCTGGTGAGCATCCTCTACGTGCTCGACCAGCAGGATTACGACGGCTGGTTCGGCCTGGACCTGTTCCCGTACCGCGACAATCCTATCGAGTACATCAAGCTGTCGGTCGAGAACCTGCGTTTCGGCCAGGCCGTGGTCGACCTGATGAACAAGAGGGGCGCCCGTCAGTTGCGGGCCAAGGGTACGGACGGGCCGGCAATGTCACGGCTGATTCGTGACTGCATCCGGGAGGCCAGGTAGCAAGGGCGCGAGCGCCCATGGGTTCAGGGTCACGGGCAAGAGGGGGACCCCAAACGCGATATATCTTGTTTGGGAACCCATGTCCGTGCTACGTAGAAAGGGAAGAACCATGAGGACGATGAAGGGACCGGGTATCTTCCTCGCCCAGTTTCTGCGGGAGGAACCCCCTTATGACAACCTCGAGAATATCGCCGGATGGGTAGCCGACCTTGGCTATAGAGGGGTCCAGATTCCGACGTGGGACCCGCGCGTGATCGACCTGGACAAAGCCGCCCGGTCGAAGGGCTACTGCGACGACCTGAAAGGCAGGTTGCACCGCATCGGCCTGGAGATTACCGAATTGGCCGCCCATCTGCAGGGTCAGGTGCTCGCGATGCATCCGGCGTATGAAGTCGCCTTTCAGGCGTTCTACCCCCGGGGGCTAAGCGACAAGCAGCGGGCCGGGTGGGCCACCGACCGGTTGAAGAAGACCATAGCCGCCTCGGCCAACCTCGGGCTCGACAGTGTGCCGGTGCTCTCGGGCGGCTTCGCGTGGCACATGGTGTATCCGTGGCCGCAGCGGCCGCCGGGATTGGTCGATCAGGCCTTCGACGAGCTTCACAGGAGATGGAAGCCGGTTCTCGATTACGGCCGGGACAAAGGCGTCGCGGTTTCTTATGAGTTGCATCCCGGGTCCGACCTCTTCGACGGGGCCACGTTCGAGAAGTTCCTCGACGTCTCCCACGGCCATCCGGCGGCCTGCATCAACTACGACCCCAGCCACTTCCTCCTGCAGCAACTGGACTACTGTGAGTTCATCCGCCTGTACGGCGACCGCATCAAGTCGTTTCACGTCAAGGACGCGGAGTTCCAACCATCGGGTCGCGTCGGCGTGTACGGCGGTTACGAACCCTGGGCCAAACGCGCCGGGCGGTTCCGGTCGCTCGGCGACGGGCAGGTCGATTTCAAACGGGTCTTCACCCTGCTCACTGAAGCGGGCTACGAGGGCTGGGCGGTTCTCGAATGGGAGTGCTGCGTCAAGAGTCCCGAGCAGGGCGCTCTCGAAGGGGCGGTATTCATCGCCCAGCACATCATCGAGGCCACGGCCGTCGCCTTCGACGACTTCGCCGGCGGCAAGACCGACATCAAGACGAACAGGAAGATTCTCGGCTTGGCCTGATCTCGATTCTCTTTGCGTGAAGGAGTGAGAAGATGAAACGGAAAAGTATTTACGCCGTGAGCATCATCGGCGCTTTTGCTATTGAGCTTGCGGCTGCTGCCGAGATATCGTTTAAGCATGTGGCCATAGATGACAGCGTCAAAGACCCGTGGGCAAAGATCATCGCCGACATCGATAACGATGGATTCGCCGATATCGCCATTGGCGGGCGTGCCGGGCCGCTGGTCTGGTACCGATATCCGGATTGGGCCAAAGCCGTTATCGTTGAAAGGGGCTACAGGACAGTGGACGGCGAGGCGGGCGACGTCGACGGCGACGGGGATTTGGATATCGTCATGGGCGGGTTGTTCTGGTATGAGAATCCGCTCCCGAAGGCCGCGCCGGCCCAGGCACGCTGGACGGCCCACCAGGTGGCCGACCATCGCACGCATGACGTTGAATTGGCCGACTTGGATAAGGACGGCGACCTCGACATCGTTACGCGCGACCAATCGGACTTCGGCACGAAGGCCGGCGATAAGGTGTACTTGTGGCGGCAGGATGAAGGCGACAAATGGTTGCACAGAGTCCTTGAGTGCCCGCACGGCGAAGGACTCGCTCTTGGCGACATCGACCATGATGGCGACCAGGACGTGGTCATCGGCGGCCTCTGGTTCGAGAATCCGGGAAGCATTCTGGGCCGCACCTGGCAGGGATATAAATTCGCCGACTGGCATTCGAGCGCGAGCGTCGAGGTAGCCGACATCAACGGCGACGCTCGTGTGGACATTGTACTGTCGCCGTCGGAGCTGAGAGGCAACTGGTATCGGCTCTCGTGGTTCGAGGCCCCGGCTGACCCGAGACAGACCGGCTGGACCGAGCACGTGATTGTCGATCGGATCGAGTGTGTGATTCACGGCCTGGCGACCGCCGATTTCAACGGCGACGGCGCGGTGGATATCGCGGCGTCGGAGATGCATCAGGGCGACGACCCTGATGAGGTGATCGTCTTTGTCAATCGAAACGGCGGCCGTGCGTGGGCCAGGCAGGTCCTCTCCACGAAAGGCTCCCACTGCATCCAGGCCGGCGATATCGGTTCCGACGGCGACATCGACCTCATGGGCGCCAACTGGAGCGGTCCCTATCAGCCCGTCGAGGTCTGGGACAACCGAGAGCGGCTTTCATCCGGGGAGCGAGAACCGTAACAGCCAACTCATACCGATTACGCTTGAGAATTTCGTATCTCCGGGTGGCAGCGTCAAGCGCAGCTTGGCGATGGTTTTCCTTGAGGCAAAGGAACCATCCCCAAGGTCTTCGACCTTGAGGCTGCCACCCGGTGCTCATGCCATACTGCGAAAAATTCATTCGTAATCGGTATCACGCAAGCGCTTCCTGGGCTCTGGGTATGGTTTCCTCCGGCTTGATGCTGTAATTGGCCTGGGCGATGTTGCCGTGCTCGTCGATCAGGAACGACGAACGAATGATGCCCTCGTACGTCCGGCCGTGCCTGGATTTCTCGCCCCAGACCCCGTAGGCTTCCGCGACCCTGTGGTCCCGGTCGGAAAGCAGGGTAAAGCCCAGGTGGTGCCTCTCATCGAATCTCTTCTGTCGCCGGGGTGTATCCGGGCTGATCCCGACCGTGGCGACGCCGGCTTCGTGCAATTCTTCGGTGGCATCGCGGATGCTCTCGGCCTGCTTTATGCATCCCGGCGTTTCCGCCTTCGGATAGAAGTACAAGAGCAGCTTCTGCCCTTCGAAATCCGACAGCGAAACCTCCCGGTCGTTCTGGTCTTTCAAAGTGAACGATGGCGCCTCATCCCCCACCTGCAGCTTTGCCATGGCAATCTCCTTTCGTCGTTCGTGAAGCGTCGTGCGTGTTTCCACGCGTTATGCCTCATGCTTCACTCTGGTACGTTCACACCGAACACGGGTTCTAAGAGGGTGTGTGAGAAGCCCATTTTCTGGGTGGCATGGACAAACTTGTTTGTCCGTGTTTGCCGGGACAGACCTCTTTCACATCGCAAGACACGCTCAAACGAGTAGGGTTCGTCCCACATTCTTGAGATTTGGGTGGCAGCGGTAAGGGTTCTCAAATGCGATGCATCGCGTTTGGGGTTCCCACGTGCAGTTTGCCGATGGTTTGTCCATTCGCCATCGGCAGAGCCTTCGGCCTTGCCGCTGCCACCCGTCTGAGTAGCCTGTACCAAGCCCATCTCAAGGATTTGGGACGTTGCCAGCGAGTTTGAGTGTGCCACCGCCGACGCGCCGCAGCGCCGGGGGCCGTCGATTCCCGCGACTCTCCGCTGCTTCAGTTTGCGAACAAGCTCCGACAATATCCCGCGTCAGGAAGTGTGTACAACCGGTCCTCACATATATGAGTCCAAGGCAAAACTTCTTCTCATCCGGTCGCGTGATGCCTGTCTCGCAGTGCTGCCAGCGTGCGGTAGTCGTTCCGCACGTGCTCGTACAGGCTCTTGTAGAGGTTGAAGTATTCCATATAGATCTGGTGCTTCTTCGGGTCCGGCTCCATCGGCTCGATGTACTCGGTATTGCTTCGCGACGGAGAAGTCCTTGAGCAGTCCGGTCGCTTTCGCCGCCGCCGGCCGGACTTCCCCCACGATCTCCTCGCAGTGATACAACTCCGGCAGCAGGCTTCGTTTGATGCCGATGGCATCGAGAATCTCCTGGTTGAACCTGCAGCCGAGAAGGTCGTACGCGACGCCGTAGAAGGCCGCGCCCGAATAGTGGCACGCCGCCCGGCCCGTCAGCCGCAGAGTGATGAAGCCGTCGATGGTGAGGGCCTTGCGGATTCTCTTGAAGCCCTCCGGCCGGTGGTTCTTCTCCCACAGGAGGTTGACGAGGGCCGGGTGATCGTCCAGACGATTCTTCGAGACCTCGAAAATGCGGTCCTCGCCGACATTCTCCTTGAGCCATTGGACCTCGACCGTGGCGCGCCTGTCCATCAGATTGTAGGCATTGCCGATGGGATAGCGGTCCTTGTCCACCATGACCAGCGAGGGCAGGGCCGAAGAGATAGCCACGCCCTTGATCTCCCGGGAGTCGATCCGGGCCTCATGGATTGCCTTCTGGATGATGCGGCACGCGATCTCCCAGTACAGGTGCGGATTGTGTTCCGACCAGCCCGGGTAAGGCGTGAGGATCGGGTACTCCTCGAAGGCGTAGCCCAGGACATTGCCCTCGGTGTCGATGATCGTGGTCTTCGCGCCCCCGTTCCATAATCCAATCCGAGCAGGAACACGTTTCCTCCCTTGCCTGATTGACCCCGGCGGTTATTCTCCGCCCGGGCACGATTTCTTCTTAGCTGTTTTGCTCCAGGAGTCGTGCGGCGGTCCAGTCATCCGTCACGAGGACGTTGATCAAGCCGCCTTGCAGAGCCGCTCGAATGGGCGTTGCCTTCTCTCTTCCGCCGGCGACCCCGATGACCCGCTGAATGCCTCTAATCGCTTCGAGGTCCGTTCCGACGATCCGCTCGTTGATGGTATGCTCGATTCTCCGGCCATCGTCACCGAAGAACTGCAGGGCGATGTCGCCCACGACACCGTGCGCTTTCAAATCCCGGACCTCCTCGGGTGTCAGTGTGTTGCTGCCGGCAAGCAGCGTGGAGCCCGACTCGAAAACGCCAATGCCGACGAGGGCGACGTCCGCCCGGCGCGCCAGCTCCAGCGTGTCGGCCACCTGTGCGTCCATCACCAGGGCATCGCGCACCATCTTGTCTTTGACTATTCCGGGTGCATGAATCAGTCGAGGCTTGGCGCCGAGGGCCTGGGCCGTCCGCCGGGCCAGCTCGGCCCCGTGCGTCTGGGCCTCCAGGTGGCCCAGACCGCCGAGAAGCTGGACGACCCGCACCTCCGGCAAGTCCATCGCGGGCAAGGAGTTAACGACGGACAGCACGGCAGTGCCCCAGCTTAGCGCCACGACTTCGCCGCCCTGCAGACAGCGAACCAGGCAGGCCGCCGCCACCGGTCCCAATTCGCTCACGATGGTGGCAGTATCCTGGCTGGAGCAGGTGACAACCAGAGCCTCCTTGAGCCCGTATTGCGTTTCCAGTCGGCGTTCAAGCTCGGCGTTTGTCTCCTGCAGGGGGGCGATGGTGATCTGCACGACCCTCTCGTCGCGTGCGGCACGCAGCAGCCGGGAGACCTTGATCCGCGAGATGCCGAATCGCGCGCCGATCTCCTGCTGCGTCAGGCCGTCATCGTAGTACGCCTTGGCAATCTTATACAGCAGTTTTCTGGGCTCCGAGTCGTTTGACATAGGTGACCTGAACATCTGTTCACCACCGTTCATCTTTTCGCATTCTCGCGAGAACGGTCACGGCTGTCAAGCCGGAAAACCCGGTTGCGACGCTCCCAGAGATCACGAGTGACATAAGGGCTTGCCCTCCAATATTTACAGAAGATGGGAAACTGCCGCCTGGGTGGGGGTGAATCATCACTCGCCCCTGCGGCCTGCGTGACAGTCTCACGGAACGGCTAAGGGGCACGGGGATTGCCAGTCCGGCCGGATTCCGGTTGACACAAAGGCATCAGGCCCGTAGAAAGTGTTCATACGTTCAGAAGTGAACATGTGTTATGCGTGTCTGGCCTTGTGAAAGGACGATCATGGGCACTGTGAGACGGGCTCTGGTGTTGTTGATAATTGTCCCCGTCGTGCTCACCGGCACGTCCTGTTCCCGTCCGCCGGACCAGGGAGACCAGGTCGCGATTTGCTTCGGATTCCAGGATCTTGAGACGGAGTTCTGGGTCGCGGCTCACAAAGCCATTACCGAGACGCTCAGAAGCAAAGGGATTCAGGTCGTCGAGCGCAACGCCAATGAGGACGCGAACAAGCAACTCGAGCAGATTCGCGCGACGATTGCCCGGGGCGTGAGCGGCATCATCATCATTCCCCAGGATGGGGAGAGCGCGGTGACGATTGTCGGCGAGGCGAACCGGGCGGGCGTGCCGATCGGTGTGTTCAACCGGCCGCCGGCCAACGACAGCAACCCTGCGGTGGTGATCGTGGCCGATAACGAGAAGATCTCGGAAGACGCCGTGTCTTACATGGCTGAGCAGGCCGGAAAGCTCGGCCGCAAGGTCACGCCGCTCATTCTCGTCGGCGACCTGGGCGACAGCAACGCCGTGGCCCGCCGTAAGGGATTTCTGAACGTCATCGAGAAGAACCCGGACCTGTTCCATCCCGTGGTCGAGGTACCTACGAAGTGGGATGCGGCCACGGCCCAGGCGAACCTCGAAGCCGCGCTGCAGAGGAATCCCGATGTGGATTTCATCTTCACGTCGTCGGATTTCATGTACCCGCAGATTCGGGCCGTGCTGGAGCCGCTGGGCAAATGGAAGAAGATCGGAGTGGCCGGGCACGTGATCCTTGGCGGCGTCGATGGGGATACGCGGGCCGCCCAGTGGATGAAGGATGGCTACGTGGACGCGACCGGAGTGCAGGACCTGTTCTATGAGGCCGACGTGTTGCTGGCCGCGCTGCTCGACGCGATAGAAGCCGGCGAAAAGACACCGAAGAAGTGGATGGACGACCCGGGCTTTGCGCTGACCCAGGCGAATATGACCGAGCGGGCGATGGACATGTGGGGCTTCAAACTGCTCGCCGAGCGCGAGCCGACGGTCACCGGCGCGAAGTAGGTGCCCGCACCAGCGGGTATCATGCGGACTATGAAGAATCCTTGCACGACACGATGTTGTCATCCTGAGCCGAAGGCGAAGAATCTGGCCTGCGAAGGGGAGATCTCTTCCTTGCACGGCCCAGATCCTTCACTACGCTGCGCTCCGTTCAGGATGACATACCAGGTACGGGCCAGTCATAGACCGTATGAGACCCGCGCTGCGTGACCATATGCCCGGCGGCCTTGCGGGACATGCTTACGCAAGCGTAAGCACGGCACCCGATGATAACGACGTAACCAGGTATCTGCTCTTGGCATCCGTGACCAGACAGAGAAATGAATCGGGCGAATCGAAGATGAAAGGCGGGGCCTCGGCCGTAGTCCGGCACGTCCTGCTGTCGGAGAACTTTGTTCTATACCTGAGTGTTCTCTACTTCGTCGTTCTATCCTTTTTCCTGCCCTACATCGCGAGCCCCGGCAATCTGGCGAATATCTCGTCCGACATGTGGCCCTTGTTGGCTCTGGTGCTGGGCCAGATGTTCGTTCTGATCCTCGGCGGCATCGACCTGTCCCAGACCTCGATCATGGCGCTGACCAGCGTTATCGGTGCCATGCTCATCACAACCAGGCTGGATCCGGCGCTGTTCGAGAAGAGCCCTCTGTGGGGCATTTTTCTTTCCGCGAGCGGCAGCCCGGTCGGCGGCACGGCTGCGGCCGTCCCGCTGGGGATTCTTGCCATGCTGGCGGTCGGGTCCCTCGTCGGCTTGCTGAATGGATGGGCCGTGGCGAAGTTCCGCATGCCGGCTTTCATGGTGACGCTCGTCTCCATGATGTTCTTCAGCGGACTGGCGATCTACCTCACCAAATCCGAGAATATCATGTACCTGCCCGAAAGCTACAAGGTTGTCGGTGCCGGCTGGGTGGGTCCGGTCCCGTATTCGTTCTTTATCGTGCTCGGGCTGGCTGTCGCGTCACACGTGGTGCTCAAGCATAGCGTGCTCGGGCGGTGGTTTTTCGCCGTCGGCAAGAGTATCAGGACTTCGGTAGTCTCGGGCGTGCCCACCGACCGGGTCATCATCATCGGTTATGTCCTGAGCGGTTTTTGTGCCGCGGTGGCGTCCGTGCTGTATACCGCCCGCCTGGCCTGCGGCCGGCCCACCCTGGGGCGAAACCTTCTGCTCGATGTCATCGGGGCGGCCGTCATCGGCGGCATCAGCCTCTTCGGTGGCAAAGGTAAGGTGCTCTGGGCGCTGTTCGGCGTGCTGTTTTTCGTCCTGCTCTCGAATTCGCTGAATATGCTGGCCGTGCCTTTTTATGTCGAGCCCGTGATCAAGGGGGCGGTGATTCTGCTGGCGGCGCTGCTGGATGTGACACGAACGCGGTTCCTGGCAAGGGAGACTATCGCATGATTGAGAAACCTGATGCCTGAGAACATCCTCCACTTTGACGGCATATCCCGGAGCTTCTTCGGCGTGCAGGCGCTGCGGAATGTCACGTTTGCGCTGCCGCAAGGGCATCTGCTGGGTCTGATTGGTGAGAATGGGGCGGGCAAGACGACGCTCATGAACATCCTCGGCGGCGTGCTCAGGCCGGAGAGCGGTACGATGAGACTGTGGGGAACAAACTACGCCCCGCGCAATCCGGCAGAGGCGACCAAGGCCGGCGTGGCCTTCATTCACCAGGAGCTTAATCTTTTCACCAACCTGAGCATCACGGACAATATCTTCATCGACCGTTTCCCCAGGCTCGGAAAATCTCCATTCATCGATAAGCGCACGGCTAAGAGGCGAGCGAGGCAATTACTGGACTCTGTGAACCTGGCGCTGTCGCCGGAGACATTGGTGGACAGGCTCACGCCGGGCGAGCGGCAATTGGTCGAGATCGCCAAGGCCCTGAGCACCGGGGCCGAAATCATTATCTTCGACGAGCCGACGACCTCGTTGACCGCCGGTGAGACCGAGCGGCTCTTCGGCATCATCGGCGACCTGCGCGGGCGGGGCAAGTCGATGATTTACATCTCACACAACCTCGGCAACGTGCTCGAACTCTCGGACGATATCATCGTGCTGCGTGACGGCCAGGTCGTGGATGCAGGCCCGCGGCAGGATTTCACCATCGACAGAATGATCTCCCGCATGGTCGGGCGCGATATCAGTCAGATCTTCCCGACGCGCGAGTTGAAGCCCTCGGAGGAAGTGCTGTTGGAGGTCAGAGACCTGTCTCAGTCGGGCATTGTCCGCGACATCAACCTCGTGCTGCACAAGGCCGAGGTGTTGGGCCTGTTCGGGCTGATGGGCTCGGGGCGAACCGAGCTGGCTCGCATCCTCTTCGGGCTGGAGCCGTTCGAGCAGGGGCGGATTCGTATCGAAGGCGTGGGGACCCCCAACGCGGAATTATGCGTTGGGGAACCCGTCCTGCCTTCGAATCGCGGGCAGGATGCCCGCGACGCGCGGCGGTTCGCGCTGCGCCGCGCTTGCCCGTCGCCTGTGGACAGCATCCGCCGGGGCATGGCCTTTGTGACGGAGAACCGCCGGGAGGAGGGCCTGCTCATGGACGCAACCATCGTGGACAACATTGGCCTCGCGGCCCTGCCGGCTTTTGCGATAGCGTGGTTCCCCCGCCTGCTGCGACAGGGTCGCTTGAAGGACGCCGTCAGTCGGGTCGTGGAGTCCATGCGAATCAAGAGCGGGCCCATCAATCGCACCCTCGCGAAGAACCTCAGCGGCGGCAATCAGCAGAAAGCAGTCATCGGCAAATGGCTCATGTCGCGACCCGCCGTCTTCCTCATGGATGAGCCGACGCGCGGCATCGACGTCGGGGCAAAATCCGAGGTCTATGGCGTCATCAACGACCTGGCGGCGCAGGGCGCCGGCATCCTGCTGATTTCTTCGGAACTGGAAGAGCTGATGGGCATGTGCGACCGCATCGTCGTGATGAGCAAAGGCGAGATTCAGGGATGCTTCGACCGCGGCGAGTTCGACCGGGAGCGGATTCTCCATGCGGCGTTCAAGGGGCATCAAGTGCATCATAAATCGGGGCGACCCTGAGAGCAGCAAAGATGAACAAGACCCGTGGAAAAATACTGGTGGCGGTCCTGCGGCACACGCCGGTGATTCTCTTCGCGCTCATTTTCGTCATTTTCGGCCTGCTGTCCCCGCGCTTTCTCAGCTACCAGAGTCTTGAAAACATCGTCAAGCAGGCGTCCTATGTCGGCATCATCGCGGTCGGGATGACGTTCGTCCTGCTGACCGCCGGAATCGACCTGTCGGTGGGCTCGAACATGTACCTGTCGGCTGTTGTCGCCGGCCTCCTGATCAAGAGCCGTGTGCCCGTGACATTGGCGCTCCTTGGGTGTCTGACGGTCGGTATGCTCTTCGGCATCGTCAACGCGCTCGTGATTACCCGATTGAAAATCATCCCCTTCGTCGCGACGTTGGGCACGCTCTGGGTCGGTCGAGGTCTCGGGCTATGGCTCACCAGGTCGGTGCCGGTCGAGTTTCCTGAGAGCGTCACACGGATTGGCGCACAGCGGTTGTTCGGTACGGCGCCGCTTCCTGTCGTTGTGTTCGGGGTCGTGGTGCTGTGTGCGGCGGTCCTGCTGCGTTGGACGGCGCTTGGCCGTCAGATTTACGCCGTGGGCAATGACATCGAAGCCGCCGAGAAGGCCGGCGTCGACACGGCCCGCGTGCGCGGCACGGCCTTTGTCCTCTGCGGCTTTCTGGCGGCGTTGGGCGGCTTCGTTTCGGTCGCCCAGTTGGGCATCATCAACGCCGGGTTCGGGGAGTATAAGGAGTTCGACGCGATTGCGGCGGCCGTGCTGGGCGGAACGAGCCTGTTCGGCGGCATCGGCAGCGTGTTCCCGGGCACCGTTCTCGGAGCGGTGCTGATTCAGATGGTCACGATCGGCCTCGTCTCGGCCCAGGTGGATTTGTACCTTCAGCCGCTGGTCGCGGCGGGGATCATCTTTTTGGCGGTCTTTCTGGACAGCCTGCGAACCCGCCAGCTCGTCCGACTCAGCCGCCGGCACATACGCCTCGAGGAGTTTTGAGTTGAAGCCAGGCACAGGAATCATTTACTCTGCTGCGAATATGGGAGTGTACTCATGAAAAGAATGTCATGCTTGACGGTGTTCGTCTCTCTTGTCGTGGGACAGCCAGGTCTCGCCGGGGAGCAGGTCGGCGTATGGATGAGGTACGAGAGGCGATTCGAGAGCGATAGATCCTACGAGAACCCGCTGTACGACGTGAAGGAGTTCGTCGCGCACTTCACCTCGCCGACGGGTCGGGTGAAAAAGGTCAACGGTTTCTGGGATGGCGGCCGGGACTGGAAGGTGCGGTTCTGCCCCGATGAGAAGGGGACCTGGACGTTCCGGACGACCTGCTCGGACGAGAAGAACAAGGGGCTGCACGGCATCAAAGGCTCGTTCGAGTGCACCGCTCACGACAACGGACTGGATATCTACACGAAGGGTGGCATCATTCACCCGAAAGGGTGTTACCACCTGGCCCACGCGGATGGCACGCCGTTTTTCTGGACCGCCTGCACCGCCTGGAACGGGGCGCTGAAGTCCACGGAAAACGAATGGCTGGACTACCTGAAACAGCGGGTCGAGTGCGGCTACAACGTCATCCAGTTCGTCACGACCCAATGGCGCGGGTGTGACAAGGACGCGGAGGGGCAGGTGGCCTTCGAGGGCTGCGGGCGGATACGAATCAATCCGGCTTTCTATGAGCGGCTGGACCACAAGGTGGACCAGATCAACGAGCACGGGCTGGTGGCGGCCCCGGTGCTGCTTTGGGCGCTGCAGGTGGCCGACGGCCGGGAGTTGAGCCCGGGCTACTACCTGCCGGACGATGCCGCCATTCTGCTGGCTCGCTACATGGTCGCCCGTTGCGGCGGGCATCACGTCGTCTGGATCCTGGGCGGGGACGGCCGCTACATCGACGAGTACGAGCAGCGCTGGAAGAACATCGGCCGCGGCGTCTTCGGCGACGAGCATCCGGGCGTCGTCGCGCAGCACCCGCAGGGACGCTCCTGGATCGGCAACGCCTACGCCGACGAGGACTGGCTCGACATCATCGGCTATCAGTCCAGTCACAGCAATGCCCAGGGCACGGTGGAGTGGATCACGAAGGGGCCGCCGGCCCGGAATTGGGACAAACTGCCCGCGAGGCCCATCATCAACCTGGAGCCGTGCTACGAGCAGATCGGCCTGCGAATCTCCGACCGGGACGTGCGCAACGCCAGCTACTGGAGCATCCTGGCGACGCCGACCGCCGGCATCACCTACGGGGCCAACGGCATTTGGCCGTGGCTGCGGGAAGGCGAGGAAATTCTCAATCATCGACACACCCCGGGGACCTCGCCGTGGTACGACAGCATCGATTTCCCGGGCAGTATCCAGATCGGTTACCTGGCGGAATTCATGCGGACGCTGCCCTGGTGGCGACTGAGGCCGGCCCAGGAGCTTCTGGCCGAGCAGCCGGGGGACAAGACCTTCAGTCACTTTATCTCCGTTTCGCAGACGGACACCGGCGACGTGATTGTGGCGTACGTCCCGGTCAAGTCCGTGATCAAGCTGTATAATCCCCTCGGTAACAAGTACCGAGCCCGGTGGTTCAACCCGGTGACAAACGATTTCATTACCACGCTCGTCGATTACCGCGCGGGTCTGATCGAAGTGATGTCGCCGCAGGACAGTGACATGGTCCTGGTGCTCGATAGGGAATAGCAGCAGAGGCTTTGGAAGGTGGATAAGGCGCGATGGCAGCACAATCTGCGAAGAAATGGCTGGCGCGGGCCCGTGACGTAATCGCGAGCCAGGCCGCCGCCGTTGGAGCATTGGCGGAACAGCTCGATGAATCGGTGGTCCGGATCGCGAGGCTGATGTTCAATTGCAGAGGCCATATTCTGGTCGCCGGCGCCGGAACATCCCGTGCGGTCGCGCAGCGTTTCGCGCATCTGCTCTCGTGCTGCGGAACGCCGGCCGTGCCGTTGAACGCCGCGGACTGCCTGCACGGCGGGGCGGGCGCCATCACCGGCCGGGACATTCTCTATGTGATTTCGAAGGGCGGGCACAGCCGCGAGATCAATTGTCTCGTGGAAATAGCCAGGCAGAAAGGCGCCAAGATTATCGCGCACACGGAGGACCCCGATTCGCCACTGGCCCAAATGAGCGATGCCGTTTACACAATCAAGGCCCCCGGAGAGGTGGACCCTTACGGGATGATCGCCACGGGTAGCTCGCTGGTCAACGCCGCGGCGTGCGATGCTCTATGCGTGCTGCTGCTCGAAATGAGAGGCTATCCGAAGGAGCAATTTGAAACGACGCACCCGGAAGGGGCGGTCGGCAGGAAGATCGCGGAAGGAAAGTAGCCCATGCAAGCGGCCATTCGTCATGCTGAACGAAGTGAAGCATCCGGCCTGCGAATGAGAGGTTGGCGCCGTCTGCGAGCGAACGTTTCCCTTCGCTGGCCAGATCCTTCGCTGGTGCTCAGGATGACAAAGATAGAGACCGGGCGTCATGAAAGGTCGTGAATGAAAGCAGCGTATCTCATAGGGCCGAAGACGGTCGAATTGCGGGACGTCGCCGAGCCCGTTGCGCCCGACGGCGGGCTGGTTCTGGATGTCAAGGCCTGCGGGATCTGCGGCTCGGACCTGCGGCGCTGGAAGGAAGGCCCGCCCAAGGAAGTCGAGGGCATCATCCCGGGCCATGAGGCCGCCGGC
>CAYFUB010000457.1:0-12335 GCA_964346195.1 uncultured Pirellulales bacterium
TATTACGCCGTCAGCGACAGCGGCCGCCAGGTGGCCCTCAAGGCCATCCAGAGCTACGAGCAGATCGAGCTGCGCGGCATCAGCCAGTGCATGAACCTCAAGAGCCCGCACCTGGTCACGGTCTTCGATGTCAGGTACAACGACAAGGGCCGGCCGTTCGTCATCATGGAATACGTCTCGGGGCCGTCGTTGAGCGACCTGCTGAAGGAAGCGCCCGGCGGGCTGGGGGCCCAGAAGGCCGCCTTCTTCCTGCGCGAGATCGGCAAGGGCCTGTCGTACCTGCACGAGGGCGGCATCGTGCACCGCGACCTCAAGCCCAGCAACATCTTCTACGAGAACGGCTACGTGAAGATCGGCGACTACGGCCTGACCAAGGCGATCAGCACCAGCCGTCACGTCAGCCACACGATCACCGTCGGCACGGTGCATTACATGGCCCCGGAGATCGGGGCGGGCCGGTACGACCGAAGCGTCGATATTTACGCCCTGGGCGTTCTGCTCTATGAGATGCTGACGGGTCAGGTTCCGTTCCTCGGTTCCAGTCCGGCTGAGATCCTCATGAAGCACATGACCGCCGCGCCGGACCTGAGCAATATCGACGAGCCGTTTGCGCGCGTCATCCGAAGGGCCCTGGCCAAGGACCCGGCCGAGCGCTATCAGACCGTCCAGGAGATGGTCGAGGACGTCTTCGGCGCCGAGCACGTTCGCAACAGCGTCTCCCAGTTCGCGCCGGAAGAGCTCTCCGTCGTGGCCGAGCACATCGCCCAGAAGGTGCGGGCGGATCAGCCCCAGGGCTACGGGCCTGCGAAGACACCGGCACCGGGAGGCGCCGAGACCGATTTCAGCAAGGAAATCGGCAAGAAGGCCGAGCTGATTGCGAAGAAGGCTGAGCAGTTCGCCAAGAAGGCCGAAATCTTCGGCGGGCAGATGGCCGGGAAGATCAAGACCGCCAAGGAACGGACGCGCCAGGCCGCCAGGAGCGGCCCTGTCATTGCCGATCCGCTCAGCCCGCGCCAGCGCCGCAAATTGGCCTTGATTGCTATCGCCGCCACAGCGTTGGGCGCCGGTGTCATTTGCGGTGAGGGTCGCCATGCCACGTTCCCCGTGGCGGCGGCGGTCGCCGCCATGATCGGCGTGGCTTCGCGAATCATCCTTCACGGTCGTCAGCGGTGGTGGCCCGGACTCGATCAGGAGTCGAGGGGGTGGGGCAAGGCGGGTACGTGCTTTCTCGCGGCGTTCCTGTCGGTTCTGATTGGGACGCTCATTGGCAGTGCGCTGGGTGGCATGCCGGCGCTTTCCGGGCGGGGTCATCCCAGCTGGCCGATGCCTCCCTTTGTGCCATTCCCCTTCTTCAGGGGCTTCGGGTTCGGGAGGGTCCTGGCTCTGGCGCTGCCGATGCTGCTGGTGGATTGGTGGAAACTCACGGCCCCACAGCGCCCGAAGCGAGTCGTGTTGGGCCATGCGATAGGGATCGGCTTTCTCGGTCTGATTGCGGGAGGCATCTTCGGTCTTGAACCGGTGATTGCCGCCTGCACGCTGGCAGGCATCGTGTTGGTGGTTCAGACGATGAGCCCTTTCGGCCGACTGGTTCCTAGCACGCCTGTGGCCGGGGGTGGCGGCGTCAAGGGCGCGGCCCAGGTTCATGGTACGCCCGCAAACGCATACGAGGGAATGCCTCGCGGCGTCACTGCGAACGAGTCTCACGAGGCCACCCGAGGCGTCGTGGGTGTCCGCGTCGTTCCGGGTTTCGCTCATGCCTTGTGGTTCATCGGCTGGCTGGTGAGCCTAGGTATCGGACTGATGGCGGTGATCTGTGCCGGGACGGCCAATATGCACGGCGACGATTTCGGGTTTACCGTGGCGTTGGGCATCGACTCGTTCCTCCTGTCGATCCTGTGCTTCGTCATGATGTTCCGCAACGCCTTTATGGGATGGTACCGATACCTGATTCGGCCGGTGCTGCTTACCGCCTGTATCCAGGCCACCGTGACGGCGTCGATCTGGCTCGGCACGGCGAATCCACGCGGTGACGAAGCGGCTGTCGGCCTCTTCTTCATCGTCTTCCCGGCCATTTTGTTCCTCGTGATCCTCTTTACGCCGGCCCGCCTGTTCGGCGCTACGCACGTTGCCGCTGCAAAAACGCGACCGCGTCTGCGCGAGCCTGTGCCGGCCGGACCATTCTCCCCAGCCAAACGTCTCACGGCGCTGCTCCTGGCGGTCATCGGCCCGATGTTCGGGCTCTGTGGCTTGCAGCGTTTCTACGTGGGAAAGATCGGAACCGGTATCCTCTGGCTCTTCACGTGGGGTCTGCTCGGGATCGGCCAGTTGATCGACATTATCCTGATCGCGGTCGGTCAGTTCAAGGACAGGAACGAGTTGCCTCTCGTGATCTGGCAGGGTCCGGATGCAGCCAGGACGGTTGCCGCGCAAGTCCAGGCGGATGTCGCGCCACCGGCCTCTCCGGCGGGAAAGGTCGAGCAGCAGGTCAATGTTGCTGAAGGAGAACCGCAGCCCCAGCCGCAGCCGGCGGCCTATCAGCCGCCGTCGTGGCCTTCTTATGCGAGTACCGGCTCGGTCTATCAGCCCTGGGACCCCATCGGCGGCCTGTTTGCGGCGGTCGGGCACGTTCTGACGCTGGCGGCGCTTCTGGTCGGCCTGGCGATTGGGCTGCATCTGCCGGCCGTGGCGGCGGCGGCGTGGCCGAACGAAGAGCCGGTACGGGAGCTTACGAGAGTGCTGGGCGCCGAATGGCCCACCGTGGCAGAACAGGTCGGTACCATGCTGATCGTCCTCCTGCTGTTCCTGGCGGCGATTCTCATCATGATCGGCCGGCGGAAATCGGGACCCATGCACCTGGTCCGGGCCTTGCTGGGCCTGGGCGGATTCTTCTGGGCCGTCCAGCTCTTCCGCAGTGAGGCGATGTCGGCCGCCCAAGTCCAGAGCGTGATCGCTTTGTTCCAGCAGAATCAGGTCGGCCCGGCCCTGGAGATGCTGTTCGGCGCGTTCAGTCAACAGCCGGTGGTCGTTGCCGGGGTCATCATCCTCGCGTCTGTCCTGGTGCTGTCCTGGCCGCCGCGCCGACGGACCCCGGTCTTCACACCGTTGCCGCCTCAGGGAGTCGTCCTATGATTAATGAGTGGATAATACCGATCGTTATTCTACCGGCGACGTTCCTTTTCGTCCTGCTGATTATCCTGGTCAGCAAAGCGCCGAAAGCGGGGGCCTGGGTGGTAGGTAGTCTGGTCCTTGCGGCTCCCATGTTGCTGTACCGATTCGCGATGACAGGTGCGCTGCGGCAGGAGGAAGCCCTCCCGTTGTTCATCCTGCCGCTGACGTTTCTGTTTGTCCTGATGGTCATCCTGCTGTCGAAGGCGCCGAAGGTGGGAGTGCCGCTGATCGTGGCACTGATCGCTATGGTTGTGCTCGGCCTGTTCCTGGTGCCGTTGTTGTCGCACCGGCGTGGCTATGCCCCGACGGCTACGGAGTACCCGGTCACACAGGTCATACAACAGACGGAAGACGGGGCGGGCCGTGCGGTTGTCATTCAAGAGTTCAACCGGGTATTCGACAGCCACGTGCAGCCGCCTTCCGCCCCGGCACCGACGCTGCCGTCCGTACCGGCTCCGCCGCCTCCATCGGCGCCTTCGCCGATCTGGTCGCAGGGTGTCGAGCAGGAACTCGACGCGGATGTCTACCCGTCCCGACTCACGGCCGTGCGTATGCTCGGCTCGCGGATGGACAGGCTGATTCGGAAACTGCCCCTCGATGTCAATTCTCCCCTGCAACTGGTGCTCTTTCAGCAAAGCCAGGACCGCGACCTGATCGTGGAGCTCAGGAACAGCATCCGGAAAGTGCTGCCGGCAGCGGTTTGCACGATTGAGACGGAGCACAGGAACCTGCTGCCGACGGAGACGAGGGTCACGCTTCAACTCACCGACATGAACATGGAACGTGCCCCGTGGGCGAAGTCCGATGAGGTCAAGGCGGCCGATGGGAGAATCAGGGTCAGCGTTCTTGCCGCCGGCCAGGGCTCGAGCATGCAGGTACGTTTCGTCGACAAGCCGTGGGTCGCTGATTTCGCCGCCTTCACCAGCACGCGGCCGGAACAGCATTTCATTGTCACCCGCTCGAACGGCACGTGCACCAGTGAGAGCGAGGCGCATCAACAGGCCCTGAATGACGCGCGGGCCCGGCTGACGGATGCCCTGGGAAGGAGCGCGCAATGGAAGCTGGGCAAGCTGCCCCAGCCCGAGATCACGGGCACGGACGTGCTCCAGGGGGGTTTTATCGTGGACCGTTTTGCCCAGAGCTTCGAGGGCTCGGTGGGCCGGATCTGGCGACAGGCGCTGCTGATCGACGTTTCCGGCCCGAAGCTGACCCGGCTGGCGGGCCAGAAGGCCCGCGAGATGCGGGCGATGCGTATGAGCTGGGCTCGTATGGGATTCTCGGTGCTCGGCGTGCTCGTGCTGATCGCGGTCATTTATTTCTTCCTGAACATGGCCACCATGGGATATTATGAATGGTCGCTGAGGATTGCAGGTGCGGTCCTGGCGATTGTCGCCATCATCTCGATCCTCATGATAGTGAAGTGAGTTTGAAGTTTCAAGTTTGAAGTTTCAAGTACTTCCGACTTCCAACTTCAAACTTCCAACTTGAAACTCGCTATGGCCGTTACCCAGGGTGAACAGTACTATTTAGACCGTATCCGGCAGGGTGATGGGCAGGTTTGGTCGGACTTCGTGAGCCGCTACCAGGGCCGGCTCTTGCGTTTCGCCCGGGCCAAGCTCCCGCAGCGCGCCGACGCGGAGGACGTGGTCCAGGAGACCTTCATCGCTTTCCTGAGGAGCGTCGGCCGGTACCGGGGCGAGTGCGATCTTGAGACTTACCTCTTCTCACTGCTGCGACGCAAGATCATCGACAGCTACCGCAGCGCCGGGGCCCGGCGGGTCTGCCTCATCCAGGATGCCTGTGACGGCCAGGCCGATGAGGGTGCATCCGACCTTCTCGACGTGGTCGAAAGCCCCGTCCAGACCGCGAGCTGGTACGCCCGAGCCGACGAGCAATATGATCAGCAGAAGGTCGCCTTGGCCGAGGCGCTGTCCGAGCTGATCGACGGCATGAAGAAGGCCCTGAAGTTCCGGGATTTGCAGGTCATCGAGCTGCTCTTCTATTGCCAGCTTCCCAACAAGGAAGTCGCCCGAATCATGAAGCTCGACGAGAAGGCCGTGGCCCTGATCAAGCATCGCAACCTCAAGCAGGTTCGCGAAAACGTGGCCCGGCAGAAGCTGTTGGAAGAACCATCCTCGCAGCAGTTCGAGAACCTCCTGACTGACCTGTGGGAGTATCATCGCTTCAGTTGCCCGAAGCGCAACACCATCGGGGCGTACATGCTCGGGACGCTCGAGCCCGACTGGCACCAGTACGTCGATTTCCACCTGAATACACTCGGCTGCCGGTTCTGCCGGGCCAATCTCGACGACCTGCAAAGCCAAAGCCACCAGACCCGGCAGGAGGCCTTCCAGGCCCGCATCATGGAATCGACCGTCGGCTTCCTGAGCCGGCCGACGTAGGTCGATGAGCAGGCAGGTTTGACAGCGCATCCGGAAACGGCGCCGGCCCCGAATGCCCCGACAATCCCCGTGCCCCGCGTCTCTCGATGCTCGTTTCTGACGATTTGCCGCTTGGCTGGCCCCATTCTCTGTAGCGCTTTTGTCATCTTTGCGTTCAGTATGGTAGAATCGCGTCTGATTCCTCTCAGGAGAGACTGGATGACAGATGAATTGAAGCTACCCGAGGCCGGCGACGAACAGTTAGTTCTTGCCACGCTGGCCGGCGATGTTCCAGCCTTCGGGAGGCTTGTCCAGCGGCACTGGAACATGGTCTTCGCATTGGCGCTGAGCCGAATCAAGGACCCCACGGAAGCGGAGGATATCGCCCAGGAGAGCTTCCTGAAGGCGTACGCGCGATTGCACAGTCTTCGAAATGCATCTCGCTTCCCCGGCTGGCTCAGTAAGATCGCGCTGCAACAGTGCACGAATGTGATCCGGAAAGACATTCGCAGCCGAGCCGTCTTGGGCTCGCGGGTAACTTCGCTGACGAACCTGACGGCAATACCGGCGTGCTCAGCCAATCCGGGCCTGACCGAAGGGCAGATTCAATTTGTCAGACAGACGGTAGGGCAATTGCCCGAGAAATTTCAGAGGTTGATCATCATGAGATTCGTGGGAGAGCTCTCGGCCGTGCAGATTGCAGAACAATTGGGCAAGCGCCCCGGCACGGTGCGGGTCTGGCTGCACAGAGCCTACAAGATGCTCTGCAAAGACCTTGCCGGGCTTCTTGAGGAGGTCGGACAATGAACAGTTGCCAAAGATATCGCGACCTTATCGAACAATATCTCGATGGGACGGTCGGGGATGCGGAACTCGCGGAGTTGAAGGCGCATGCGCAAGGCTGTCCAACCTGCCGTGAGGAACTCGACCGGTGTGTCCTTCTTCGGGAGACGATCAGGGAGTCCTTCTCGCCTGGGATGACCGCCGAGCAAGGCGCGGCGTCGGTCTTGGTGAGGCTCGCCGAGCAGCGCGCTGCGCACAGCGGGCAGGCCCGCTATGCCCCGGCCTGGCTTGCCGGCAGGCAAATGGCTATCGCGGCGGGAATCCTCTTGGCCGCTGGTTTGTTGCTGGGCTTTGCGTTGGGAAGGGCAGGCTCGAACAAGCCGGCCGGCGTGCCGCTTGCGGCCCGAGTCAAGATGAGCGTTGCCGACCTTCAGGGTACCGTCCTTGTCAGACATGAAGGCTCCAACGTATGGCAGGCCCTGACGGCCGGATCGGACATTTACCTTGGCGATACGTTTCACTCCGCCGCCAAGTCCGGATTCACCCTGAAACTGGAGGGTGACTCCAGGATTCGAGTAGATCAGAACAGCATGCTGGCTTTGACGTCGTACAACGGAGAAACCCAGTTCTTTCTGGAGCAAGGCGAGTGCACCGCCGCTCTGGAGAGTGGGCATCCACCGTTTTTCATTCGCACTCCAAACGGCCGGATGGAGGCAGTGGGAACGGAATTCACGGTCCGAGTCAAATAGACCCGGCAAACCGCCTTTTCACGCTGCTGGAAGGGCGAAAGGAGAACAGACATGAAAACGAACTCAGTCATCCTCTGCGCCGTCATCGTATCGGTTGCTCAGACATTCGTCTCTGCACAGGAAACGGAAGTGAGCGTTCAGAAGGGAAAAGTCATTGCCGAGATTCCGACCCAGAGCATTGCCGTCGAGGCCGGTCGCAAGGTCGTGTTGGCAGGCAACGCCAGCCCCGTCGTTTCGGTTGATAATCCGCTGGTTCACGACGCGTTGGCTTTGTACCGGCTGGTGGAAGAGGAGAAGGCGCACGGCGACCTGAAGATCGATATGACCGGCATATTTGTCGTGGACGTTCAAGAGGAGCAAAGGGCCGTCGCCGCCGTCTATCTCGAGACCCCGAATCGATCCTCCTCCCCGACGGACATCTATGAATTAAGTCAGACCGTGCGATTGAACTGGCAGGTGTATGATCTGGATGGAAATCTGCTGCAAGCGGATATGGAACCCATCAGCGACGTTCTTGGGAAGCTGCGCGTCCATTTCCGCAAGCCGGTCGGGCCCGGGGAACTCTTCCAAGTCATCGCCGTCATTGACCAGAGAGGGTTTCCCGTCCTGCCGGGTAACCTGCGGGCCATCTGGAAGGAGGGGCCGCTGTGGCACTTTGCGGTCCTCAACAACGTCTACAACGGCCTGAATTACTTCCGATACATCCTGCCTGAGTCCGCCGTGTTCGTTGGGTCCAATGAGCAAGTGCTTTGTACCGACATGGTCGCCGGCCGGGTGGCGGTGACGATGAGGAACTACACGGGCCCCACCGCCGACGGCATTTGTGCCGTCGCTTTCCTGTGGCCGGACGAGGACGGCACGACCCTGGCCGACATCCCGGACCGATATCACTGGCTCCAGACGCTTTTGGTCGATGAAGTGGATATTGGCGACCGGTCGTCCGAGGGGGCGCACGATCTGCAAGGACAGAACATGGCCGATTTCATCTACCAGAATAAGCGAGGCCGCCACGCCGGTCAAGGCTGGTTCTCCTATGAGATGAAGGTGCGTCCCTACGAGCCCATGATACTCGTCTGCACGTA
This sequence comes from uncultured Pirellulales bacterium, assembly GCA_964346195.1. Taxonomy (GTDB): domain Bacteria; phylum Planctomycetota; class Phycisphaerae; order Sedimentisphaerales; family Anaerobacaceae; genus PLanc-01. The sequence continues at coordinate 8,164 of CAYFUB010000457.1, forward strand.
TTGGGGTGGAGAGGGCACAAAGAGGGTCTTTGATATCCTTGTGGACGGAGAGCGGCTTGCCACGCAGGAATTGCTTCAGAACAAGCCGGGCGAGTTCTTTGACGTCCGATACGCAATACCGTCCGAACTGACGGAAGGCAAAGAGAGTGTCGCCGTTCGTTTCCAGGCCCGTCCCGCAAGTATTGCCGGCGGTGTGTATGGCTGTGAGATCATGAAGGGCCCGCGCGAATTGGCAAAGCCGGCCCCGGTATCCGATCTGAGGGCGGCCACCTACAAGGGCCTGAACCCGGGTGACTCGATGACCCGATGGGCCTTTCTCGGCCCGATGCCCATCCATGGCGTTGCTTATCCGCCGGAGCAGGAGAATCAGATGAGGGCCTTTGACGAAGATCCGTTCGACCTCGAACGCTTTGAGCCGAAGGTCACCATTGGCGACGAGGACTACGAATGGGTCGCCCTGCGTTCCCCAAGCCCGATCATCAATCCGCCCCGACCCCCCGACCGCTTGTACTATGTGTACGGGTACGCCTGGGCCCAGATCGATATGCCGGAACAGACGAACGCCATACTCGGCATCGGCTCCGATGACGCCGTAAAGGTCTGGCTGAATGGCCGGCTCGTTCACAGACACTGGACCAACCGTACCGTGGTGCCGGACCATGACCTCGTTCCGGTTACCTTCAGAGAGGGCAGAAATCAGCTTGTGCTGAAGCTTCAGAACGCCGACCAGTCCTGGGGATTCTCGTGCCGGATGTTCAAAGCGAGTCCGGAGTTGAGCTTGAGTGCTGCGACGTACGAAGGTCTCAAGCCCGGCGAGTTCATGAAAAAATGGCTGGTTCTGGGCCCCATCCCTGTCACGCAGTTCGGCCCCGACCCCACGGATGAAGGGACTCAGAAGCGTGCGTTTGACGATGATCCGCTCAATGTGGCGCAGCTCGCCCCAAGGGCGGCCCTCGCGGGAGTGGAATACGAATGGAGGGCCGTTCGCTCGGGCGGTGACATCGTGGATCTGTTCGAGTCCTTTGGTCCGAAGCCGTACGTCGGCGCCTATGCCTGGGCTCAAGTCGAGATGGCCGAGGAGACCTCTGCCGTCCTCGGCATCGGTTCCGACGATGCCGTCAAGGTCTGGCTCAACGGCAAGCTGGTGCACGAGAACTGGGCGAAGCGCGGCGTTGAACCGGATAGCGACCGGGTTCCGGTCACCTTCAAGAAAGGCAAGAACCAGCTCGTGCTGAAGGTCCAGAACGGCATCCTCTGGTGGCAGTTTGCGTGCCGGCTGCTGGAGAATTAGGCGCGTGTCGTCTCGACCTGCACAACCGTCCTGGAGGCCGGCCCCATACGACCGCTGGCCGCGCTACACGTTGCGTGCGCGGTCGTATGGGGGGCCGAGTTGTTCGTGTCGGCAGACAAGAGGCAGATCTCTGCGGCGAGAAGGGCGGGGCTGCGGACGAGGTCCCTTTAGGAAGGGCACCGGAGAGGTCGTTGCGAACAGGTCATTCCGGATCTGCCATAGCTGGCTTCTGACATCAAAGGTTCATGGATAGGCCGCGGTCGCGGAGGTATTCCTTGATTTGGGTGATGGTGTAGTCGCCGAAGTGGGTGATGGAGGCCATGAGCACGGCGTCGGCGCCGCCCACCGCGACAGCGTCGTAGAGGTGGTCGAGCGTGCCGGCGCCGCCGGAAGCGATGACGGGAATGTTGACGGCGTCGGACACCGCCTTGTTCAACTCATTATCGTAGCCGGCCAGGGTACCGTCGGCGTCCATGCTGGTCAGCAGGATCTCGCCGGCGCCCAACTCCTCACCGCGCTTGGCCCATTCGACGACGTCGATGTCCGTCGGTTCGGAGCCGGCCTTGACGCAGACCTGCCAATGGCCGGCGCGCGTTTGGGACCGGCGGGCGTCGATGGCCAGGACCACGCATTGATTGCCGAACCGCCGGGCCGCCTCGGCGATCACCCTGGGGTTTCGCACGGCGGCCGTGTTCACGGAGACCTTCTCGGCGCCGCTGCGCAACAGCTCGTCGATCTGCCCGACCGTCTGGACGCCGCCACCGACCGTGAAGGGGATAAAGACGTTCTCCGCCACGCGCCGGACCATGTCCACGATGGTCTTGCGGGAACGAATCGTCGCGGTGATATCGAGAAAGACCAGCTCATCGGCCCCGGTGTCGCTGTAGCGGGCCCCCAGCTCCACGGGGTCGCCGGCGTCACGCAGATTCAGGAAATTGACGCCCTTGACAACCCGGTTGTCTTTCACGTCGAGACACGGAATGATTCGCTTGGTCAGCATGGCAGATAGTTTCAAGTGTCGAGTTTGAAGTTTCAGGCCCTGAGCATCCGGCTCATCGGGTGCGGTCGGGATACGGCGGCAGAGATCGTACGGATCAAGAAAAGACCGTCGGGGGCACGCTCTGTCATATCGAGCGCAGCGAAGCGTAGTCGAGATATCCGGCCACGAGGCCAGATTTCTCCACTCCGGCCTTCGGCCTCCGGTCGAAATGACAAGGGACGAGAAGAAGCCCCAATCTGTCGCTAAATGCCGACGACGCCCGGTTTATTCGGCTTTACACTTCACACTTCAGACTTGCCTCCCACAGATGTCATGAAAATTTCGCAGTACCTGCAACCCTTGCGGGCCGCTCTTCTCCGGGTGGAACTGCACGCCGTAGATGTTGGCCTTGCGGACCGCAGCCGTGAGCGGCACACCGTAATCCGTATAGGCCATCTTCGCCTGCCCGTCTTTCACAATCGCATAGTAAGAATGGGCAAAATAGAAATGCTTCGCCGGGCCCAGGCCCGAGAACAGGTCTATATCCGCCGGCAACTCCACGAGATTCCAGCCCATATGGGGGACGACCTGGTCGGGCGGGACGGGCACGATGGTCCCCTCGATGAGTCCCAGACCCTGATGCGGCCCATACTCGCAGCTCTCGTCGAAGAGCAACTGGTGGCCGACACAGATGCCCAGGACGGGCTTGCCGGCGGCCGCCGCCTGCTTGACAAGGTCGGCCGCCGAGCCGAGGGCGTCCATGGCGTAGCCGAAGGCCGCGACGCCGGGCAGCACCAGGCCCGCCGCCTTTTCGATCTGCGCGGGGTCCCGGCTAAGCTCGGCCTCACAGCCGATGTGACGCAGCGCGTTGCAGACGCTCTTGACGTTACCCACGTTGTAGTCAATTACCACGAGCATCCTAAAAGTCTAATGGTTCAGCACTTACGACGTCAAATGAGAATAGGTGATATGGGGATTAAGCAGAAATGATTTGCCGCCGGCCGCATCGGTGACCTATAATGATCCGGTTCCAGTGACCTTAATGGGGGTTCGTTTTTCGTTTTTTGTGTAGAGATTCAACCTGCGAATGTCGATTCAATAGTGCGCAGCTTACAAAATTGGAGCTCGTCCGGTTTTGGCGTCCTCGCCGGCTCTCGGGGGCTCTGCCCCCAACCCCCGGCATTTGTCGCCTTGGGCCAATAGCGTGGTAGAGGCGTCCGACTTGCCGCTTGCTGACGGCAAGTATGGGCGGTAGTTCGGAGTTGCTGCTGTGGAGGATAAGGCTCTGCTGGCAAGCACCGCGAGCGCCACGGTAGTCCAGCGGCATGGCCTTGCTCTCGTGTCATGCTATTGGCGAAAAGCGGAAAATGCCAGGAGTCCGGGGATAGCGTCCCCGGTCGTTGGGCACTGCTGGCGCCCGAAAATACGCAAGAACCGGACGAGCCATAAATTGGAAGATCTATATGTGCGGCATCGTTGCTTACTTGGGCAAGAAAGCGGCTCAACCGATACTGATCGAGGGTCTCAAGCGGCTCGAGTACAGGGGTTACGACTCGGCGGGCATCGCGTTGCTCAGCAATGGCGGCATCTACGTCAGGAAGACCAGTGGCCGAATCAACGCGCTGGAGCGGATCCTGGATGGGCCGTGCAGTGTCGATACACTGGGGATCGCCCATACCCGCTGGGCGACTCACGGCGAGCCGAACACCATCAATGCCCACCCGCACCTGGACTGCACGGGCAAGATTGCCGTCGTTCACAACGGCATCATCGAAAACTACAACACGTTGAAGACCTGGCTGCGCGGCGAGGGGGTCACGTTTACCAGCGAGACCGACACCGAGGTCATCGCGAATCTGATCGGCTATCTCTATCGTAACGGCAACCGGTCGGGCGCATGCG
>CAYFUB010000458.1:0-2062 GCA_964346195.1 uncultured Pirellulales bacterium
AACATCCCCTCATATTGGCAGAAGGTCGCCATTGGTTTGGTGATCATCATGAGCACGGCGCTCACCGCCCGGAGAGGCACGCGACGGATTCAAGGGGTTGGATTATGCCCATGAACCTGGCAAGGGCAATCCGATGGGAGTTTCTGAAGCGGGGACTGAGCCGATTGGCTGTCGGTGAAAGCAGCCTGCTGCGGTTGCCCGGCATCACGGCGGCAGTCTTTGTGCTGATGAGCGTCCTGAATCCCGGCCGATTTCTCACCTATCCCAATTTCACTTCCATGTCCTTCCAGTTTCCCGAGCTCGGCGTGCTCTCTCTGGCCGTCATGATGTCGCTGATCACGGGGGGCATCGACCTGTCCGTCATCAGCGTGGCGAATCTGGCCGGTCTGGCCGCGGCCTTCCTTCTCGTTCGCGAAGGCGCCGGCGGCCCGCACATCGTGGTCGCCATCGCTCTGGCTCTCGGCGTGAGCGGTCTGTGCGGCATCCTCAACGGTTGGTTGATCGGGTACCTGGGCATCACGCCGATCCTGGCGACCCTCGGGACCATGCAGTTGTTCATGGGGATTGCCTTCGTCCTGACCAAAGGATATGCGGTGGCAGGATACCCCCGTCCGTTTCAGGCGTTCGGCAGCGAGACCCTTCTGTACGTCCCTGTCCCGCTGCTTGTTTTCCTTGCCTGTGCGCTGGCGGCTCACGTCCTCCTGGGCCGGACGAGCCTGGGCCTGCGGTTGTACATGATGGGCACCAACCCGACCGCCGCCGTCTTCGCGGGCCTGAACGTCCGACGCCTGCAAATCAAGACCTACGCCCTGAGCGGCCTCTTGGCGGGGGTGGCGGGCCTGATTATTATCGCGCGGACCAACTCGGCGAAAGCCGACTACGGCAGCTCCTATCTCCTGCAAGCGGTCCTGGTTGCCGTCCTGGCCGGCGTGGACCCGCGCGGCGGCTTCGGGACCGTCTGGGGTATTCTCTTAGCCGTCCTCGCCCTGCAATTCCTGTCCAGCGGCCTGAATATGCTGCGTTTCCACGAACTCGTCGGACCCTACGTCAACAACTTCACCAAGGAATTCACCTGGGGCGTCCTCCTGCTGCTCGTCATGGTCACTGGCAGATCGCGTTTGACGAATCCGCATCGGCATGGCAGAATGACGCCCCGAATGTCACAAACTGAGACGTACGACCCGCGTTTCCCTGAGGGTAGCTGAAAGGAGGTAACATCATGAGGAACATCACGTCAATGTCGCTGTTGAGTCTGCTGTCCATCTGCATTCTGTGCCAGGTGAGCTTCGCGGCGGGCCCGGATGACCTGTATGGACTGGCCCGCATCCGTACCGGCATCAAGACCAGGCGCGTCAGCAGCTACGACCGGACGGGCGGCAACAACGACCGGTTCGAGCGCATCAAAGACGGCGAGACACGCGAGCTGTTCAATGTCACCGGCGCCGGCATCATCAACCACATCTGGATCACCATCGCCCCGCCGCCCGAGCGGCTCAATCGCAACGACATCATCCTGCGGATGTACTGGGACGGCAACTCGTTTCCCTCGGTGGAATCGCCCATCGGTCCGTTCTTCGGGCAGGGCTGGAATGAGAGCTACGCGTTCGTCAGCCTGCCGCTGGCCGTCGGGCCGGTGGAGGGCCGGGCATTGGTGTCCTACTTCGCCATGCCCTTTGCTGGCGGCGCGAAGATCGAGGTCGAGAACCAGACCGGGAGGCAGGTCGATGCTTTCTATTACTATGTCGATTACGTCGAGCTCGACAAGCTCCCGGAAGACATGGGGCGGTTCTGCGCGTGGTACAATCATGAGCTGACCGAGGCGTTGCCCGATGGCGAGAACGAGTGGTCGCTGCTGGGCCCGCAGGGCCAGAACCCGCGCGGCGAGCGCAACTACCTGATCGCCGACATCAAGGGCAAGGGCCATTTCGTGGGTGTCAATTACTACGTGCATTGCCCGACGCCCGTGTGGTACGGCGAGGGGGACGATATGATTTTCATCGACGGGTCCGAGATGCCCACCCTGCACGGCACGGGGACTGAGGACTACTTCAATACCTCCTGG
>CAYFUB010000459.1:0-10900 GCA_964346195.1 uncultured Pirellulales bacterium
CTCGCCCAGCGGGTAAAGAAGCTCCAACGGCTGACAAAGAGGATCTGCCAGGCGCGAATCGAATCCTACGCATCCGCCTGACCCCGCCGGCCTCCGGATGAAATATTTCTCCCGTTCATAGCCCAGATCCTTGGGGCCCCCAAACGCATACTTTCGCGTTTGGGGAACCCCCTTCACTGCGCTGCGCCCCGTTCAGAGCCTGCCCTGAGCGTAGCCGAAGGGATGACACACGGAGCGCAAGCATCATTCCTAATCCGTATCAGTCTGCGCCGGTGGCGGGCCGGCGGGCCAGCGTCCGCCCGCAACTGTTGCACGGATGGGGGAGATCCTTCAACCGGGGCGAGTTGCCGAGGAAGAAGCTGCGCATCGTGCGGTATTTCTCGCAGTTCCAGTAGTCCGCGACGGCGCGTTCGCCCGGTCTTTGGGGTGTGACGAACAGATCCACGTCTCGGTAGGAAAAGCAACAGGGGAATACGCCCCCGTCATAGGTGATCAGCAGGCTGTCCCATAAGTCCCAACACGTGGCGGGCGATTCCCTTTGCACCCAGTTCAGCTCCGAGAGACTGAAGACCTCGTCGGTCCCGACGCGACCGGATTTGGGGGCACCATTCCGGCAGCCCGGCAAGAACAAGACCTCGTCCGCACCGGCCGAACGCGCCCGTTCCTGAAACGACTTCATCTCGTGCCAGTTATGCTCGAAGACCAGAAACTGGGCGGTGATCCAGGGTAACCGGGCGCCGCGCCTGCGTTTTTCCTCCGCCACGGCACGCATGTTCCTGAACACCAGCTCGACATCCCCTCCCACCCGATATTGTTCGTATACTTCCTGCGTTACGCCGTCACAGGACACCACCAGATTACAGAGCCGGGAGGACACAATCCTTTGGGCCAAGTCCTCGGACTTCATGCTCAGGTTGCTGTGTATGACCGTCCACAACCCTTTGCGAACGGCATAGTCACAGGCGGCGTAGAAGTCGTCGTTCAACAGAGGCTCCCCCACATGATGGAAGTTGAGCTGGAGGCTCCAGCGGCAGATCTGATCGATGATCGACTTCATGTCTGCCAGTGTCGCCCTGCCCTTTTTGCGGCCCAGAGGATGCGACGAGCCCGTCGGGCACTCCGGGCAACTCAAGTTGCACCCGGTCATGGCCTCCACGCTGACCACGACGGGAAAGTAGTGAACCCGGCTGACCCTCTTTCTTTCCAGCAAATAGAGGATGCCATTGGCCGCCCGCAGGGGGAAATAGCGCTGCCCGACCACGAATCCCAGCTTGAGGAGACGGAACCGGTCGAAGTATCTGGCCCGACCCCTTCTCCAGGAGTCGCGGTCGCGGTCCTTCGGATCGGCAATCTTCAGCATGGTCCGGTGCACTTCCGCACTTCCCGTGTTGTCTCGAGTCTTCATCATCTATCCGCCTCTGGCGATTACAGTGGCAAGATGAGTGTACCAGCGTCATATGTCCCGGGCAAGACTTGAGGAACAGCCGTCCGGCGCCGTGTGCGACTACGTTTTGTGGCGAGGCAAACGCCTTTGGTCATGCTAAGCGAGGCGAAGCATCTGGCCGGGAATTGGCAGCAGCGAACAATGATTCGCCCCTACGGCCTTCTATCTGCATGGATTGCCACGAAGTTTAGTCGCACACCCGGTGCCGGGGGGCGAACAATGGTTCGCCCCTGCTTGGTCCCCGGGCGCGTGTCATATTCGTAGGCAACGCGCGCGTCCTGCCTAATTTGTCATGTGGAGCGGAGCGCGGCGCGGCCTCCGGCCGCAACCAGGAATGCTCGCTGAAAAAACAAGATGTTGCGCCTTTGCGGTGCAGCGCGGTCGAGACATCTGGCCGCGAAGGAAAGGCACCTCTTGTTCGCAGCCAGATTTCCGGGGCGGGCTCTGCGCCGCGCTTCGTGTCTGGGCCCCAAAACGCGCTATTTCGCGTTTTGGGAGCCCAACCCTCTCCGCTCCGGCCTGTGGCCTCCGGTCGAAATGACAGTTTCAGAGGGTTTTCGCAGAACCTACCTACAATCATGACGTACACCCTTGGTCCCCCGATATTGGAGGGACGGGCTTCCCCGGACGGAGGTTTTCTAGTATAATATCCTAAATATCGTTGCCGCCAGGCAACCAAGGCCCATGCTGCCGGTTTCGGCGGGTTGTGTAGAGGTAAGAGAATGAACCGGAAGGTAATCGTGTGGGGCGCCGCTATCGTTGTCTCGACAGTGGCTCCCCAGTGTATCCGGGCGGCGTCGAGCGTCGGTTTTCGCGAATATGCCGCCGTCGTGGACGACGTATCGGGAAGCATACAGGTTTTCGGACAACTGATAGTCCATCAGTTGTACGATGTCCAGCTTGGCGAGGGCCCCCCCAGCATGGAACCCGACGCTGGGGACGCGGGGACGGCCCGGAACATCCCCATTCTCTCGCTTCAGCAGACGGGCCGGTACTACCGCGAGGCATCGGCCGACGACCCCAATCACGCACAGGCCCGGGCGAAGTCCGTGGCCGAGCGCCTGGTTCACGCGTGGGCCCTGCTGGACCTGGGGGGCAGGCTGGAGATCGGAGACGATAACTGGAACGCCTACGAACTGCGCTCACCCGCCGTAACGCCAACGCACACGGCGCTTTTCATTCGCACTCCCGCCCCGGGTGCCGAGCCGCTGCGAATCATCACGATTTATCCCGAGGACGTCGCCGGCTATCCGTGGGTCAGCAGCGAGCGGTCCCTGGCCGAATATCTGGGCTCGCTGATCCAAGCCCATCACCTTCTCTTCTGGAAGAACGAGGTCGATATGACCAAATACGACGCCCTGCGGATCGGCAGGACCGCCGAGGGCAGAATCTTCCGGGAGATCGCCATCCGGGCCGCCATCCGGGCCAGGCGGAAAGGCCAGGGCCGGTTTGACCGCGAAACCCTCCGGGAGGTACTCGCCGGCATGACTGTGGGCCAGCGCGAGACGCTGTGCCGACTGGCGACGGTGCCACCGATGGACTGGGAGACTTGGTCCCAGCCGTAACAACAGACCATGGCAGGAGATTTCCGCACATGAGATGCGCATTACTCATCGGGTTGTGTTTGATGGTCGTCGTGTCAGGCCTGAGTTGCGAGTCCTCGCGGACTATCGAGATTGCCGAGCCGCCGCCGGAGCCAATCAGTCCGTCTGTCCTGGACGGGCGGCAGACTGCACAACAGTACGCCGGCGGGCAATTGACCGACTGCGAGCTGGTGTGGAAGCTTCACGACCTGGACCCGAATGACCGGCCGCCCTTCCTGCACGGGTTTGTCGAGGCGTTCACGCAGGCAGGCGACCCGGCCCGTGGCGTCGCGTACCGGGGCCTTCTGGAAGAGGCCATCAGCGGGCCGCAGTTCCGGACCGCCACGGAGCTGGGCACGAAGCACGCCGCCCGCGCCGTCGCAAACGAGCAGGTCCAAGGCGTCATCCGCAGCAGCCTGGGCGTATCGCCGGGCGTGGCCCTGGGTTGGAAGGCGGGTTACATCAAAGGGTTCGCCGCCCAGCGGGTGGTGGAGACTGCGGCTGTGGCGTCGGTCAATGAGGCGACGATCGCGCAATTGCGCCGGGAGGCGGCCGCCATGTACCACGCCCTGCGTGCCACTGTCGAGCAGTGACGCCGATCGCCGCCAAGCATTCGAATCATGCATACGGGCTCTCGGGGTGGCGATGGTTCGTGTCGCGGCCATCTTGGCCGCGCCGCGCCGGGGACGTCCCGCCCTCGAATCGCGGGCAGGATGCCCGCGACACGATCAGCGGCAGGCTCGCGCTTGCCGCTGCCACCCAGTACTGCTGACTGGGTCCCAAACACGCCACGTCGCGTTTGGACGCAGAATCCCCATTGTAGTTCACCGCAATTGCCGACGCGCCCCGCGCTATCCCAGAGTCAACAGCCTGCGCTGAGGATGGACAGCCTGGACATCGAGGGTCAATAGCGGGCCAGGCCCCTGCCGACTCCGAGGCTGCCTGCGGTTGTCGGTCCGGAAGTATCCAGAGAGGCCAGTTTTTGTACGCGATGGTTGGCGAAATCCGCCACGTAGAGATTGCCCGCCAGATCGACGGCCACGCCGTGCGGGGTCATGAGCTCCCCGGCCCCGCTGCCGCCGGTCGGACGGTCCGGGCTTTCGAAATTGTGCCAGCACCCGCCCTGTGCGTGCTGGGGATTGTCACAACCGCCGAACCACCCCTCGCGCCGAGCGACCTGCCGGAACTGCTGTACGCGATGGGTCCCGTCCGTAACCCAGACATAGCCCGAATAGTCCACCGCGACGCCGATGGGGCTGTTGAAGTATGAGCCGCCTCCGTTGATGCCGCCCCAGGCATGCTGAAACACGCCCAGATGGTCGAACCTCTTCACGCAGTTGGCCGAGCTATCGACGACGTAAACGAGACCCTGGCTGTCGGTCGTGATATGGCGCGGGGTCATGAACTGGCCCTCGGCCGACCCATAGCCGCCCCACTCCCTGATGGGGAACCCGTTGTTCATGAACTTGAGGACGCGGTTGTTAGCCTCATCGGTAACATACACGTACTGTCCGGACGCCTCCACCGCGACGCCGAACGGCCGGAAGGTCCGAACGCGGCCCGAAGCGTAGGTCTGCCACTGTCCGAGAAACGTCCCGTCAGACCTGAACTTCTCGATCCGCCGGTTGCCTGTGTCGGCCACGTACACGGTGCCCCGCCGATCCACGGCAACCCCGTGGGGAGAGAGCAACTGGCCGCGACCGCTGCCCCGCGCGCCCCACTGCGCGACGAGTTTGCCGCTCGTGCTGTATTTCTGAATGCCGTGGCTCGCATCGTGACAGGTCACATAGACGTGCCCGGCGGTGTCCACGGCAATGCTGACGGGCCTGCCCGTAGTCGGCCACTGATTATCAAGGTACCAGCAGGCAGCCCGGGCCGATTCGCCCGCAAGCACGACAAATAGAGCCGCTGTCACACACAATATCGTGACAATACTGCGGCAACGGCAAAATCTCGTTCTCATCGTTTCGCCCTCCCACGTTCGAGACTGACAAACGACAGGGCATCCGCCCTTGGACTACGCCTTCCGTGAAGTGCTCCATGCGTGGGGAACGCTGCCGTCAGCAGTTTCACCCCTCCTCCATGCACATTTAACCTATCGCATTTGGGCGGCAAAAGCAAGGAAAATCATAGACAACGAGTGCACCGGGTGTAGTCGGAATACGATGGCAAAGGCCGCACGGACCAGGAAAGGCCGTCGCGGGACGCATTGGTCATATCGGGCACAGCGAAGCGTAGTCGAGGGGTCTCAAAACGCGATCTGCGCGTTTTGGGAGCCCGACCCCTCTCCACCGCGGCCCATTCGACTACGCTCAGAGCTTGCCCAGAGCGCAGCCGGATGGGGCAGGCTCTTCGGCTCCGGCTGAAATGACAGGGGGCGATAGCGGACCAGAATCCGCCACCGAACGCCGACGGTACCCTCCACCGGGGAACTCGGCGACAAGCTGTTGTCAAGAGACAAGCGGCGCATTACAATATCATACCAATCAGGATGGAGGGGCGAATAATCATTCGCCCCTGCGGCACCGGCAACCAGGCTGCGAAGAACTCATGCGTAATCGTAGCTGACCTCGTGACGACTATGAGAATACTCAGTAAAGGATGATCGCGTGGACCCGGGATCTTATCGAAGATGGCTGTTGCCGATGCTCGTTGCTGCAACGCTGGTGGACCCGGCACGGGTACCAGCGGCGGAATACTACAGCCCCAGGGCAATCACGGAGCGACTGGCCTCCGTTGCCCGGCAGGAGCCGGACCTCATCCGTGTCCACGAGCTTGCCCGGTCGCGTGGTAAGCATGCGGTGTCGCTCGTGGAGGTCGGCATCGGGTCGGAACAGGACCGAGGCACGCGGCCGGCCCTGCTGGTGGTCGCGGGGATCGAGGGGAACGATCTGGTCGGACCATTCACTGCGATCTCCTGGATTGAGCAACTGATGAAGCAGCGTCAGGAAGACCCGCCGACGGCGGAACTTCTCAAGAGGACGACAATCTATGTGCTCCCTTGCCTCAATCCGGATGCCGCCGAGCGGTTCTTCGGCACGCCCAAGATCGAGATGAGCGTCAACGGCACGCCCTGCGACGAGGACCATGACGGGCTCGCGGACGAGGACGGCTGCGAGGACCTCAACGGCGACGGACTGATCACCATGATGCGCGTCGAGGACAAGGAAGGACAATATGTGGCCGACCCGAACGAAAGCCGCCTGCTGTTCAAGGCTGATCCGTTGAAGGGCGAGACGGGGACCTGGCGGCTGCTGGCGGAAGGAATCGATAACGATGGCGATAAACGCTGGAATGAGGACGGTCTCGGCGGCGCCAACCTCAATCGGAACTTCCCTTACAACTACCGGTATTTCGCAGCCGACGCGGGCGTCCATCCCGTGTGTGAGGACGAGACACGAGGACTGGCCGACTTCATCGTGGGCCATCCGAATATCGGCACGGTCGTGACATACGGGGCCGCGGACAACGTTCGCAAAAGCCCGGAGGCCGGCAAGTCGCCGGGCCGGTCCAAGCCGATGGAGGCCATCGACGAGAAGGACATCGGCTACTACGAGGCGATGGGCAAGCTCTACCGCAAGACGCTGGGGATGGGCAAGGAGCTCGAATGTACAGCGGAGCCGGGCACATTCAGCGACTGGATGTACTTTCATCGCGGCCGGCTGTCGCTGGCGGTCCGGCCGTGGGACGTGGCACTCGCGCTGGAACTCGCAGAGCCCGGGAAAGCGGAGGATGCAGCCGGCCAGGACCGAGCCGCCGAGCCGAACGATCCCAACACGCCTGGGGCCGATAAGAAGCCATCGAAGGATGAAGATAAGCGCGGCCAGGAGGAGCGCAAACAACTCACCTGGTTCGACGAGCACGCGCCCGACGCCTTCATCGCGTGGCAGGTCGTCGAACATCCTGACTTCCCCGGCCGGCGCGTGGAGGTGGGCGGCTATCGGCCGTTCGCCCGCACGAATCCGCCGGCGGAAATGCTGGCCGGGATTGCCGATAGACATGGGGAGTTCCTGACGCAACTGGCCCGGCGGCTGCCACGCATCAAGATCGCCAGGATCGAGTGCCGTCTGCTGGCCGATTCCATCTATGAGATCGAGATTCTCGTGACCAACGAGGGCTTCCTGCCGACGGCACTCACGCACGGGGAGACGACCCACGAGGTGTACCCGACGCGGGTGGTCCTGGACCTCGGCCCGGAGTGCTTCCTCTCGGGGGCGAAGACCACCTTCCTGCCCACGATACAGGGCAGCGGCGGTACGGCGAAAGCCCGCTACGTCATCCAGGCCGCGAATCGCCAGGAAGTCCATTTCCAGGTGGTGTCCATGCTGGCCGGCCGGACCGAGGGGACTATCGAATTACTCAAAGCAAGTGAAACAGACGGGGATTGATTCCGGCACGCAAGTCCTGTGAAGTGAGAGTCCCTCATGATGATACCCATGTTGAGGAACAGCGTTTGTGTGATTGCAGTGATTTTTTCATGCCCGTTCGTGCCGGCCCTGGCGACGACCGATACGGCCGAGCCGAAAGCACTGGATCCGGCGGATTGCGTCCTTCCCGCGCTCGGGGCACCGTGCGACAGGAAGGTGGACGTGGCGTGGAATCGGTTCTACGATCACGCGGGTCTCGGGGCCATTCTGGCCCGCCTGCATGAGGCTTTTCCGGAGTTGACCTGTTTGTACTCCATCGGCCAATCCACCGAGGGTCGGAACCTCTGGTGCCTGGAGGTGACGGCGCGGAACGTCGGTAATCCCGACCGCAAGCCGGGCATGTATATCGACGGCAACATTCACGGCAATGAGGTCCAGGCCGGCGAAGTCATCGCGTACACGGGCTGGTACCTGTGCCATCAATACGGCCGGCTCGAAAGGGTCACCGCGCTGCTGGACAACTACGTCTTCTACCTCGTGCCGATGGTCAATCCCGACGGTCGGGATTTCTGGCTGCGCAACTGCAACGGCGCCATTTCCTCGCGCACCGGCTCGGCCCCGACCGATAACGACCGGGACGGCGTCGCCGACGAGGACGACTGCGAAGACCTCAACGGCGACGGCGTCGTTACCCAGATGCGGATCAAGGACCCGCAAGGGCGATTCAAGCGCCACCCGGACTATCCGGAGCACCTGATGGTCCGCGCCAAACCCGACGAGCCCGGCGAGTATCTTCTGCTCGGTTGGGAAGGGATCGACAACGACGGTGACGGCCGGGTCAACGAGGACGGCCGGGGCGGCTACGACATGAATCGTAACTGGGGCTACGACTGGCAGCCGGTCTACATCCAGTACGGCGCGCGGGATTACCCATTTTCACAGCCCGAAACGCGGGCCGTGGCCCGGTTCGTGCTCGCGCATCCGAATATCGCGGCAGCCCAGTGTTATCACAACTCCGGCGGCATGATCTTGCGCGGCCCCGGAAACGAAGGCGGAACTATGCAACGAGAGGACGACCGGCTCCTGCAAATCATCGCCGAGCGGGGCGAGCGCATCCTGCCGTATTATCGTTCGCTGATCTCCTGGACGGACCTCTACACGACCTGGGGCGATGAGGATACCTGGCTCTACGCGGCCAGGGGCATTCTGGCGTATACCAACGAGCTTTGGACACCGAAGAACCTCTACAAGACGGATCACTCTCCTTCCGACGAGGAGAAGGCGGAATTCGTCAAACATGTCCTCCTGGGTGACGGGCTGATCGCTTGGCGCCCCTACGACCATCCCACCTATGGTCGAATCGAGATCGGCGGTCGCAAGAAGGAATGGGGCCGCGTGCCGCCCTCATTCCTGCTCGAAGAGGAACTGCACCGCAACATGGCGTTCTCTCTGTATCACGCCGGCACGATGCCGCTGCTGCGAATCAGCGATGTGAACGTAGCGCCGCTGGGCGGCAGTCTATTCAACGTCTGGGTCACGGTCGAAAATCAACGACTCATTCCGACACGCACGGCGCAGGACGTAGACAACCACATCAGCCCGCCCGACATCGTCTCAGTTCGTGGCGACAGCATCAAGGTGCTCTCGAGCGGACGAGTTACGGACCGGTTCTTCAGGCGAGTCAACGCCGTCGAATCCCGCCCGGAGCGGGTGGAACTCGATACGATCGACGGCATGGGCGCGGTGCGCGTACAATTCATCGTCCAGGGCGCCGGCGATTTCACGATTGTGATCGATTCTTCCAAAGGCGGCCTGTTGCAGAAGGCCGGTTCGCTCCCGCCCGGATGACCCGCGCAATGTCTGCCTCTTGCGGCTGACCCGCGTAGTTGTGCACAAGCCGTCTTATAATGCCGGAACCCCGTCTTTAGCCGCGGTCAGATTCTTGCCGCCCACGTTTCTGCACCTCCCACCTAACTGATTCTCCCACCTGACGTTACGCGCCTTCCAGGCGGACAGCGCATGTGAACCAATCCTGGTTTTGCCCGCCCTGCAGCCGGACATCGCTCAAGTCACGCAATCACCGGCCGATGTCATTATCGCGGCATGCCGGCGTGGGGTGCCGCGGGAGCAAATCACCCGGAGCAGAATAGGGGATTCACATGCAGTTGGTTTGTCGTCCTCGCAGAGGGTATGGCGCTTGCGTTATGTCCATCATTCTCACGATATTCCATGTGTCCGCAGACGCCGAGGAGGCGTGCAGGTTCGAAGCGGGCAGTGCGTTTGTATACGGCTGGGTACAGGGCAGCTTGCAGACCCCTAACGGGGGCCAAGTGATTTCCACGGACAACGACCGGCCGACCCTGGCGGAGTTGGATATCGACAATGCCAGTATGATCGATTTCTGGGTCAACGCGCAGCGCCCCGACGACGGATTTTACTTTGGGGGCCGGCTGATCCACCTGCAAGGGGACAGCGTTCTCAAGACCGACCTGCTGAGCCAGGAGAAGTTATTCCCCGCCGGCAGCGCGGTAGAAGCCGACGTAACGTTCGACTGGTACCGCTTCGGCTACAGCCACCGCCATCTCTATCAGTGGGGCACCCGGACGGTCGAGTTCTCTCCCTCAATCGGGGCTATCCTCCTGACGTTCGATTACAACCTGACGAGCCCGGGGCTTGAGGCGGTCGACCGCAGCTACTCCAAGTCAGGAGTCCAATTCGGTTTGCATGTATGCTCCGCACTTACGGAGAAACTGACCCTGTCCGGCCGGTTGTTCTTACCGATCGCCCTGTCCAACTCCGTGAATATCACTGCCGCCCAGGTCTCAGCCCAATACCAGTTCCTCAAACGGGAGAACCTGGAGATCTCCGGGTCGCTCGGGATCGGCTACGAGCGCATCGAGTACCAGGACAACCAGTTGATGCCCAACGACATCAAGCTGGAGATCAGCCCCATGCTGCTGGCAGGTCTTGAAATTGTTTTCTAGGTATCGAATCAACGACGCCCATCCCACCGGCCGGTTCCCTGCCCGAACTGCATTTTCGAATATTCGCTCTGCTTTTTTCAGATTGACTTCTTAATCAGCTTGCGTGCATTATCCTCTTCGACTATACTTCCGCGATGACTACATACAAACACGTTCTTGCGTTGAACCCGTATTTCGCCCATACGACGGCGGTTATGGGTCTGTTCCCGCCCACCGGCCTGGAGTACATCGTCGCCAGCATGAAAGACCTGGTCGGCAAGGTGACGCTCCTCGACCTCCGCTACGAGAAGGCCTACCAGGACCCGGCGGCGCTCAGCGCGTTCATCCGCCGGGACGTCGATCTCGTGTGCGTCAGCATCCGCTGGCACACGCAGTTCGACCGAATCTGCGACTTCGTTGCCCAACTGCCCGATGAAATCCCCACGGTCGTCGGGGGTTATGAGGCGACCCTGGAAGTCGAGCAATTGTTCGAACGCTGCCCCAACATCGACATGATCGTGCGCGGCGAGGGCGAGGAGATTA
>CAYFUB010000460.1:0-5895 GCA_964346195.1 uncultured Pirellulales bacterium
CTGGCTCAAGGACGCCCCGAAGCGCGGGATGCAGCATATCTGCTGGGACGGCTGCATGTTCCCCAACGCGATGCTCGAAACGCCGGACACCTGGAATGAGATCCTCGACGTGATGCTCAAAGTGCGCGCCGCGCACGGATGGATGGCTTGAACAGGCGCAGGGCGTACACGGCACACCTTACCTCTTGGACAGGGAGACAGGAAATGAAGAAGAAACTGAACGTTGGCATGATCGTCTACGGCTTCATGGGCCGAACGCACTCAAATTCTTACCCGAAGGTCGGCAATTTCTTCGATGTGCCGTACGAGTCCGTCCTCAAGACCATCTGCGGCCTGGGGGAGAAGGAGGCGAAAGCCTTTGCCGACCGCTGGGGCTACCAATCTTACGTCACGGACTGGCGCAAGGTGATCGACGACAAAAGCATCGACATCGTGGACATCTGCGTGCCGAACAACTACCACGCGGAGATCGCCATCGCCGCCGCCCAGGCGGGCAAGATGATTATCTGCGAGAAGCCGCTGGCACGGACCGGGGCCGAGGCCGAGCCGATGGTCCAGGCCGTCGAGAAAGCGGGCGTGGCGAACCTCGTGTCGTTCAACTACCGCCGGGTACCGGCGGTGACGCTGGCGAAGAAGCTCATCGACGAAGGCCGGCTGGGGCGCATCTTCCACTATCGGGCAAACTTCCTCCAGGATTGGACGATCTCGACGAAGGTGCCCCAGGGCGGCATGGCCACCTGGCGGCTGGATGTCAAAGCCGCCGGCTCCGGCGTGACGGGCGACCTGCTGGCTCACTGCATCGACACGGCCATGTGGCAGAACGGACCCATCACGGGCGTCTGCGCCATGACGGAGACCTTCGTGAAGGAGCGCCTGCACGCCGAGACGGGCAAGGTCGAGCCGGTCGGCATCGACGACGCCTGCACGTTCTTCTGCCGCTTCCAGAACGGCTCGCTGGGCAACTTCGAGTCCACCCGCTACGCGCGCGGCCACAAGGCGCTCTATACCTTTGAAATCAACGGGGAGCATGCCTCCATCGGCTGGGACCTGCACGATCTGCATCGGCTCAGCTACTTCGACCATCGCGACGAATCGATCGTGCGCGGCTGGCGGTCGGTCCACGTCACCGACGGCGACATGCCGTATATGGGACACTGGTGGGTGCCGGGCCTGCAGATCGGCTACGAGCACACGTTCGTCCACCAGGTCGCTGATTTCCTGGAGAACCTGGCCCAGAATCAGCCGACCTCGCCGACCTTCCGCGAGGCCCTGGCGACCCAGTACGTGTGCGACGCCGTGCTGGCCTCGGCGAAGAACGGAAAGTGGGAACAGGTGAAATCGTGAAGAATGGGACGATAACGGACTCAACGGACGTCGTGGACCTGGTGGATGGATAGGACCGATAGGTCCCATGGGTCCACAACGTCCACCGCATACAGGAAAGGGTTGTAAGCTATGTCTGTGGAGACTACCGTCGAAAAGGCCCTGGAGCAGGGCAAGGGGATTCTGCGTTTGGCCCCGACGTGGGTGCCGCGCTCGTTTTGCGTACCGGGCCGGCGGATCAAACTGCATCCGGACGACTACTATGCCCTCGGTGGGGAGCGGGGCGGCATCGACGAGCGGTGGTTCGCCTCGACCACGCCCGCCGACAACGGGCCGCTGACCGCGCCCAACGAAGGGCTCAGCTTCATCGTGTTCGAGGACGGCACGAAGACCGAGCGGGTCCTCCTGCGCGACGCCATCTCCGAGCTCAAGGGCGAGATCATCGGCGCGCGGCTTTGGAAGAAACACGAGCGCTGGCCCATGTACTCGAAATTCTTCGACAACAAGGGCGCGCTGCCGCACCACATTCACCATCGGGACAAGCACGCCCGGCTCACGGGCCAGCTCGGCAAGCCCGAGGCCTACTATTTCCCGCCGCAGGTCAACAATCACGGCGGCGATTTCCCCTACACCTTCTTCGGCCTCAATCCCGGCGTGACCAAAGATCAGGTCCGCAAGGCGCTGCTGGACGCCGCCGAGGGCAGAGACAACTCCATCACGTCTCTGGCACCGGCTTATCGGCTCGATGTCGGGACCGGATGGGACGTTCCGCCGGGCGTTCTTCACGCCCCGGGCAGTCTGTGCACCTATGAGCCGCAGAAGGCCTCGGATGTCTTTGCCATGTATGAGAACATCACCCACAACCAGGTCGTGCCCAAGGAACTGTTGTGGAAGGATACGCCAACGGATAGGAAGGGCGACGTCGATTGGCTGCTCAGTGTCATCGACTGGGAGCTCAACGTCGATCCCGCTTTCGTGAAGAACCGCTTCATGCAGCCCCGGCCGGTCTATCCTGTCAAGGAGATGGAGAAACAGGGCTTTACCGAGAACTGGATCTGCTACAAGTCCGATGCCTTCAGCGCCAAGGAACTGACCGTGTGGCCGGGCGCGACCGTAACTATCAGGGACAGCGCCGCTTACGGCTTCATCATGATGCAGGGCCACGGCACGATGGGGGCATGGGATGTCGAGACACCCACCATGATTCGCTTTGGTCAGCTCACACACGACGAGTTCTACGTCACGGAGCAGGCGGCCAAAGAGGGTGTCGTGGTCACGAATCCCTCGAAAACCGACCCCATCGTGATGCTGAAGCACTTCGGGCCCGACAACCCCGACCTGAAGGTCGGATGAAACCTTGACCGGCTTTCCACTCGCTGGCCCCTAGATGCACGCCTCGCAGTGCATGTTTTTGCATCTCTGCGCCCAAAAGACGGCCGGAAAAACGGGTGCTTTTCCGCAATCCTGTATCAAAATCTTGGTTTCGAG
Source organism: uncultured Pirellulales bacterium (assembly GCA_964346195.1). Classification (GTDB taxonomy): domain Bacteria; phylum Planctomycetota; class Phycisphaerae; order Sedimentisphaerales; family Anaerobacaceae; genus PLanc-01. The sequence continues at coordinate 2,812 of CAYFUB010000460.1, forward strand.
CGTCTAATACGTTAAAATACGGTCAGTGGCAATCGATTTCCGCGCTGTGGCGGCGCGGCGGAGTCCGAAAGAGAGGGGCTGCCGCCCGGGTGCGGGCTGCAATGGCCGTCACGCGCGACCACACCGATGGCACTGGAGTGAGGCAGAAAATGCTGGGACCGAAGATGCGGGTTTCCTTGTTGGCGTATGTCGCCTTAGGCGGATATTTCCTGAGCGGGGTCTGCTTTCTCGGCAGTTCCGGACCCGTAACCTGTTTCGCACAGGGCGCGGGTGGCCCGCTGGTGCTCAATGAGTTGATGGCCGCCAACGCCGGTTTCCTGCAAGACCCGCAGGGCCAGTTCGATGATTGGATCGAGATTCACAATACCGGGACTCAGGCCATCGATCTGGCGGGAATGTACCTCACGGATGACTTCGCCGTCCCGGCAAAATGGAAGATTCCTGCGAATGCGCCCCAGTTCACGACCGTCCCCGCGCAAGGTTATGTCGTCATCTGGCTCGATAATGATGCCGGCCCGGGCCTGCACGCGGCCTTCAAGTTGGACGCTGACGGCGAGGAAATCGCTCTATTCGATACAGACGGCACGACCCTGATTGACGGCATCGCGTTCCGGAGCCAGCGCGGCAACGTCTCTTACGGCCGGTCCCCCAATGCGACGGGATATTGGCATTTTCTGACTGTTCCCACACCCGGGGCCGCCAACGCCGCGGCGTACGAGGGCGTGGTTGCCGATACGAAGTTCAGCCGCGACCGCGGCTTCTACGCGGCGCCGTTCACGGTGGCAATCACCACGAAAACGCCCGGTGCCGCAATATTTTACACGGTGGACGGCAGTTCGCCGTTCGAGATCGCACGCGGCGTGGCTACAGGCCGCCTCTACACAGGCCCCATCCCCATCACCACGACGACCTGCCTCCGCGCCATCGCCATCAAAGACGGCTGGATGCCCACGAACGTCGATACCCACACGTACATCTTTCTCGACGACGTCATCAATCAGGCCACGAACCCCCAGACCGGGGCCCAGATGACGCCGCCCGGTTACCCGATCACATGGCCGGGCGGCTCGTACTCAGGAACTGTTACCGGTGACTACCAGGTCGATCCAGACGTCGTCGGGCAAAACGGCAGGGACAAATTCGACGGCCAGTACGCCGAAACCATCAAGGACGACCTCAAGTCCGTCCCGACAGTGTCCCTCGTGATGGCCAGGGACGACTGGTTTGGGCCCAAGGGCATCTACATCAATCAGTCGCAGGACGGCGCGGAGCGCGCGTGCTCCCTGGAATGGATCGACCCCAACGGGGAGGAAGGCTTTCAGATCAACTGTGCGATCGCCGTGCAGGGCGGTGTCCGAGGCGGCGGTACCAGTCTGGACCGCTGGAAGGTGTTCAAGCTCTCGATGCGCCCGCGTTTCAAGACCCAGACCGACGACGGGAGACCCACCGGGGGGCCCGCGCGGTTGAACTACCGCGTCTTTCCCGACTCGCCGGTCCGCAGCTTTGACACATTCGTGCTCGATGCCGTGCTCACCAACGCGTGGAACCACCGCGACCAGCACATGTACGGGACGTATATTCAGGACCAATACGTCTCCGACCTCCACAATGCCATGGGCGGCCAGTCCCCCCATGGACGCTACGCACATGTCTACATCAACGGGTTGTATTGGGGAATGTATTACGTGCACGAGCGGCCGGATCACGCCTGGGCGGCACAGATGTTTGGTGGTGAGAAAGAGGAATATGACGCGATCCGGCACAACGCCGGTCTTGTCATCAACAGCGGCCCCGACGGCAGCGCCACCAGCAACTTCAACGCCCTGGTCAGCGCCGCCAACCGTGTGGCGGCTGACCCCACGAATACTGCCAGATACGATGCCCTCTGCCGGATGTTGGACTTGGACAACTTCATTACGGACCTCCTCGCACGGTGGTATGCGACGAATTGGGACTGGCCGGAGAAGAACTGGTACGCGACCCATCGTTCCCCTGGCGGTCTCTGGCGCTTTCACACCTGGGACGCCGAGCACACCATGGAATACTGGAATTCGCGCAACGCCCTCGGTTTGAGCGTCTCTGGGATTCATGACAGGCTCAAGGCAAACGCGGATTATCGCATGCACTTTGCGGACCTCGTGCACAAGTTCTTCTTCAATGGCGGGACGCTTACGTATCCGAACACGGCCGACATGTACCGCGCGAGGATGGCCCAGATTGACCGGCCTATCGTCGGCGAATCGGCCCGCTGGGGTGACACGCGATCCTCGATGCCGCACACGCGAGAAGACTGGCTCGTGAACCAGAACAACGTCCTGACCCGGTTCATCCAGCCTCGTTCCGCCTTCGTTCTGAATTGGCTCAAGGGTGCCGGTCTCTACCCCGGTGTTGACGCACCCGTGCTTCATATCAACAGTGTGTATCAGCACGGCGGGCAGGTCGCGAAGGGCGATATGCTTTCCATGCAGGCGGCAGATGCCATCTGGTACACGCTCGACGGCAGCGACCCGCGCGTGCCGGGGACAACCGCCGGCCCGACCGATGAGCTCAAGCTGGTCACGGAGGACGCCCCCAAGCGGGTCCTGGTCCCCTTCGCACCGGTCAGTGACGCCTGGAAAAGCGGCCAGCCCTTCGACGATTCCGCCTGGACCAGCGGCATCGGCGGCGTCGGCTACGAGCGTAGCATGGGCTTCGAGCCGTTCTTCCGGATTGATGTCCAAAGCCAGATGTACGGACGCAACGCAAGCTGCTATATCCGGATTCCATTCGATCTCCCGGCGGCCGACCTGGCCGGTATCTCCAGTCTCTCGCTGAAGGTCCGCTACGATGACGGCTTCCTCGCCTACCTCAACGGCACCGAGGTCCAGCGGGCCAACTTCAACGGCACACCCACATGGAACTCCTCGGCGGCGGCCATCCACTCCGATACCGAGGCTGTTGACTTCCAGTTTTTCGACGTCAGTGCGCACATTGGCACGCTGCACGCCGGCGACAACCTGCTCGCCATCCATGCCCTCAATCAGGGCTCGACCAGCTCGGACTTCCTGCTTTCGGTGGAATTGACCGCCGCGAAGGCGCCCGCCG
>CAYFUB010000461.1:0-9573 GCA_964346195.1 uncultured Pirellulales bacterium
AGTCGCCATTCTGGTCCAGTACGGCCGGGGAGCGAAAGGAGAAGAATCATGAATAAGGCACAAAAGAGAACTTGGCTTTGTCTGGTAATATCACTTGCAGGGATATCACTCGGGGCCACCGCAGTTACCCTTATCAGGATAATGCAGTTAGATATAGCGAATACTAATCACCATACGATCCTCAGATTCTTAAGCCTTCCTGCTACGATTCCTTTGATATTCATGGTCATCTTGTCATGGCGGTTGCCCATGAAGGGATATGATGAGCGGGACAGAGAAATCGAACGAGAATCGATGGGCTATGGCATGATAGGGGCTTTCGTCTTTTTAGGCGCCGCGGCACTGGTTTTAGGTGCTGTGAGTCCACTGGGCTCAATGAAAATCTTCTTTCTATCATCTTTGGTTTATTTTGCTTTCTTCGCTTCCCAAATAGTTTCGTCCGTCGCGGCACTGTTACAGTACGGCTGGAGGGCCAGCGATGAGTAGCGACAACATCAGCAACCAGATCCGTCGGCTGCGGTTCGACCACGGCGAGATGACGCAGCAGCAGCTCGCGGACAAGGTCGGCGTTACCCGCCAGACGATCATCGCCATTGAGGCCGGCAAGTACGCCCCGTCGCTGCCGTTGGCCTTTCGCATCGCCCGCGCCTTCGATACCACGGTCGAGAATGTCTTCCAGTACGACGGGGGCCGCGGCCGGCCCGAGCCGGAGAAGAGTTGAAATGCAATCATTCGTACGAATTCCGGCAATCAGCAACAATGAAAAGTGGAAAGGAGAACGATTATGAGACGGCTAAAAGCGGGGTTGTTCTGGATGGTGACCGGCCTGGTTTTCCTCGCTTCAGGCCCGGTGTGTCTCGGGGCTCAGACTGCCACGGAAGCGGAGGTGGCGCCGACACCTTCAGTAGTGGCGCATTTTCACCTGAGCGGTAGACTGACCGAGTCACCCATGGTCGATCCGTTCGGCCTGGTCGCCGAACAGGTCACGTCGCTGGCGGAACTGGCGGACCGGTTGCAGCGGGCGAGCACCGATGACAGTGTCAAGGCATTGATTCTGACCTATGACGGCATGTCCTTCGGGTTCGGACAGTTGGAGGAGCTGCGGCAGGCGATCGGCCGCGTCAAGGCAGCCGGCAAGAAGGTCTATGTCCATGCCGAGGTCGTGACGACCTTCCCCTACGCGTTGCTCTGCGCGGGCAATCACCTCAGTCTGGCGCCCGAATCATCCCTGTGGCTGACGGGCCTGTACGGCGAGGGCCTCTATGTCAAGGGCCTGCTGGACAAGATCGGGATCGAGGCAGACATGATGCACGTGGGCGACTACAAGTCTGCCGGCGAACTATTCACGCGCACCGGTCCCAGCAAGGAGGCCGCCGAGAACATCAACTGGATTTTCGACAGCTACTACGATTCGCTGGTGGGCATGATCGCCGCGTCGCGCGACAAGACCCCCGAGGTAGTTCGCAAGCTTATCGACCGGGGCATGTACCTGGCTGATGAGGCTCTCAAGGAGGGACTGATCGACGCGGTCGAGACCCGCCAGGCCTTCGTCTACCGCGTGCGCGAGGAGACCGAAGGGCCGGTCAAGGTGGATAACCGCTACGGCCGGGAAAAGGAACCCCAGATCAATCTGGCCAGTCCGCTGGCGCTCTTCTCCATCCTGGCCGAGATGTTCAAGACGCCCCAGCGGCCGCAGAAAGACGCCGTGGCCGTCATCTATGTCGAAGGCCCTATCCTCCCCGGTCACGGTCAGGCCAGCTTGTTCGGATCGATCAGCGCCGCCTTCAGCGGCGACATTCGCAAGACCCTGGAGAAGGCCGCCGGGGACAACTCCGTCAAGGCCGTGGTCATGCGCGTCAATTCGCCGGGCGGCTCAGCCACCGCCAGCGAGGTGATTCTCAACGCCACGCGGCAGGTCCAGGCCCGCAAGCCCTTCATCGTCTCCATGGGCAACGTTGCGGCCAGCGGAGGCTATTACGTTTCCTGCGGGGCCGACACGATCTTCGCCGACCGGGCCACCATCACGGCCTCCATCGGCGTCGCGGGCGGCAAGCTGATGACCAAAGGCATGTGGGACAAGCTCGGCATCAACTGGGTCCCCTACCAGCGGGGCGCCCGCGCCGATATTTTCACCAGCAGTCGGCCCTTCAACGACGACGAGCGGGCCTTGCTCGGGCGCTACATGCAGGACGTCTACGAGGTCTTCAAGGGACACGTCGTAAAAGGCCGGGGCACGAAGCTGGCCAAGCCGGTGGAAGAGATGGCCGGGGGACGCGTCTACACGGGAAAGCAGGCCCTGGACCTGGGACTGGTCGACAAGACCGGCGGGCTGCACGAGGCGATTGAATACGCCGCGGCGCAAGCGTCCCTGGAAGACTACGACGTTCGCACGATTCCTGAGCCCGTGGACTTCATCACGCAAATCATGCGGCAGTATTCCGGCGAAGGGGACAGGCCAACCGACATCTCCCTCACCGACGCGGCCACCGCCCTGGCGAGCCATCCCACGCTGGCGCCGCTGTTCAACGTTTTGCGAAAGACCGAGCCCCGGCGCGCCGAGGCCCTCTACCAGGCCCTGTTGCGGATCGAACTCATCCGCAGCGAAAACGTGATTCTGATGATGCCCTTCGACATGATCCTGCGTTGATTCCGCAGCGACGTCCGAGAGGGTGTGAAAAGTAGCACGGGCATCTTGCCCGTGAGTCTCACGGGCGCGAGCGCCCGCGCAAGGTCAACGCTGGGCTGGGCCAAGCCCGCAGCGCCGCTGCGCGTCGGGGGTGGCCCTGCGACTGGGCTCGGGGTCCCCAAACGCCCAATTCCGCGTTGGGGCCTCCTCCCAAAACGCGAAGATCGCGTTTGGGGGACCCTTCATGGGCAGGATGCCCATGCTACTGAAGACGCAACTCTCACACACCCTCGGAAAAGCGAGCCGGCCTGTTGTCGGCAGGCCGGCTCGCCGTATCCGGCGCAGATAGACGCCCCCGCCTAGTGCGTGGGGAAGTCGCTGCGGGTCATATAGATCGCGATGACTCTGTCCTGCGAGAACCAAAGGCGGACGTTCTGATCGGCACGGTGGTAATAGCAGTGCCCTCTGCTCCCGTCGATGTCCCTGTAGAGGACCCTGTCCTTGTATTCGTTCTTGCCTCTGACGGTCTCATCGGGTGGGCCGAGTACGTCCAAGGCTTCCTGCACGGTCGCGCCGATTCGGAGTGTACCGGCATAGGCATACTGTGAGCCGCGTCCGTGTCGGATCTCCATGATCCGGTCGTTCTGTAACCACACGCTGAAGTCGCACGGATAGTCCATGATGTAATTCTCCGGCAGTGCGTCCGGCGTGAAGGTCTTATCGCCCCACAGGTACCGTTGCGGGTCGCCGAAAACCCCGAGGACCCGGTTCCGGTCGGCCGAATCAATGTCCAACGAGAGAATCCTCGCCGGCAGCAGAGCGCCGAACTCCGGATCGGCCGGTTCATCATCATCCTCCTGGCCATAACTGCTCCTGGTCATGTAGATGGCCGCGACCTTGTAGTTACCAAACCACACACGCACCTTGCGATCGGGCCGATGGTAGTAACAGTGCCCCTTGTTTCCATCGATGTCCTTGAAGAGAACGTCTTTCGAGTTTTGCCAGTCGATCTCTTCGCCCACGACGGTCTTTGCAGGCGGGCCGAGGACCGCCAGCGCTTCTTCCAGCGTCGAGCCGACGCGGAGCTTGTTGGCAAAGACGTATTTGGAGCCATGTTCGTGCCGAAGCTCCACGATGCGGTTGTCGTACATGAACACGTGAAAACGACCGGGATAAATGGCGATGAACCGTCGCGGCAGGTCGTCGGGAGCAAGGGTCTTGGGGCCCCAGATATACTTCACCGGCTGCCCAAAAATCGCAATGACCTCCTGCAGATTGGCTGAGTCGATATCGAGCTGGGCGATCTTCTGGGGCAGCTCCGCCGCGAACTTGGCGGCGTCGGCATAGGCCTGCAACTGGGCAGGGTCCGCGTAGTCCCGCTTGATATTGATTTCCATGACGGACCGGTCCTGCTTGTTGATCTCGAAGATCAGGCCGATCTGTTCATAGCCCAGGAAGTCCTTGAACTCCGTCTCTTGCACCTCCGACGGCGGGCCAAACGCCTGTTTGACCTTTTCCTCCGAGTCTCCCACGCGTGTCCCGTTGCCGAAAACATACCCCGGACTGAGCAGGGTAATTCCGACAACGGCGCCCTCATGGATGCAGAACGAGATATCCTCGTAGGGCAGGAAGTACGTCTCAGGAAGGTTGTCCAGCGTATAGACCTCGTCTCCATAGAAGATGTGTTCGGGTGCGCCGAACGTCTCCAGGATATCTTCCTTGGTCAGTTGGAACATTTCCGTGATTCCCTCGGGCAGCGCCGGGACGCTCTGCATGGCATCCTGCTCTGCGCGAGCCGTCCTGCTTGCCGGCCCCATGGGCACCAGTACGGCGCCGATGGCTGCAATCATCAGCAGCCCGGACAGTCCCAGGGCGGGCCGTTTCGATATGTGTCGATTCAACATGTGTGTGATCCTCCTTTCCAAAGCTCTTCTGGATTCCGCAATTCCCATCAAACGTACGCTAAAAGCCGGCTTTCGAAATGCCATTTCGGCGATATCGATCAGTGTATCGGTGTAGCACTGGGCCTGCGACCGGAGAGCGACGACGACCGTTTCGTCGACGGCCAGCTCGCGCAGGTGCCGCAGTCTCGTGTTCGCCGCCCAGACGAGCGGGTGCCAGAAATAGAGGACTTGCAGAACGGTCTGCGCCAGGCTCACCCATGGGTCGCGCCTTTTGATATGGGCCAGCTCGTGCGTGAGAATGGTGCGCAGGCCCTGCGGCCCCAGGCCCGGTGGCAGCACCGTGGGCAGGAGAATCACCGGCCGGGCAAAACCGCACACGCAGGGACTGCGCATATCTTCGGTGAGGCGCAGCGTCACCGGCGCGGTGACCCCCAGGTCCGCCCGGCACTCCTCCAGCAACTCGACCATCTGCCGCCGGGCAGGACAACTCAAACGCAGTGACCGCCTGACGGACGCGACCCGCCGCAGCACCAGAGCCAACAGCAGCAACACCCCCGCAACCCAGCCCAACAAAACCAGGCCGGGCCACTGCAACGCTACGAGTCCCCTGCCGGCCACCGCCGTTTGCGTGGCACCAACAGGTACCGCCATGACGTCGCCGAGAAGCTCAACGTATGTGATTGGTGCCAGAGAAACCGCCGGTGCGGGAGGTACAGACACCGCGGGCACCGCGGGCAAGTAGTCACCCAGCCAATAGGTGATGCCGGTCGGCAACGCCAGCGACGGCGGCAGCACCAGTTTCACGAGGACCAGCAGCCACAGTCCGTAGCGGAAGCGTGCGCACACCCGCGCCCGCAGGAATGAATCGGCGAGCAGAAACAGTCCCACCAGAATACTGGACTGGACGAGCATGCGTCCGGCACAGTTGCAGAACAGCCGGCCCCATTGGTCGAGAAGAACGACTGCACTATTGAGCGTCTCCATCTGCGGTCTCCCCTTCGTGCGGGTCCTCCGCACGGTTTGATTTTGCCGCCCGGGTGGTCCGGCGGGTGATTTCCCGAAGTTGACGGGCTTCCTCCGCCGAGAGCCCCTCATGCTCCACCAGGAACTGCATCATGGGGGCCAGGGCCCCGTCAAAGGCCCGCTTGAGCATGCGGTAGAACTCCCCGCGTTTGGCCTCCACTTCATCGACCGTCGTGCTATACAGTTGCAGGTTCCGAATCCTCTGGATTTGCAGCAGCCCCTTGCGCGCCATGCGGTCCATGGTGGTCTTGACGGTGCTGTAAGCCCAGCCCCTGCTCGCCGCGAGTTCCTCCTGCACCGTGCCGGCGGCACAGGGCTGATGTTTCCATACGGCTCGCATGATGGCCCATTCGGCCTCGGTCAGCTCGACGCTCGGTTTGTCGGAACGTCTTTTCTTGGTCACCGTACACTCTCCTTTATTCGACATATATAATAGACGTACGACATATGTCGAATGTTACGCGAAAAAATGAAAAAGCCAAAGAAATTTTTCAGGGGGATGGCCGGGGCATGCGTTCCAAACGCTGAGTAGCGACCGACGATACCCCGAGTCGGTTACCTTTGCCGATGGCCGACGATGTACGCGGAGCCTGCGGCCGCAGCGAGGGCGGCGGCCACCCCAGGCGGGGTCCGGCAGCCCAGTAGCGATGACCCGACCACTACCGCAACAGATATGATCACAGCCGCGAGAACACCGCCGGCGACGGCCCGGAGCGTCTGCGACTGAAACGGGCTCTTTCGCATCAGCTTCTCGATAATCACGGCCAACCTCTCAACGGAGTTCATTCTCGGCTGCACGGCGCACACGAGCGCCAGGGCCGCCCGCCGCAACAAGCACTCGTCGCTCATATAACAACGGAAGCCGGCCTCCGGGTCTGCGAAAAACGTTTCTCTTCTCAGCCGCGATGGCGAGGCCGGACGCACAGAATCGCCCGCTTTCACACGAATTCCTGGAGCACAGATAGAGAGCAGCGCGTGCTCCGCCCGCTGGTTATTGGCCCGGTCCAGTCCGCCGGGTTTTCTCCATGATGATGAGGTCGCCGTCCCATTCCGGGATGAAGAGCCTGCCGTCGTAATAATCCAGAGCTGAGAGCTTCGGCAGGTTCAGGTTGAGGGGGTTTGCCTCGCGGGGGTCGTTGCGTTGATGGGCAATCACGGCACGTCGCCCTGCAATGGTCGAGATCACGTTGGCGGATGCCTCGACCATGCGGACAACATGATTGCAGGTGTCGGCGATGAAGAGATTGCCACATTCATCCACGCACAGTCCGTAGGGGCCGTTGAACTGTTCGTTGGGATCGCCACCCAGGGTCGCCTGTCTGGCATCACCCCCGTCGCCTGTGTATCCCGGCCTGCCCGTACCCACCACGGTCTCTACCGTCCGCCCGCGTATATCGATGCGTCGGACGGCAAAATTCGTGCTGTCCAATATAGTGGGCGTAACCCTTCCCCCAGGGCTTTTCTTCACGGTAGTTGAGAATCCGCTCTATCGTCCAGGTCATCCCGGTCTCTCCTTTTCCCGTGGGTGCACGACTCTCCCATCCAGGCATCCCGACGATCCGAGCGCCACCGCGACCCACGTCATCCACTTCCAGCCCATGTCGCACCGTCCGCTATGCGAATTCCTGGAGCGGACTCAGCAGTATGCGGTCGAGCGCGCAGCCCTGGAAGTCCTCGTGCTGGATGTCCGCTCGAATGCGGGCCGCGCACTGTGAGGGGCCGTGGCTTTCTCGGGTGTTATCGCTGCCCGTATGCGGAATTGAGCAGGGAGTCTCCGCGGGCGACTTCTTCGGCGGCCTCTTCGATTTCTCTTTGCTTCTTTTCGCCGATATCGTCAATCTGGTGCAGCAGCTCGCCCGTGGCGAAGACCGCCGCCCCCACGGCAAGGCCCGCACCGCACTCATCGGACTGATGTCCGACAATGGCTCCGACCGCACCGCCAATCAGTGCGGCGTTGAAGAGCTTGTGGTACTTCAACTCGCTGCAGCCGCACAGAGTAAGAGACAGCGACACCATGATGAGGATAGCGAATACGTTTCTGTGACTGGCCATCATTTCTGCCCTCCGAGAAAAAGGCTGTTTGGCTCATGACTCCAACCGTTTCGGACATCCGCCGGCTGAGGCACATATTAGCAGAGCCGCCGGCCGATGCAAGTGCCTGGATGCTTCTTCCGATGGCCTATGATGACGTTGACTGCCACCCTGTGGCCAAGAAATATGGTCGAGAGACCTGAGGTTCAATGACGGCGACAACACGCGACACGGCCGGCCGGGCCCCGGAAACACCAAGGGCTGCGAACGGCGTTCGCAGCCCGAGAGTTCTGAATAGCGCCGGACGGTATCGTTCTACAGCGTTCTGCGTCGGCGCAGATAGCCGACGACGCCCATGCCGATGCTGCCGAGCAGCAGGGTGCCCGGGGCGGGAATAGCGGTGTAGTACGTCCGGAACGTGTAGTCACACCAAGGGAAGCTTATGAAACCCGTGTTCGCGTATACCTGACCGCGCGCATACGGATCATACGTGTCCCCGGCGATTATCTGATTGGCATTGGTGGAGGTGAACACGAGGAACAGCGTCGTATCTGGAACCACGGTCACGGGGGCCCAGAATACATCGACCCAGTTGCCCGGCGTCCCGGTGGTGGTGCCGCTGGCCAGCAGGTTGCCGCCCTGGTTGGGCAGGTTGTCCCACAGAGCTATGGTGACGTCGCCGGTCGAGCCGTAGCCCGAGCTGAGGAAGATCCCGGCGCCGGCGACGTTGTTATTTGCCTGCTGGAAGGATTGGGCCAGGTCGCCCTGCGAGAAGCCGGCCATGAGGTCGAAGTCGTTGGGCTGCACTTGATCCATAATCGGGGCCGCACCGACCGGCCCGGCCACCAACAGGAAGATACCGATCGCGACGACTAATTCTACGTGTGTTCTCATCACCCTTCTCCTTTTCCTCCCCACCCACGCCCCTGATTGCACCCACGCCGTCGACCGGCGGACCACATCCTTGGTTCCAGTCAAGCGACGCGGAACGAGGATGTACTGTTGCTTGCACCAAATTGCCCATATTCTATGGCAGCGCATCATAAATGTCAAGATGGATAAAACATATTCGTCCGATGTCATACTAAATCACTGTGGAATCTTCGCCTTCATCTTGGCCTTGACGACGCGCTCGGCGGTGCGATGCCGTCAAGTCTTGCGATTTGCGGCGATTGTGGTATCGTGCCACGACAGAACCAGGCAGATGATTTGAAAGGAAGGGGAACCATTATGGGAACGGTGAGCAATACCGAGCGATGCGAATGGAGCCGGCCGGGAGTCAGGAACAGCCACAGGCTCCTGGGTGTCGCAGTCCTGATGGCGGTCTTGGCGGCGGCAGCAGAAAGTCGCGCTCCGGCGACAGAAGCCGGAAAGGTCGTCACCTATCCCGCTCCCGCGGGCGAAACCCTGTCCACCGACTACAAGGTGCTGGCGGGGGGCAAGACGGTGGACGTGTATGCGGCCCGCGTGCTCGACCCGCCGTTTGCAGGCAAGGAGTACGATTTCGGCGGCCCGTACTCGTTTGCCAACTTCGATATGGCGGGACCGGTCGTAGTCCGCATCACTTCTGACCGGTCGCTGCGCCAGACTGTGTTGCGCCCGTCGTGGCCGCAGGTCAAGATGACGGTGCAGGACGACCACACGCTGAGCCTGACACTCGAGCGGCCGTGCAAGTTCAGCCTCGAGCCGGACGGCAAGAAAGGGCCGCTCCTGCTCTTTGCCAATCCGCTCCAGACTGACGCCCCGAAGGACGGCGACCCCAACGTCGTCTATTTTGGCCCCGGGCTGCACAAGCCCGAGAAGATCGTCCTGGGCAGTAACCAGACCCTGTACCTGGCCGGCGGCGCGGTCGTGAAGGCCGAAGTGCTCGCCCAGGGGACCAATATCCGGATTCGCGGGCGCGGCATTCTCGATGGCTCGGACTGGGAATGGCGCAAGGGCCCTGTGGGCAACCTGATCGCCATTCGCAACTGCACCGACGTCGAAGTG
>CAYFUB010000462.1:0-2167 GCA_964346195.1 uncultured Pirellulales bacterium
AAAGAAGAACGCGCCAGCAATGGTTGTTCACCTTCGTGGCTTTGCGGCTCTGTGTGAGAACCAAGTGTTTGTGTTTTAATGACTTGCGTTCTTATCGCCGCGGAATTTGCGCAAGAAAAACAACATTTGAACAAGTAGCCATGCGAAGAAAGACCTTTTATCCCAGAGGCCGCAGCGAAGAAGTCACTCCGGCCAGACTTTGTCTTCACACTTCAAACTTGACACTTGCCCGGCCTCCGGCCGGTCTCTTGCTTATCACTTATCGCCTATCACTTATCACGTACATTTCTCCCTTGCCGGCCGGCGGCCACCTTCTCCTGGGCATTTGTCGCCTTGGGCCAATAGCATGATTGAGAAGACACTCGCGGCAGCGCTGCAAGCTGGAAGATGGTCGGTCATACATCCCGCTTGAGCCCACAGCCGTGCGGAGCATAGATTTTGGATGCAGATGTGACATTGAGAGGATTATCCCAGTATTGAAAGGGGACGATGGTCCTTATCGGCATGTAAAGTTGTACAAAGCGTCAATCCATGAACACAGGTATCCGCTGCAATACAACGAACTTGGGAGCGACTGAGGGCCACACCCACACATTTCACATTTTGGTGTTGTGTGACCTCGGTGGGCACGCGCGACAGGATAAATCTGGGGTCCGGCTGGAGGAAAGGGCACGACGCACGCCATTGCTGGGATACACGCCCAGGTGGTGTACGGGAAGATCGTGGCCGGTCCCGGTGCAACGGAACCCGGACAGGCGTGCTTGATCGCAGAGTTGCCGGCGGCAGGCTTGCACCGTGTCTCGGCGCCCGCGCGGTTACGGGGCCGCGGCCGCGACCTTCTTCAAATCGATCTTGTCGACCACTTGCTTGAGCGCATCCATCGTGACGCCATAGCCTTCGACGTCCACGATGAAGCGGTCGGCGACCAGGATCTGAAGGGAGCCCTCCTTGTTCTCGGTGTCGTATTTCTCCATGGCCCTGCAGCCGTGGATAGTGGTCGTCTTCTCATAGCCGGTGTCGGTCTCGCGGCTGTACTGGTGCATGGCCCAGGCGTTCATACTCAGGCGCATCGACCCGCTCATGTTGCCGGTGTCCATAAGCCTGATCGTCACGTCGGCCCCGCTGCCGTCCGTCGCACCGTACTGCCCCTCGGCGCTGCTTACGTCAACACCCATCGCCTGGGTACGTTCGCCGGAAGCGCTGGTCCGCGTCATGCCCGGCAGCTCGGCGGGCAGCAGGGCCTTGAGCGTGGCCGCCGGCACGGGCTCGATGACCTTGCCCTGGTTCATCTCGGTCAGGGCCTTGCGGTTCTCGTCGGCGAGTTTCGCATAGTCCGCCGCCGCATCGGCAGCGGGCGCTTGTGTTCCGGCAGCCCCCGCAGGCTGGGCCGGCTGTCCCTCGTCCGCCTTTTTGCCACACCCTGCCAGCATGACCGCCCCCAGGCACACCGCCACGACCTCCCATCTTTTCACCATCTGCATCAGTGTTCCCTTTCTCATCGATAGATTGTTTGTCTGCATTGTTGCTCGGTTGTTACAGACCAAGGGCGGAAATATACGTGGACGCGGCGCGGGCGTCAAGTGTCTCATTCACGGTTTGTCCCATTCACCCCCACGCGCGTAGGGATTTCGGGAGCAGAGAGAAGCTGAGGGTCCCCGCTACACATTTCACATTCTGAAGCGGCGAGACTTTCGGCCCAGCCCATAGACAGGCAACACTTGCATCTGCGGTTCCCGTAATCCGTGTGGGCTCATAGGACAGCGGTGCGCAGGGCGTCTGGATTGATGATTTACGATTGATGATCGATGATTGAGCCGGGCATGCCGGCGGTCAGTTCATCGTCTTGCGGATGTGGTCGCGGACACGGTCGTAGTCACGCCATTCCTCTTGGGGTTCGACGGTCTGGCCCGGGGAGCGGGAGACCTTCGGGACGGCCCATTTCCAGTGCTCGACGTGGCCGTCGGCGAAGGAGAGATTGCAGCCGTCGTGGTGCCGGCCCGCCGGCAGGTCGAACCAGATGCCGTCGAACGGGTCTCCCGGCACCGGAATCCCGAAGAGCGAATCCGCGATCTGGTCCTCGTGTACGTCGATGAAGACGAACAGATTGGCGGGTTCCGGATTGCGGATTTGCGTGAGTTTCTTGAAGGTCGGGATGGCCTGGTCGAGG
>CAYFUB010000463.1:0-2263 GCA_964346195.1 uncultured Pirellulales bacterium
GGGTGTGGCCGGAATACAGTGGCGGTCCTTGTGGTTTTCGTAGCATGGGCGTCCCGCCCATGAGTCGCAGGGCCATCCTGGCCCTGCCTTCACGGGCGGGAGGGGTCCCCATACGCGCCGTTTCGCGTTTGGGGGCCCCGGACGCCCGTGATACTCATGGGCAAGATGCCCATGCTACGTGAGTGCAGGCGCCCGGCTCGCGAAGCGATTCGAATCCGCCACTGAATGCCGGCCGCACCCCCTGCGGGGGTGCCTAATCTCCACAGTGGACACGCGACCAGTCATCGGGTATACTATGCTTGAGTCTGGACTTCTCTGGCAGGTAGGATGATGAACAGAATGCGGCGTGTCCTCATTGCAGCTACGATAGTCACTCTGTTACCCACGTTTCGTCCGGCCCAGGGCAAGGTCGCTGGGAACATGATTCCGGTGGCCGACGCGGGCCTGACGAGATATGCCGCGACCGACCCCGTGCAACTCGATGGCACGGCCTCCTATGACCCGGATGAATCCGGGCCTTTGACGTGGGCGTGGAGGCAAATCAGCGGGCCGCCCGTGGTCCTTCACGACGCCAACACGCCCACGCCCCGGGTCAGCGGCCCCCACCGCGTCAAGTACGGGGCGATGGTCGATACCTTTATCCAGACGGACCAGATCCAGGCATGTGAGTTCGAGCTTGTCGTCAGCGACGGCATTGCGCAGAGCCGGCCCGATCGCGTTCAGGTTGTCATCGTGCCTGATTTTGGAGAAGGCATGCTCGAGCTGGCGAACGCCTTCTTCGACCCGGGCCAAGCCACCATGATCTGGTTCAGCGGGGGAGACTGCACGTTCGGTTATCCGTCCGATGGGAGCGTCCATAAGGCCATAAAGGCCAAGTACAACGTGATTACCTTCCCCAATGGATACCGGCCGGACCCCGGCAGCTTTCGGACATACCAGCAAATCGGTGACATCATCATCGTGTACCTGTCGGCGGTCGCTCCCGCCTACGAGAAGGCCATCCAAAGTACGGGGTTCAGCACGGGCGGACAACCTGCCGTGGATGTCGGCCTGCGCCTGAATCTGACCTACAAGGATGCCCGGTACGCCGTCAACCGCGTGACCCTGTTCGATGCCGCTTCGTACTGCCGTGATTACACCGAGAGCATCGCTGCCTTCATCGCCAGTTCCGTCGACGGCGAGCCGTGCTGGCTGGAGAACCTCGTCAGCACCGACGGGGGCCGTCCGGCTTTCCATCCCGGCGTGCTGAACGTGGAGTTCGAACTCGAGAACCACTTGTTTGCGCACCGCTGGCACGAGCGGTGTGACACAGCGCCCGACAGCCCGATGAACGAGTTCAACGGCGGCGTCGTGGCGGGAACGTACGTGGGAGTGGACGGCCCGGCCAAGAACCTCCAGCTTGCCTTCACGCCCGAGACGTTCGTCTACTGGTTCCGCTGGTGTGGCAACGACTTCACCGGCCACATGGAAATGAAGGACGAATCCCTGTATCCCGGCCGGCTGCCCGAGCCGGTGACACTCTTCGGTCCCGAGGACGGTGCGACCGTCGATGCCGCCGGCGCAGTGCTGAGCTGCGCGCCGAGCGAAAATGCCGTCGGTTATCAACTCCTGTTCGGGGCCGACCCGTCCCACATGGTCTATCTTTATTCCGACACGCCCGTCCCACCGAACGAGGTCGTCACCGCCTTTCCCTGTGAGCGGACCTGGTGGACGATTCGTGCCCGCGACAAATTCGGCACGACCATTCACGCCGACCCGCGGTCATTCCGGGCTGTCGTCGTGAGACCCCAGCCGATTGAGAATCCGGCGACGGGCCGCCGCTATCCCTCGATCCAGGCAGCCGTCAATGACGCTCTCGACGGCGACGTGGTCCTGGTCACGCCGGGTATGCCTTATCTGGAGACCATCGACTTCAAAGGCAAGCGCGTGACCCTCCGATCCACGGACCCCAACACCCCCGCCCTTACGAACACCGCCATCATCGGCAGCGGAACGACGCAGGACGGCGATACACGTTGAGACCACCTTCCCAGTGCTCGTGCAGAGGTCGTGTGAGTGCCCGTCCTGACAATCCAGATGAAGGCACGCTGTCCTTTGCAGATGGACATGTGGAACACTGGAGATGGAAGAGCCCGGAAACGATAGCCGTCGGCAAGCTGTGCTTGCCGATGCCGCCCGAACAAACAACAAGCCTACTGGGACAAGCTCTCAGTCTGGGGCCACCTCATACCGATTACGATTGACAATTTCGTATCTCCGGGTG
>CAYFUB010000464.1:0-4731 GCA_964346195.1 uncultured Pirellulales bacterium
CACCGGTCAACCACGAGAAAGGGTAGTACAAAGTCGATGACGCGGAGAACGGAACAGATGAACAGGTGCGACATGAGTCCGTGGTATCGAGCTGCGCGAATGACAGCGGTGGTCGGGGCAGTCTTTTCGGTCGTCTTCGTGGCGCTGCTTGTCGTGAACCTCATCGGCAGTGCTGTATTGGGGCCGCGGCGGGAGAACAGGCTTGCAGCCATGAAGCTCCGGGTCCAGAAGGAGCCAGAGAACCAGGAACTGCTGGCCGAGATTCGGCAGTTGGACCTCAACATCCGACGCGACAGGCTGTGGCGGCTGGCTTTCGCCCGCAACGCGGCCTTCATGCTGCTCGGCAGCGCCGTCGTTCTGCTGGTGGCGGGCAAGCTGGCGAAGGAGATGACGAGAGAGCCACCGCGACCGCAGCGCGTGGCCGAGAGAGGCGACGCGCAGATCAAAGAGGCGAAGTTGGCACGCTGGGCGGTCGCAGGGGGGCTGGCCGTGCTGGTGTTCGGCTCGCTGATTCTGGGGATCACCGGCTGGGTGGATTTCGTGCAGGCCGAGGACACGGGGCCGCCGTACGCCTCGATGGAGGAGAAGCGCGGGCAGTGGCATCGCTTCCGGGGGCCGGAGGGAGAGGGCGTCGGTGCGTACACCAATATCCCGACCTCGTGGAACGGCAAGACAGGCGCGGGGATTCTGTGGAAGACCAGGGTGCCTTTGCCGGGACGCAATTCGCCGGTTGTCTGGAAGGACCGGGTATTCCTCTCCGGGGCGGACCCGAACGGGCGACAGGTATACTGCTTCGACGGCAAATCCGGCCAATTGCTTTGGCAGGGCGATGTGCCGATGACGCCGGTAGCCGGCGAAGAAGAATTCGAGATCATGGAGGATACGAGCTACGCTGCCCCGACGGTCGCGACGGACGGCCGCCGGGTCTATGCGATTTTCCCCACGGGCGACGTCGCCGCATTTGATTTCCACGGCCGACGGCTGTGGCATAAGAGCCTGGGCCGGCCGGACAGCGCCTACGGCTACGCGGCCTCCCTCGAAACGTATGAGAAGCTCGTTCTCATCCAGTATGACCAGGGCGACGGCAGCGAAGGGAAGTCGCGCGTCTACGCGCTGGACGGGCTCACGGGGCGGGTCGCATGGGAAGCGAAGCGCACCTTGCCGAATTCCTGGACTTCGCCCGTCGTTGTCGATGTGGCCGGGCAGCCGCAGTTGATCACCGTGGCGGACCCGTGCGTGGTCTCCTATGATCCCGCCACCAGCAAGGAGCTTTGGCGGGCGGAATGCGTCGGCGGCGATGTGGCCCCCTCGCCCATCTATGCGGGTGGCTTCGTTCTTGTGATTGAGCCCTACGCGCATCTGGCCGCCATCAAGCCGACGGGGCAGGGCGATGTCACCAAGACGCATGTTGTCTGGAAGATGGAGGAGGGCGCCCCGGACATCTGCTCGCCCGTCGGCGACGACCAGTATGTGTATCTCATGGAGAGCGGGGGGTTCCTGATTTGCTGCCGGACCGAGAACGGCGAGAAGGTATATGAACAGGACCTGAAAGAGGAGTTTCGCGCGTCGCCGAGCCTGGTCGGGGACAAGCTGTATCTGCTGGACCTCAAGGGTGTAATGCACATCGCCCAGGCCGGGCCCGAGTACAAGGAACTTGGCAGATGCGAACTGGGCGAGGAGTGTTACGCCTCTCCGGCATTCGCCGACGGCCGGATCTACATCCGCGGCGCCGAGAACCTCTACTGCATTGGCACCGCCCCGTAGGTGGATCAGCAGATTTTGGGCAGGATTGCATGACTATGTACTATGTCCAGCAGGTCAGGGATAACTCGCCGGCTATTGTGTTTGTCATTTCGACCGGAGGCCGTGCAGCGGCCGGAGCGGAGAAATCTGACGGCGAACGAGAGGTATCCGTGATTTGCAGCAAAGCTCTCGTCGAACGTGCCATCAGTTATCCCGGTCAACGACCTTGGCCGCAGGCTAAGGACACGCAACCTCCGCGGCCAGATTTCTCGACTCCGCTTCGCTCCGCTCGAAATGACAGAAGAGGAGATTCCGCCTTTTGTGGGTTGGAGACATGCCTTACCTTTGCCGAGGCGATGTATATCGCGCAGTCGTGTCTCGCGGCTGTGCAGCCTTACTTATCGCATTGAGCTTGTATGGAAGAACTGGATCTGACGTTCGTTGATCAGATTGTCGAGAGGGTCGGCACCGGTCGGGAGAAGGTGCTGGAGATTCTCCAGGCGCTCCAGGCGTACTATGGGTATCTGCCGGCGGAGGCGCTGCGGCGTGTGTGCGAGCGGACCGAGATCACGCCGGCCGCCATTGTGGGGGTCTCGACGTTCTACGGTCAGTTCCGGCATCGACCCGCGGGCCGGCACATCATCCACGTCTGCGTGGGCACCGCCTGCCACGTCAAAGGGTCCGAGCAGGTCTATGATGAGTTCCGGCGCTACCTTGAAATCCCCGAGGGAGAGGATACGGACGGGCAGAAGCTGTTCACGGTAGAGAAAATTGCGTGCCTGGGCTGCTGCACGCTGGCCCCGGCGGTGCAGATCGACGAGGTCACATACGGCCATCTGACCCGCGAGGCCGTCCCCAGGGTCCTCAGGGATTTCCTCCGGCACGAGCAGGCCAGGGCGGGCCGAGAGCACAAGCGACGCCGGCAGCACGCGATGAGGGCTGATGCTCGCGGTGAGGTTCGCATCGGGTTGGGTTCGTGCTGCCAGGCGCGCGGCAGCGGCCGATTGTACAGTGCCCTGCAGGACGCCCTGGTCCAGACCGGCATCGACGTGCCGGTCAAGCGCGTGGGCTGCGTGGGTATGTGCCATCAGACGCCTCTGCTCGAAGTCGTGCTGCCGGGTGGGGCGTCCTCTCTCTATGCCCGCGTGCAGCCGGAAGATGCCAAGCCGATCATCCTGCGGCACTTCGGCGCGCGAGGGCCGCACCGCAAGCTCTCGAACACCGTGTCGCGGGCGCTGGACCACCTGCTGACCGACGAGAGCTGGGAGCCTGTCACGCGCTACTCCATCCATCCGCGCGACCGGGCGGTCTCCGATTTCCTGGGCCGGCAGATTCACATCGCCACCGAGCACTGCGGGCATATCGACCCGACCGACATCGATGAATATCTGCACAACGATGGCTTCGACGCGCTGGAGAAGGTGCTCAAGGAGCTTACGCCCGAGACCACAATCGCACAGATTGAGGGCAGTGGACTGCGGGGCAGGGGCGGCGCGGGCTTTCCAACGCATCTGAAGTGGTCGACCGTCCGTGCGGCCGGTACCGGCAAGAAGCACATCATCTGCAATGGCGATGAGGGCGACCCCGGGGCGTTTATGGACCGGATGCTGATGGAGTCGTACCCGTACCGCATCATCGAGGGAATGATCGTTGCGGCCTGGTGCGTCGGGGCCGATGAGGGGTATCTCTACATTCGCGCGGAGTATCCACTAGCGATCAAGCGCGTCACGGAGGCATTGGATAAATGCCGGGAGCGCGGGTATCTCGGCGAGAAGATTCTCGGCACGGATTTCTCGCTGCAGTTGAAGATTGCGGCCGGGGCGGGGGCCTTTGTCTGCGGCGAGGAGACGGCGCTGATGGCGAGTGTCGAAGGCCGGCGCGGCATGCCCCGGCTGCGCCCGCCTTTTCCCGCGCAGACAGGACTCTGGAGCCGGCCGACTCTCATCAACAACGTCGAGACCTACGCGTGCGTGCCCTGGATCATTCGCAACGGGGCCGAGGCGTTTGCCCGCATCGGCGTGGGCCAGAGCAAGGGCACGAAAGTCTTTGCCCTGGCCGGTAAGGTGGCGCGGGGCGGCCTCATCGAAGTCCCCATGGGCATCTCCATTCGCCAGATTGTCGAGGAGATCGGAGGCGGCATCGCGGGCGGGCTGAGGTTCAAGGCCGTGCAGGTCGGAGGGCCTTCCGGCGGGTGCATTCCCGCGACTCGGGACAACCTGTCCGTGGACTACGAGACGCTGACCGAGGCGGGCGCCATGATGGGCTCCGGCGGCCTGGTCGTACTGGACGAGACCGATTGCATGGTGGACATCTCGCGCTACTTCCTGCAGTTCACACAGAACCAGTCCTGTGGCAAGTGCACGTTCTGCCGGATTGGGACGCGGCGGATGCTGGATATCCTCGAACGGCTGTGCGCCGGCAAGGGCGAGGCGGTCGACCTCGGCGAGCTCGAACACCTGGCGAAAATGGTCAAGCAGGGCAGCCTCTGCGGGCTCGGCAAGACGGCCCCGAACCCGGTCCTCACGACCATGAAGTACTTCCGCGAGGAATACGAGGCCCACGTCGCGGGCCGCTGTCCGGCCGGCAGGTGCAAGGCCCTCATCAAGTATGTGATTACCGACGACTGCATCGGCTGCACGATCTGTGCCCAGCACTGCCCGACCGATGCCATCGCGATGAGGCCGTACGAGAAGCACGAGATCGATCTTGAGAAATGCATCCGGTGCGGGACGTGCAAGAGCGTCTGTCCCGCCGCGGCGGTGCGGATTGAATAGCCATGCCCAAGCTTACGATAGATAATCGTCAGGTGGAAATGGAAGCCGGCGCGACGGTCCTCGACGCCGCACAGAAGCTGGGGATTGTGATTCCAACGATGTGCCATCTGCGCGGCCATGAGCCGGCGACGAGTTGCATGGTCTGCGTCGTGAAGGTAAATGGCGCGAACGGACTCGTGCCGGCCTGCGGCACCGTCATTAGCGACGGCATGCA